>NZ_CP023540.1:646575-969863 GCF_003692615.1 Chryseobacterium sp. 6424
GTAATTTAGGCTTGGCTTTCGCTATGATCTTCCGTGTGATTCTGCTACTGATGATCAATTGGATCATCTCTCTGAAAGATCCTGTCCTCACACTCAGTTGGTTTAATGAACCGGGTACCGATGCGCCGCTGGCTCTTAGCTGGAAAGATATCATACTGTTGGTAGGTGGAGTTTTCCTTATTGGTAAAAGTACCTTCGAGATTCATGGGAAAATGCAGCCACATCAGGAATCCCATAAACCGAAATCCTCCGCATCAACACTGATGACGATGGTCATTTTACAGATTATATTGATTGATATGGTATTTTCGCTTGATTCGATCCTTACTGCAGTAGGTCTGGTAGATAATGTGATGCTGATGATAATTGCTGTAGTGGTTTCTATTGGTATTATGATGGCGTTTGCCGGGCCAATCTCTGCCATCATTAATAAATACCCAAGCTTACAGATGCTGGCGCTATCATTCCTTGTAGTCATTGGGGTGATGTTGGTGGCCGAAGGTATTCACCAGCACGTGAGCAAGAATATTATCTATTCATGTCTTGCATTTAGTTTGGCAGTGGAAATGCTGAATATACGCTTAAGGAATAATGAACAGAAACGTTACTTAAAACTGAACCCAGACCTTAACAAAGATTTGAGTCTGAAACAGGAAGAAGAATAAAAAGAAGGGAGTGATTTTTCACTCCCTTTTCTATTTAACGGTCAATACTTGCCAGGCAAGTTCGGGTTGGTTGTTTTCAAGATGTTTCTTTGCTGCTGCGTGTGCATTTTCATCACTATGAAACTGCGCCTCGGGTAAGCTTTCTACGTTAGCCAGCATAGCCAAATCGTTCCCCGTAAGTATTTTAGAATGTCTTATTTCCGTGGGCAGACGATCAAAGCCAATGCCTTTCGTCACCAAAGGCTTAGGCACTTCAAATAGGTTATTTTCATCATTCCGGGAATACCAGTTTCCACCGAGGCGCGCTACCAGATCAAGTTTCTTCTGATCAAGAGTCCCTGCTTCATTCAGATATTCTTCGCGGACATGAATTTTAAGTATTTCACAAATCACCAGATTGCCGGCGCCGCCTTCTGTTCCCAGGGGTTTAATTTCGACCACCTTACATTCTAGGTTTACAGGGCATTCGTCAATTAGTTTAGGCTTTACAAGATCAGCGTCTTTCATGGTAAGCCCAGCTTTCAGAAATTCGTTGGTTCCTTTATCATATTCGGTTGAAGCTAAGGAAACCTGCTGAACGATCGGATAATTTACGATACCGATGACTACTTCCGCAACTTCCTGAACGTTTTCCAGCGTGTGTTTCGTGGTATTATCGCGTACTCTTCTTGAGGGGGAAAATACAACTACCGGCGGGTTGGTACTGAACAGGTTGAAAAAACTGAACGGGCTGAGGTTGATGTTTCCCGCCTTGTCTGTTGTGGAAGCTAGTGCAATGGGACGAGGTGCGATGGCGGTTTGCAGCAGCGTTTGCAGTTGTAGGTTGTTTAAGTCTTTGGGGGATATCGTTTTCATGTTGGATGTTTACTTTAAGCATTCTCTTTTGCCGGCAGGATCTTTCCGCTTACTTCGCCGAAACCAACTCTGATTCCGTCTTTCTCAGCGTAACCGCGCATGATCACCGTGTCATTATCTTCAATGAACTTCCGCTCCTGGCCGTCCTTCAGTTTTAATGGTCTCTGGCCACGCCAAGTAAGTTCCAGCATCGATCCGTAAGAATCCGGCGTGCTGCCCGATATAGTTCCGGAGGCATACACATCGCCCACTTCAATATTACAGCCATTGACTGTGTGGTGTGCGAGTTGCTGTGCCATGTTCCAATACATATACTTGAAGTTGCTTTGCGAGATCAGGCATTCTGTTCCATTCTCTGGCTGCAAAAATACTTGTAGATTGATGTCGAAATTGCGGTTCCCATTAAATTTAAGATAATCAAGAACTTCAGGGTCTTGTAGCGGTGAACTTGTTCTGAAAGGTTCCAGCGCCTCCAGTGTAACTACCCATGGCGAGATGGAACTACCGAAATTCTTACCTAAAAATGGTCCGAGTGGAACATATTCCCAACTTTGGATATCGCGTGCGGACCAGTCGTTAAATAAAACCATCCCGAAAATCGCGTCCTCAGCTTCTTCGGTAGAAATGCTTTCCCCCATTTCGGTGTTTTTATTGATGACAAAAGCCATTTCAAGCTCAAAATCGAGCTGTTTGGTAGGCCCGAAGACTGGTTTTTCCGCATCGGCAGGTTTTGTTTGCCCTTTCGGACGGATGATTTCGCTGCCGGAAACTACGATGGATGAAGCGCGGCCGTGATAACCTACCGGCAAGTGCTTCCAGTTAGGTAAAAGCGCGTTCGCTGGATCGCGGAACATCATGCCTACATTGGTCGCGTGTTCGATGCTGCTGTAAAAATCGGTATAGTTCGGGATATGTAGGGGCATCATCATTTTCACCCGGTCAAGATCGAAGAAACAGTCTTCCTTGGTCTTTTCGTCATTGGAAAGTTTAGAATCTTCCAACAGTAGTTCCTGGATTTTGACACGAACCGCATTTGTGACCGGCTTGCCTAGCTCAATGAATTCATTTAAGGTATAGGCTTCAAATATGTTATCGTTCAGGCCTTCTATTTCATCGAAGAAACCATAATCGTAAAGGGTGGCCAGGTCGATCACCAAATCACCGATCCGGGTGCAGCACGCGATATATTCCTGATCGAAAACCGCCACGCCAAAGGGGATGTTATGTATTGAAAAGTCGGACTCCGGGCTGTATGGTACAAATGATTTCATAAGGTGGTTTTTTAAAGAAAAGGTTCAAAGTATAAATTTGCTTTAGACTTTGAACCTTATTTTCGTTTTTAATATTAATTATTTTTTATTTAATGCACTTTCTTCGATCCAGCGTTCTCTGGTGTTAATATCAATGAGGTAAAGGGTTTTCTTCTGCCGTGTCAGCATCAGGGTTTTGGTGAGCGGCAAAGCAATCTTCTGTCCCTCTAGCTTATCGGCTCGAAGTGAGAGCAGGTTGTGCTGTGCACGTACGGCATCCCCGGTAAAGACATTTGAGGTGGTTTGGCCATTTTGCTTGTCATCGAACATTTCTACATAAGTAGCTTCTTTACCACGCAGGATGAGGAAGTTTCTTTCGGTATGGCCATCAAAATCTTTTATCAGGACAAATTTTGCGTTATCCAGATTTACGTCCGCGAGGTTTTGATTAATGCCATGACGCTCCTCCAACCTTTCAAGCACTGCGTTTACGGTACCGTACTGGGCATGAGCGTGATAGGATATGCCGGCCAACAGCAGCAAAAGTATTTTCTTCATGATGTAAATATTTGATGGGCATTAAGCAAAAATATCACCAAGTCTTCTTTAAAGATTCCCGCGGCGTTCCTGTTCTTTCTCTAAAGCCTCGAATAACGCTTTGAAGTTCCCCGCACCGAAGCTTTGTGCACCGTGTCTTTCGATGATCTCGTAGAAAAGTGTTGGGCGGTCTTCCACAGGTTTGGTGAAGATCTGCAGCAGGTAGCCTTCTTCATCACAATCGATAAGGATGCCGAGTTCTGCCAGTTTTTTGATGTCTTCATCGATGTTTCCTACACGGTCTGGCACCATATCATAATACGCATCAGGAGGAGCGGGAAGGAATTCGATGCCGCGCGCCTTAAGTTCCGTCACTGTTTTGATGATGTCTTTGGTAGCTACCGCGATGTGCTGCACGCCTTCACCTTCATAAAAATCAAGATATTCCTCTACCTGAGATTTTTTCTTTCCTTCGGCAGGTTCATTGATTGGGAATTTGGCATAACCATTACCGTTGCTCATCACTTTAGACATCAGCGCGGAATATTCGGTATTGATCTGCTTGTCATCAAAACTTAGGATGTTCACAAATCCCATCACTTTTTCGTACCATTCTACCGTGGGAATCATGCGGTCCCAATCTACGTTTCCTACGCAATGGTCTACATACAGCAGGCCAACTTCGGTTGGATTATAATCGCTTACCCATTTCTGGTAACCCGGCATAAAGTCACCGGAATAATTTTTTCTCTCGATGAACATGTGTACGGTCTCACCATAAGTATAGATTCCGGACATCCGTACTTCGCCATATTCATCAGTCAAAGTAACCGGCTCCTGGTAAGGCCTTGCGCCACGCTTCGTAGTTTCTTCAAAGGCGGAATATGCGTCATCTACCCAAAGTGCCAGAACCTTTACGCCGTCACCATGCTTTTTCTGATGTTCACAGATTGGAGAGTCGGAGCGGAGGCCAGAGGTTAAAACCAAACGTATTTTCCCCTGCTGCACCACATATGACGCTCGGTCGCGAACACCGGTTTCCGGTCCTGCATACGCCACCGACTGGAAGCCGAAGGCTGTTTTGTAAAAATGAGCGGCTTGCTTGGCGTTCCCGACATAAAATTCAATATAATCGGTACCGTTGATCGGCAAGAAGTTTTCTGCCTGTGCAATCTTCTCTGCGAAAGTGAGTGTTGACATTTTTATTGTTTTTTTGATACGCCAAATTACGAAAAATTTGGGTTTGAGGAAAAGTTACATTCTGGTGAGGTCATTTTTTAAGCTAAATTTTAATTTAATATTTAAATGAAAAATCCCGAACTGAGTCGGGATTTGAGTTGGTTTTAAAGACATTTGAATCTTTCAAAAGTCGCTTTCTCCAGCATTTCGCGGTCATCCGGATGTGAAATATCGATCAGCGCTTTGGCTCTTTGTCTTAAACTCTTGCCGTAAAGATAAGCGGTGCCGAATTCGGTTACAACGTAATGAATATGACCTCTGGTCGTCACTACGCCGGCTCCCGGTTTCAGGTACGGTACAATTCGCGGAACGCCTTTTTTGGTCCTTGAAGAAATCGCGATGATGGGTTTTCCGCCTTCTGCAAGTGCAGCGCCACGCATGAAATCCATCTGGCCGCCTATGCCGCTGAACTGATAAGTCCCGATAGAATCTGCGCAAACCTGACCTGTCAGGTCAATCTCGATGGCGGAATTGATCGCGACCATATTTTTGTTCTTCATGATGTTTATCGGATAGTTCACATGTTCCACATCCATGAAGGCGAACGATGGGTTATCATCGATATAGTCGTAAAGTTTTCGGGTACCGAAGGCAAAGCTGGTAATGGTTCGGTTAGAGTGTGTGCCTTTGTATTTATTATTGATGACATCATTGGCCACCAGGTCTACGATGCCGTCACTGATCATCTCGGTGTGGATTCCCAGGTCTTTATGGTTGTGAAGGCACTTCAGCACCGCATCCGGAATGGTTCCGATTCCCATCTGAAGTGTTGCGCGGTCATCGATAAGCTGTGCCACGTTATTTCCGATCAAGAGTTCTTCTTCACCTACTTTTGCGCCGTAATCTACCGTCAGCAGTTCTTCCTCGTGCCACACCATCTTGGTGATCTTGCTGTAATGGATCATCCCGTCACCGTGCGTGCGCGGCATCCGTGGATTCACCTGCGCGATGATGATTTTTGCCGTGTCCACAGCGCTTCTCGCAACATCCACCGAAGTCCCCAAAGTACAGTAACCGTGCTGGTCTGGTGGCGAAACCGTCACCATTGCCACATCAATGGGTAAGATACCTTTCTTGAATAACAGCGGAATTTCGCTCAAAAAAACAGGGACGAAATCTCCCTGGTCTGAATTTACCGCACCGCGAACGGGCGTAGATACGAAAAGTGAATTGATATAGAAACTGTCTTTGTACTGCGGCTTGGCAATTTCGACATTTCCTTGCTGCGTGATGGATACAAATTCTACCCCACGCAGCCGGCTGGCCTGTCTGCCCAGCTCATCGATAAACAGATTCGGCGTACAGGCACTCCCGTGCGAGAAAATCCTGTCGCCGCTTTTAATTAAAGATACCGCTTCCTCAGCGCTTACGTATTGAACCATAGTTAATATTTTCTTTGATTATACACCAAAAATACTTAATTCTGCTCATACCCATAATGAGGAAAGTCATTTTTGAAAAAAATCATAAAAAAATATAAGTCGTATCTAAAAAAATGACTTGCTTTGTCTTACAAAACCTCTTGATATTTAAAATTTTAAATGATGAAAACAATTCAAACTAAAACCGCGATTTATGTGGTGCCCGCACTGCTCTTGCTGCTTCCGCTGATCGCGATGCAGTTTACCACGGAGGTGAACTGGACACGCTCTGACTTCCTTGTCGGTGGTATCTTGGTTTTCGGCACCGCCGGAATTATCCATTTAGTCCTTAATAAAGTCCGCAGCCGACGTAACCGGATTATTCTCAGCCTGGCAATTCTGTTCGTGCTGTGTTTGGTTTGGGCGGAACTGGCTGTCGGAATTTTCGGGACACCGTTTGCCGGCAGCTGATTCCACTTTAATTAATACTAAAAAAAACAAAGCCCCTCCAAATCAATCGGAGCGGCTTTCATTTTTAAATTTAATGATTTTATTCCTGCCAACGGTCTTCAATATGATTGTCTTCCGTATCAAGCCACGAGGTTTTATAAGTCGGATCTTCTACCTTCAGGGCTTCCTCCGTTAATTTCAATGGTCTGAACGGGTCAACCATCACGGCAAATTCTTCGGTGAATTTTTTGCCGATGCTTCTTTCCATCGCGCCCGGATGAGGTCCGTGAACGATGCCGCCCGGATGGAGCGTGAAATCCATCAAATCGATATGGTTGCGGCTCATGAAATCGCCTTCGGTGTAGAACAAGACTTCATCAGAATCGATGTTTGAATGGTTGTACGGTGCCGGAACCGCCAGCGGATGGTAGTCGTACATTCTCGCTACAAACGAGCACACCACGAAATTGTGCGCTTCGAAGGTCTGGTGAATCGGTGGCGGAAGGTGAACGCGGCCTGTTATAGGTTCGAAGTTCTTAATATTGAATTTAAACGGATAAAAATAGCCGTCCCAACCCACCACATCGAACGGATGTGTGGCATACACGAAATCCCAGATCAGGTTTTCTTTTTTCACTTTGATCAAAAAATCGCCTTTTTCGTCCTTTGGTTCAACAAAGCTGGGCATGATGACATCGCGTTCACAGAAAGGTGAGTGTTCCAGCAGCTGCCCGAACTCATTTCGGTACCGCTTCGGTGTATAAATAGGCGAGTGGCTTTCTAAAACGAGGAAAACGTTGTTTTCTGAATAAAGTTCAAGCTGGTAGATGGTGCCGCGCGGAATGATCAGGTAATCGCCGACAGCGAATTCGAGATTCCCGACAAACGTCTTGAGGATTCCGCTGCCTTCGTGTACGAAAAGCATTTCGTCACACTCGGCGTTTTTATAGAAATAATCGGTGGATTTGCGGGGTTTTGCGAGACCCATTTTCAGGTCGTTGTTCAGCATCAGGATCTTGCGGCTGTCGAGAAAATCGTCTTCAGGTGCTACGTCCTTACCTTTGAACATCCTCGGGGTCACGTTTTTCCCGACTGCGATTTTTGGGGTGACGTCTTTTGGTTCACTGATCGACCTGATCTGCGTGGGCCGGTGGATGTGATAAAGCAATGACGAAATGCCGTGGAAACCTTCGGTGCCGAACAGCTGTTCATAGTAGAATTTACCTTCGTCTGATTTAAAAACGGTGTGTCTTTTCTGTGGAATATTCCCCGCGTGGTGGTATCGCATTATCTGAGCTTTTAATTAAAGTAAAAATAAGATTTTTTTGGTTTTGCGGCTATCCTTTATTGATATAGGAATTTCAAGTGTATAAAAGAGGCAAAATAAGCAGCCGGTTTTTAATGAAAAGCCAATGACTCAAATGCATTCCCGACAAAAACCGTATATTTGGCCTCGTAAATTTAAAAAGATTAAATATTAACCGCACTCAATACGGAGTGCAAAGACGAACAGATTTTTTATGAATGCTCCACAAGCAATTATTGAAACAATTCAATTAAAAGATGGGCGAGAAATCACCATCGAAACAGGGAAGCTGGCAAAACAGGCCAACGGATCTGTAGTAGTGACAATGGGCGGCACGATGCTTCTGGCAACCGTGGTAGCCAACAAAGAGGCCAATCCCGGGGTAGATTTCCTGCCACTGACCGTAGATTACAGAGAGAAATTCTATTCCGGAGGTAAGATCCCCGGAAACTTTTTCAGAAGAGAGGCAAGACCATCTGATGAGGAAATCCTTACGATGAGATTGGTAGACCGCGTATTGCGCCCACTTTTCCCGGAGGACTTCCATGCAGAGGTGCAGGTGATGATTTCCCTGATCTCTTATGACAAAGAAGTGATGCCCGAAGCACTGGCTGGTTTAGCCGCTTCAGCAGCGATCGCGATTACCGATATCCCTTTCAACGGCCCAATGTCTGAGGTTACTGTCGCCAGAATCGACGGACAGTTGGTGGTAAACCCAAGCAGAGAAAATTTAGACAGAGCAGATCTTAATATCCTTGTAGGTGCTACCAAAGACTCTATCGTAATGGTAGAAGGTGTGATGGACGAGATCACAGAAGAGGAAATGATCGAAGCCATTAAATTCGCTCACGAAGAGATTAAAGTTCAAGTTGAAGCTCAGGAAAGACTTGCGGAAAGAGTAGGCAAATCTTTACCGAAAAGAGAATACAGCCACGAAACACACGACGAAGAGATTCGTGATAAAGTGTGGAAAGAAACTTTCGATAAAGTATATCAGGTTGCGAAAACACCTTCAGCAAAAGAAGAAAGACACGAAAACTTCAAGGCAGTTCTTGAGGAATTTTTAGCTCAATATTCAGAAGAAGAATTAGAGACAGTGAAGCCATTCGCAAAAATCTACTTTCACGATGTGGAGAAAGAAGCGATGCGCCAGATGATTCTAAACGACAAAATCCGTTTGGATGGCCGTTCACCGGAAACCATCCGTCCGATCTGGTCAGAGATCGATTATTTGCCGGGTGCTCACGGTTCGGCGGTATTTACCAGAGGGGAAACTCAGTCTTTAACAGCCGTAACTTTAGGTTCTGTTAAAGATGCCAACATGGTAGATTCAGTAGCCATCAATTACGACGAGAAATTTTTCCTTCACTATAATTTCCCGCCATTCTCCACAGGTGAGGCTAGACCTTTAAGAGGAACCTCAAGAAGAGAAGTTGGTCACGGAAACCTGGCGCAGCGTGCGCTTTCAAGAATTATTCCTGCAGAAAACCCTTATACCATCCGTATCGTTTCAGATATCCTGGAATCCAACGGTTCATCTTCAATGGCAACGGTTTGCGCCGGAACATTGGCTTTGATGGACGCAGGTGTACAGATTACGAAACCGGTGTCAGGTATCGCCATGGGATTGGTAACTGACCCGGAATCAGGTAAATTCACCGTACTTTCAGATATTTTAGGAGACGAAGATCACCTGGGTGATATGGACTTTAAAGTAACCGGCACGGCAGACGGAATCACGGCTTGCCAGATGGACATCAAAATCCAGGGACTTTCTATGGACATCATGGAAACTGCATTGAAACAAGCGAGAGAAGGCCGTCTTCATATCCTTGGTGAAATGTTAAAAACAATCGATGCGCCTCGCACTGATGTGAAATCACACGCTCCGAAAATGGAAGTACTGGAGATTCCTAAGGAATTCATCGGTGCAGTGATCGGGCCTGGCGGAAAGATCATTCAGCAGATGCAGAAAGATTTTGATACCGTTATCGCCATCGAAGAAATCGGCGAGATCGGTAGAATTGAGATTTCTGGCGTGAGCAGAGAGAACATCAATGCGACCATCGCTGCCATCAACGAAATTACTTTTGTACCTGTGATCGGAGAAGTTTACAACGGTAAAGTGGTGAAAGTAATGGATTTCGGTGCGTTCGTAGCGATTGCGAAAGGTACTGAAGGTCTTCTTCACATCTCCGAAATCGAGTGGGCAAGACTTGACAAAGTTCCTTACAAAGAAGGCGACATGGTGGAAGTGAAATTCATGGGTTACGATGACCGTAAGAAGATGAAACTCTCAAGAAAAGTTTTGTTGGAAAGACCTCCAAGACCGGAACGTAAAGAAGGTGAAGGCGATCAGCGCGAAAACCGCGGCCCAAGAAACGACAGAAGAGATGACCGCAGAGACGGTGGCGATAGAAGACACGGCGGCAACCACCGCGGTGGCAACGACAGACCGCAGCACAGTGGCCGCCAAACCGAGAAACCAGCGGGCGAAGACACCTTCAAGCCACTGAACGAAAGCGAAAATACAGATGATGTGAAGCCGGAAGGATTTTAATTCTGAATGTATATAAATACGGAACCACCTCGATTTGGGGTGGTTTTTTTGTGTCCCTCAACCGCGAATCCGAACACGAATCCGAACACGAAATCGAACACGAATCCCGGAACCCGAATTCGAACCCGTAACCCCGAATTGCATTCGAGGCTATGCACATTCGACTCCTTCGGAGTCACGACATGCCGTCAGTCACGCACCCTCCCCGAACTCCGTAGGAGTTCACTTCGCATAACCCCGCACAAGCGAAGCGCCGTGCGGGTACTACGCGCCCACGTGCGGCCGGACTCCCACTCACACCAACCCCGACTCCATAGGAGTCGAACCTGCATATCCTCGAACGCAGTTCGGGGGTTTAGCGCCCCACGTGCCCGCACTCCAACATCTGACCCACTCCGACTCCGTAGGAGTCGAACATGCAATCAGCTATCCACCCAAAACCATTTGATGTCATCCTCGATTTCCGCTTCCTTCCACAAACGGTGAATTTCTTCCTGGAAAGTTTCGTTTCGGTGGTGAGCCTGTTGATTTTTGATGTAGTTGATCAGCATATCCTTCTCCCGGATGGAGTAGCTGAACGCACAATACTTAATGCCCCAACCGATAAAATCGGGGAAAAGTCCGGACTGTTTCATCCATTTTGAAGAAGCTACTTTAATATCTTTCACCAAACCCGCCAAGGCGACAGACGGATGCAGGTCAAACAGAATATGCACGTGTTCTTCCATCCCGTTGATGCGGTACAGAAGGCAATTTTTGTTTTTTAGAATACCCCAGATGTAGCGGTATAGTTCCGGCGCGTGAGCAAGCGGAATTGTTTTTCCGCTTGATTTGGTGCGGAAAACGAGGTGATACAGAATTCGGGTGTAGGCCATGGTGAAATCTTTAGGTTGTCCGGTTATCGTCACTGAAAGATGCGAGCAATTCTTTTCTTTTACTTTCATCTTGGCTCTCGACTCTCGGCTCTTGGCTCTTCTCACAAAAGATTGCCCTTCCTTTTTACGATAATACCCAGTTTCTCCAATGTCTGGTCGTCGGGGAAAAGCACCTTGGCAAAAGCTACGAGTTGCGTATATTTTGGGTACAGCGAATCCAGTGCGGCATCCCGGATATCCGTCGCTTTCTGCGCTTCGCCGAATTCTTTTTTCTGAGATTCCTTCAGGGAAGAAACTTCCTGCAGCGCCGTTTGCTGCGCGCTGATTGCGGCATCGTCAATATTCACCGAGGCGGCCTTTGTTTTAAAATCTGGATTAGCTAAAATTTGAGAATAAAAATTATTTACCTGCTGGTACCACGCCGCATACGCCTGCTTACGCCCATCATCAATTCCCAGCGTGGTGTTGGCCTGTCGGTCGCCCTTAAAGATGATTTTTGCCAGATTGCGGTGGCGGGTATAGGTAGCGTTAATCGCCTCTTTCTTTTGGTTAAATATATCAGTCGCAGCATACTGCTCGCCATATTCCTGGATTTGTCGCTGGTTAAGTTGTTCCAGATTGGTAATTTCTGTAAGGTAACTATCCAGTTGCGTTTCAGTGATGCCTACAGTGGCCAACCCGGCAAATATTTCAGGCTGCTTGGCATTGGTGAATGCGACTTTCATTTTTGCGATCAGCTGTTCTGCGGAAACATATTGGTTTCTCGGAGATTTACCGCTTTTCGGATTTTTATTTTCAGGATTTTCCATCTTAATTTGTATTTAATTGTAAATATAACAAACAAATAGTGAAATAAACAAATTATCAATTACGGAAATCATTCCGCAATATTGTTTTATCATTTCCTGTAGTTGCGGAACCATTTCTAACACTTGCGGAATGATTTCTAACCGTCGCGGAAGCATTTCCTGCACTTGCGGAAGCATTTCCTGCATGTGCGGAACCGTTTTCTGCACTTGCGGAATGATTTATTAGAGTAGCGGGAGGATTTAGTCACTGAAAAATAACTCTGAAGTGTGGACTTCAGAGAGTGCGGATTTTATTCAATTAGTTTTGGTGGGTTGGTAATAGCTTCTTTAACAACGTTTGCTACGGTTTCTGAAGTAATGTTTTTATTCTTACAGTAATTTCCGTCTAACCATATTGATAAAAGTTTTGCACCTTTACTTGCGTTGCAGGCCATACAACAAAGAGCAATATTATCAGTTCCATTCATTCGGATATCATTGACAATATGTTCCCAAGAAGCTTTTGTTTTCCGGTTGTCATTGGAAAATTCTATACCACAATAGACACAAGTAGAATCTCGTTCTAAAACATACTTTTCAACTTCTATTGGTATGCGCCATCTATTTGCCATAAGTCACCAAATTTATCTTAACCCTCCTCAAAGAAATCCATATCAAGCTCCTTAATCTCATAAGTTGCTTTTATTTGTAAACCAACATTATATTGATGCATCAGGTCCACTAATTTTATTCCATCGATAAGTATTATAGTGTGATGAGCATCACCTGCTTTTTTTATTGCAGCACTATCAAAAGACGAAGTGGTCACAAAAACACCTTTTTGAGTATCTCCACTCATAGCCCCAATAAAATTTCGAATTTCTTTTTCTCTTACTTTATTTTCACAGTATCGCTTGGCTTGAATATAAATCTTATCCAAACCTAATTTGTCTTCATTTATTATTCCGTCAATTCCGCCATCACCAGTTTTAGAGGTTTCAATGAAATCTCCATATCCCATTTTCTTCAATAGAATAAGAATTACTTTTTCGAAATAAAAGGGATCAATTGATTTTAATTTATCAAGTAATTCATCCTTTACTTGTTTTTCAATTTGATCGAAACCTTCATCAATTAAATCCTGTGGTGAAGAGTTAACAATCTTGTTTAGAGTGCGATCTACATTGTTGTTTCCCTCATTATAGAATTCGAAAAAACCACTTGAGTTCTCAATGTCACTTAATGAGAGTGATTTATTAATGTTAGCCAAGCCTTTTGCAGTAATACGAACCATCCCGCGCTTTGGAAATTCTATAAAACCACCTTTTTTCAGATAAGATTTACCCCAGGCAATTCTATTAATAATTAATATTTCGCCGCTCTTCGTTTTTTGTTCTAATTGATCTTGAGATAAGCTGGAATAAAATTTATCAGTTACTAGTTGGTATAATTCACGGGTATTCAATGTTTCTCCATTTTCGAGAATTTTTAGAATTGGTATAAATGTTTCGTGGAACTTTGGTATTTCTATCATCGTGGTGAATTTATGCTATAATCTAGAATCTCTGTTATGAATATTGTTTTAGTACACACTCAAATATAAGCAAGTTTCGTAATAAATAATCAACGCCCTTACGAATGTCATTTTTTTTCTCTTAAAAAATTTCGATCTTTCAGAACTCAATTTAATTAAACGACATGATTTTAACCCAACTAAAAACCTCACCGGAAACCATAGACTTTAAAGAAGTGATCGCCTACATCGACCAACATTACCATTTCACACCCACAAAATTCACGAACGGAAATGTGTTGAATGAAGCGG
Organism: Chryseobacterium sp. 6424; assembly: GCF_003692615.1. Taxonomy (NCBI): domain Bacteria; kingdom Pseudomonadati; phylum Bacteroidota; class Flavobacteriia; order Flavobacteriales; family Weeksellaceae; genus Chryseobacterium; species Chryseobacterium sp. 6424. The sequence continues at coordinate 660,287 of NZ_CP023540.1, forward strand.
GCGAAAATAACGGTTCGTGCAAGGTTTTCTCTTTTGCAAAGCTGAAAGGGCTTAACGAAGAGGAAACGCTGGCGCTGTTCGGGGATTTCTACCGGACAGATGTGCTGAAAAATCCTGAGGGTACAGACCACCAGAACATCCGCAACTTTATGCAATCTGGCTGGGACGGAATCGCTTTTGAAGGTGAGGCGCTGGCAGATAAGGGGTAACGGCGCAAGGGTGTTTGGCTTAATTCTTGAAACCTTACCGGAAAATAAATTATTATGAATCCTACACTTTTAAGAAAGGTCCTGATGTGGGTAGCGCCCATCGCTATCGGTTATGTGATGAAAAAATACGAAGCGAAAAGAGCTAAGAAAACTCAGGATAAGGCAATGGCGCAAAACGCGCATGCATAAAAGAAATTCCGTCTCAGTTTTAATGGGACGGAATTTCTTTTTAAATATCGAAGCTTGTGGCTTCGCGGTATTCTTTCAGCAGATTTTCAAAGACTTTTTCTACCGGCAGTATTTCGTCAATTAAAGCCGAAACCTGCCCAATCTCGAGTTCGCCTTCCTCCAGATCACCTTCAAACATTCCGCGTTTTGCGCGCGCACGGCCGAGCGTTTGTTTTAGAGCTTCGGCATCACGGCCTGTTTCATAAAGCTTTTCAAGGTCGTGGAAGAACTTGTTCTTTACGAGTCTTACGGGCGCGAGTTCTTTAAGCGTAAGCTGCGTGTCGCCTTCGTTGAGGGATATGACTTTGTTTTTCCAGTCGGTGTGTGAACTTGCTTCTTCGGTGGCGGCGAAACGCGAACCGATCTGAACGCCGTCGGCACCCAGAATCATCGCGGCTTTCATCTGCGAACCGAGCGCGATGCCGCCCGCGGCGATCAGCGGTTTGGAGATGTGTTTCTTCACGTTGGGGATCAGGCAGAGGGTGGTGGTTTCGTCGCGGCCGTTGTGTCCGCCGGCTTCGAAGCCTTCGGCAACAATAGCGTCAACGCCCGCATCTTCGCATTTGATGGCAAACTTGGTGGAAGATACCACGTGCGCTACTTTGAGGCCTTCTTTCTGAAGGGCTTGGGTGTAGGTCTTTGGGTTTCCGGCGGAAGTGAAAACGATCTTTACGTCTTCTTCAAGGATTATCTTAATTATTTCCTCCAGATTCGGGTATAGCATCGGGATGTTGACGCCAAATGGTTTGTCTGTGGCGGCTTTGCATTTGCGGATGTTCTCGCGCAGGATGTCCGGGTACATGCTGCCGGCACCGATGAGTCCAAGGCCTCCGCTATTGGAAACCGCCGAGGCGAGCCGCCAGCCGGAATGCCAGATCATGCCGCCCTGGATGATGGGGTATTTGATTTCGAAGAGTTGGGTGATGGGATTGGTCATGGGGTAAAGATAAGGAAAAAGAGGCGAGAGGCAAGAGGCGAGATTCAAGAGTCGAGAGGCGAGATTCAAGAAGCGAGAGGCAAGGAAAAAGTGAAGGAAATTTCGGGATGTGGTTGTAGGGATTGCTTCGCTGCGCTCGCAAGGAAGATTTGCGTGGTTGTTGGGGGTTGCTTCGCTGCGCTCGCAATGACGGTTGTTAGAGGTTGCTTCGCTGCGCTCGCAATGATGCGTTGCACTCGCAATGATACAAAAAATCTCCGCCGAGGCAGAGATTTATATTTTAGTTGGTGGCGGTTGTTTTTCGCCAGTCGGTTTTGAAGGTGCAGGTCTTATAACGATCATTGATCGAGATAAAGACGTTGGGTAGTTTTTCCTTTACCCATTGCTCTACCATTTCGTTTTTCTTTTTGTTGAGGGCGAGTTGCTTGATGCGGTCATAATCGGTGGTAATGTCTAAACGGTGTGCCGCAATTACATCATCTACCTTTACGATGCTTACCACTTTTCGGTCGCGTGTGGTGTCCTGAAAGACATCGGTAATATCACCTTTATTCAAACCTGCTATTTGGTAAGAAATAGTTGGCGGAAGATCTAGTTTTTCGATACGGTCGGTACCATCTTCAGCGGTAAGGATTCCGGCGTTGAATTTCGTCTGTTTGTCATCAGAAAACCGGAAAGCAGCTTCTTTGAAAGTGAGTTTACCATCCATGATCAGCGTTCGGATGCTGTCGAGTTCTTTACGGGCGGTCGCGATCTCGTCTGCGTTTGGTTCCGCTTTCAGAAGGATGTGGCGGGCATCGTACATCTTACCGCTTTTCTTGACGAGCTGAATCAGGTGGTAACCGAATTCTGATTCTACAGGTTCTGAAAGTTCGCCTTCCTGAAGGTTCAGGGCAGCGGCTTCGAAGGGTTTCACCATTTTACCGCGACCTATATTGGTATATAAACCGCCATTTGCTGCGGAGCCGGGGTCTTCGGAATAGATACGTGCCTGACTTTCAAAGGATTCGCCGGCGAGGATGTCTTGTTTTATCTTGTTTAGACGTGCAATGATTTCCGCCTTGTGCGCATCGGTGAGTTTCGGATACATGGTGATCTGCGAAAGGCTAACCTCGTCCTTTACTTCGGGTAACTGATAGCGGTAGATGTTGAAAAAATCGGTCACTTCATTGGGAGTAACATCGGCTTTTTCGGTAATTCTGCCGTACTTCATCTGTCCGTAATAGTTGTCAGTATCTATTTTTTCGATGGCATTCCTCATCTCGTAAGATGTACGGAATTTATAGGAAGAAAGCATTGTTTTTTCATCCGGAAACTGGCTTAGGATCTGATTGTATTTCTGGGTGGCATTTTCTTTAATGGCAGCAGAGCGGTTTTCAATCAGTGTATCTCTTTTAGCTTCGTAGATGAGGAGTTTATTGTTAATGATGCTTTCTACAAATTCGCAGCGGTCTGCCACGCTGGCTCCTTGCTGTTGCGCATAATTGGCCTGTTCTTCAATATCTGACTCCAAAATAATTTCATCACCTACTACCACGGCAATCCCGTCAACCAGATCGCCGGATTTTAGCTGGGCATTCATTTTCAGACCAAATAGGGTAAAAATAAACGTGGTAAGAAGTGCGAATTTCAGGTGCTTGTTCATTATCTGTTTTTTAACGATTTGCAAAATTATCATTCTGGGTGATATAAGCTGCATATTTTATTATAATTATTTCTTAAAGTTCTTTTCGAGATCGGCCATGAACTGTGGTTCGATTACGATGGATGTTTTGGCTTCCTGCAGTGCGATGATCTCGCGGAGTTTCTGTTCTGTTACGGCGTCTTTCAGCATCGCGGCAGCTTCTTTTTCCGTCATTTGGGTAGGAGGCAGCAAGTTATCAATGGCGATCAGCAGCGTACGCTGTTCCATCTTCGTTTGGTGTACGCCGGGTGCGAAGGGTACTTTGTATTTGGTGAAAATATCTGCATCTTCGCTCATTTCGCCTTGTTCAAAATGTACCAGGATCTGTTTCTGCTCGTTCATTTTGCCATAATATTTGGCAGATAGCGCTTCCCAGTTCTTCGGGCTTTTCATTTCCTTTCTGATGTTGCCGGCAAGTTTGTCATCCGCAATAATGGCTACACGCCCCTGAGCACGTTTCCCCCACTGATATTTAGACTTGTTGTTCTGATATTGTTCGCTAAGCCATTCCGGATGTTTCGCAATTTCTTCATTCAGGTATTTTGAGAATACATAATCCGAGAAAAGCACTTTTTTAAACTCATTGAGTTCTTTTCTGATCTGTGGCTGGTTTGTAAAATCTTCGCTGTAAAAACTCATCAGATGTTTTGTCTGAAGACCTGTTAAAGCTTCATCCCAAAGCGCAGGTGAAAGTTTTGAGGCCTCGGTTTTTTTATCACCGATAAGCTGCCGAATGTCGTTCGCCGTTATTTTACGGTTGCGGTACTGATATAGCGTTGTAGTGCCTTTTGCCGCTTCAAAATTCTGATAAGATTTCTTCGCTTGCTGAAACTCGGGATATTCTTTGTAGGTAGGGTCAGATTTTACGTAGGCCAGCATCTTGTCCTGTAGGTTTTCGTTATACAGTGATGCGCTGAGCTCTCGCAGGAAAAAGTCTCGGTTTGCTTCCGTAAGTATATACGGCTCGATGTTGTAAATATGAAATACAAAATAGCTGTCACCAAAAAGTATGGGCTCGGACGTGTAGTAGTCTTTCTTCTGCCCTTTGAAAAGCGTGTAGACTTCAGCAGGCAGGGTAGGAGAACCCATCACGATGCCGCCGTTTTCCTTCTCGTGCTCGTTGGCACCATAGGTTTTTGCTATTTCCTGGAAAGGTTTCCCTGCTTTTAAGTCGGTGTAGATCTTATTTTTCGTGGTTTCGGCATTGGCATCATTCGGATAGGAAATGGTACCGAACACGATATATCCCAAACTTGGTCTGGAGCTTAATACTTTGGCAAAGGCAACATAACCGGGTTTGTCAATAAGCTTTGTGTAGCTGTTTGGTGCAAGCGATTTTAGTTCCTGGTAAAGATTGCTGTCTATACTACCAGGTTTTATAAACAGGGGTTTTGCGCTGTTCTTTGTGTATTTCGACAGTGCTTCTTCCATGGTTAACTTACCATTTCTCACCTCATTGTAAACCTGCAGATAGTTATTTTTATCGCCCTGTGTTTTTTGCACGAGAAAAATCTGGACTTCTTTTTCCGTGAGGTTATCCTTCATGAAATCATTGAGGACAGGATCCACCACTGCTTTGGGATAGAAGTGCTGCTCGCGAAGATCAGCCTCTTTTTCCATCATTTTTTCACGGAAAGAGGCGATGGTATCTGCTTTTTTATCGGCCGCAAACTGCTGCAGCAAGATAAAATCTTTCGTAGCACGCAGGGTTTTCGCTATCCCGTTGTGCTGTAATCCGTATTGGTATTCTTTTTTAAAATCGGCCAGCGAAATACTGTCTTTACCAATCGCCATGTATTGTGCCTGAAGCATGGCTATGCCCAAAAGCGCTATAGTGGAAAGTGTTTTTCTCATGGAAGAAATCTGTGTCTAAATTTTGTTGGAAGAAGGTCGAAAAAGTTACACTTCAACTTCAAATGAAGTAAGTTCTTTAAATTCCTGAATTCGGGCATTCATCTCTGCCTCTGTTACCTGCTGAAGGCGCTCGGTCCCGAATTTCTCAACAGTAAATGATGCCATGGCCGACCCAATGATTAATGCTGATTTCATAGTTTCAAAGCTGAAATCTCCTTTTTTAGCCAGATAAGATGCAAACCCGCCAGCGAAAGTATCGCCCGCGCCCGTTGGGTCGAAAACTTCTTCAAGCAGTAACGCCGGAATGGCAAATACTTTACCCGCATGGAAGAGCAGTGCGCCGTGTTCGCCTTTTTTAATGATGACGTATTTTGGGCCCATCGCATGAATTTTTTTGGCTGCCTTGATTAAAGAGTATTCGCCTGAAAGCTGCCGTGCTTCCTCATCGTTGATGGTGATGACGTCGGTTTTAGCAATCATTTCAAGCAGGATGTCCCACGCAGTGTCCATCCAGAAATTCATAGTGTCGAGGATGACCAGTTTCGGGCGGTTATTCATCTTTTCGAGTACGGAAAGCTGAACACCGGGGTGCAGGTTGCCTAACATCAGGATTTCGGCATCCTGCATGGAGTCTGGTATCTTCGGCTCGAAATTCTCCAGCACGTTCACTTCTGTCACCAAGGTATCGCGGGAGTTGAGGTCGTTATGGTAACGGCCACTCCAGAAAAACGTTTTACCGTCTTTCACTATTTCAATACCTTCCACATTCACGCCTCTGTGGGTAAGCTTGTTAAGGTCTTCCTGTGGGAAATCGCCGCCTACTACCGATACGATGCCGGATTTTACATTAAGGATGGAAGCCGCGATGCCAATATAGGTAGCGGCTCCGCCTAATATTTTATCTGTTTTTCCGAAAGGAGTCTCAATGGCGTCGAATGCGACAGAACCAACAACTAAAAGTTTCATTGATAAGGTTTTATTTATTTAAAATGTATTTGAAGGATTATTGCTTCCACTCGAAAGTATCAATTAAATGAAGCAAATCTTTTTTTATGTATTCTACCGCAGGCTTCAGCGAGTCGGGCTTTGGCCGGGAGTTGAAGTAGAGGTTGGCGGTGACATAATGCCGGGTGGAATCTGTCACGAAAAACTGTAGGTTAGAAGCGGTTGGCCCCTGAAGTTCGTAAAAGTTGCCGAAAACCTGCCGCCCCGGATAGCTGAAAGATTTGGTGTCGATGGAGCTGGCTTTGATGGTATGTTCATACACCATTTTTTCCGATTCTTTTACGTGTAAGGCAAAATCATTTTTTATCGGGAAATAGGTGATGAAGACACGCGCGTTCATTTCCGGATAATTAATGTAATACCAACAGTTGTTTTTCGCGTTGATGATCTCTGCAAAGGCTGAATGCTCAAATGTAAATCCGCAGGGGGATGTATATTTTACATACTTAGCCGCCGGATACTCTAACCGAAGTTCACCCGTAGGTTTGGGCTGTGGCTCTTCACCACATGATAACATGCCAAATCCTAAAAAAGTGAAAATGAGTTTTTTAAACATGCCGCAAAAATACAAATTTGATTCGAGATATTTATCCTGTGTTACAGGCGAAAACAATGGTGTTTTCTGTAAAAAAAAGGGTTTGGAAAAGAAGATTTAGGAATCCGAGGTTTTTTAGGTATCAATCATTTAATTCTACAGGATTCCTAAACCCGTGAATAACAGTTTTTGGGTTTTAAACTGTTGTCTGTTAGAGTGTTTGGATGTGGAAATGTTAAAAATAATCCCCCAGGTCATTCAAATAATTTTCGAGCGGTTTCGGGAAAGACTTCATCGCAGCTTCGGCCAAGGTAGAAACAATGAAGTTTTCTTTCTGCGCTAGTTCCGTCAGTATGGTGGTTTCCGGAAGTTCTACTTTATATATATGTATCGTTAAATTTCTATGCGTTAATTTATGAAGAGATTTGTTTTCTGTGGTAATGTACTTCTTCAGTTCTTCGGGTGTTGTATTGGGGAATTCATACAATTTCTTCCAGATGTCATCTTCGCCACGCTGTCTGATGAGGAACTTTTCGTCAGCGGTCACAAAATAATAACTGAGTGTAAAATCCTGCACTTTCTGTTTCTTCGTTTTCACAGGATAATCTTGTACTTTGCCGGTTTGGAAAGCCAGACATTCCTTATTTAAAGGACAATCTATGCAAAGTGGGTTCCGTGGGCGGCAGATGGCAGAACCTAAATCCATCATGGCTTCATTGAAAGTACCACCTTTACCTTCAGGCATCATCCTTAAAGCCAATGACGAGAAATACCCAAAAGCACTGGAACTTGAAATATCAAAACCATCAGCAAATACACGCGACAAAACCCTGTAGAAATTACCGTCCACCGCGGGGATATGCGCGCCGAAGCAAATGCTGGATATGGCAGCGGCCGTGTATTTGCCAACGCCTTTAAGTGCCAGGATCTCATCATAATTTTGTGGGAACTCTCCTTTATGCTGTTCCAGTATTTGCTGGGCTGCCTTATGAAGATTCAGCGCACGGGAGTAATAACCAAGTCCTTTCCAGTATAATAATACCTCATCAGTGGGGGCGGCAGCCAGGGTTTGTACATTCGGGAAGCGTGCTATGAAATTGCGGTAATGCTGTAAACCCTGTTCAATACGGGTTTGTTGGAAGATGATTTCGCAGATCCATATTTTATAAGGATCACGGGTTTGCCGAAACGGGAGGTCCCTGCCATGCAGGCCGTACCAGGCCAAGAGTTTCTCACCAACGTGAAGAAAATCAGCATTTTGTTTTTTACTTGTCAAAAAATGTTGTTATATTTGCACACCAAAAATATAAATAAATAAAGGAAATGACAAAGGCAGAATTGGTGAGTACCATCTCGAATAAATTGGGGACTGAAAAGAATGAAACTCAGAAGGTTGTAGAGGCATTCATGCAGGAGATCAGAACTTCAATGTATAATGGCGACAATGTTTATTTAAGAGGCTTTGGCTCATTCATCATCAAAACTAGGGCTGCAAAAACGGGAAGAAATATTTCTAAGAACACAGCAATTGAAATCCCGGCTCACAATATTCCGGCTTTTAAACCATCAAAAACTTTTGTAGAGAAAGTAAAAACCAAAGTAGCGGTAAAATAATAAACTCAAAGAAAATATAAGTAACAAATCAAAAATTTTTAAATTATGCCAAGCGGAAAAAAAAGAAAAAGACACAAGGTTGCTACTCACAAAAGAAAAAAAAGAAGAAGAGCGAACAGACATAAGAAAAAATAATCTGTTCACGATTTACCATATAACAATATAGTTGGTGTTTTTATATTTCATAAATTTCACCGACTATATTTTTGTTTTAACCAAGACCTATAACTGCCGTTATAAAACTACAACAAGAGCATCGCGCTCTGTTTTTTGTTTTTAGCGTAAAGCGCAGTAGCAAACGATCTTATTTTATAAGTACGACATCCTATGATTTTAAAAAAGACCTGCGAACACCTACAAATAGTGGCTATCTCTGCAAAAATCAGTTAATCCCCTTAGTACACAATGAAGAAAGAATTAATTATTTCACATGAAGATGAAAGCTCGAAAATAGCGCTGCTGGAAGACGGCCGCCTCTTCGAGCTACATGAGCAGGAAGATAAAAGCGATTTTGTGGTGGGCGATTTATTCATTGGGCGGGTTAAGAAGCTCGCGCCGAACCTTAATGCAGCCTTCGTAAGCATTGGCTATGAAAAAGATGCCTTTCTGCATTATCAGGATCTGGGACCGCAGTTCCTGACGTATAAGAAATTTCTGAAAGACACCGTATCGAAAAAGCAAAGCTCTTCGTCCCTCAAGAATTTTGAAATTCAGCCTGAAATAAATAAAAACGGACTGATAGACAAAGTGGTGGCCAAGGACGACAGTGTAATTCTGCAAATCACCAAAGAGCCAATTTCTACCAAAGGACCACGGATTTCCACGCAGATCTCCCTTACCGGGCGCTTCCTAGTACTCATCCCTTTCGATAAAAGCGTCTCCATATCCAAAAAAATAGGCAGCGCCGAAGAGCGCGAACGCCTGCGCACCCTTATCGAAAGCATTAAGCCTGAAGGTTTCGGGGTAATCATCCGTACGGTTGCCGAAGGTAAAAAAGTCGCGGAACTGCATAACGACATGAATCAGCTTGTGCAGAAATGGGAAACCGCCTTCAAAAATCTTCAGAAAAACAAAGTACCCAGCCGCGTCCTAAGCGAGGAAGATAAAGCCTCGGCCATCCTGCGCGATAATTTTAATGCAGATTTTGTTTCCATCATTTGTGATGATGAGCAGATGGTAAGCGATATGCGTGCTTATCTGGAAGTTATTGCCCCTGAGCGTAAAAATATTGTTCAGTTTTACGACAAGCCGATCCCTTTGATGGAATATTATAATGTTGAAAAACAACTGAAACAGAGTTTCGGTAAACACGTCAACATCCCCGGTTCCAAAGGTGCTTATCTGGTGATTGAACATACAGAGGCGCTGCATGTGGTAGATGTAAACTCGGGCAACAATATTACCTCCGGCGGTACTGCCAGTAAAGAGCACGCCCTGCATGTGAACAAGATGGCAGCGACCGAAATTGCACGCCAACTGCGTTTACGCGACATGGGAGGCATTATTGTAGTCGATTTTATTGATATGGTGAATCCGGATCACCGCCGCGAGCTGTATGAACATCTAAAAAAAGAAATGAGCCGCGACAAGGCCCGTCACAAGATTCTGCCACCAAGCAAATTCGGGCTTATACAGATGACGCGCCAGCGTACACGCCCCGAAAAGCAGATAGAAACAAAAGAAGAAAACCCCAACGCGGACGGGGAAATCCTGGCCCCGATTGTAGTGGTTGAAAGAATGGAAGAAATGCTGCGCTCCATCATTCAAAAAGAAAAAGGCAAAATCTTCCTCCACGTACATCCTTTTGTGGAAGCCTATCTAACCAAAGGAATTATGAGTATCCAAACCAAATGGTACATGCGATACAAAAAGTGGGTGACCATCATACCCCGCGACTCCTTTAAATATCTGGAGTATAAAATCATCAATGCCAACAAAGAGGAACTGATGAGTTATTCTAACTAAAAAATGTTCAACACACCTTCTTACAGTCAAACAGCTACTCCCGGCATCAAAGTCGGGGGTTTTTATTTTCCTACAACGGCAAAAAGTTGATTTTAAATTTAACGTTCCTTTAAAACATTATCCATCTGCCATTTCTTACATTTGAGGTATGGAAATGCATGGCAGAGATTTAATAAAAAAAATTCAGCAGGCAGAACTGGAGGGTGAAAACGCGCACGCCATCTATTCGCCACCCTACCGCCCAGTGCTGTCTTACGATGAAATTCTTGCTAAAAACCCCAAATTCGCTGCGGTAAACATCCTGCTTTACCTGAAAGATGACGAATGGTATTTCCCGTTAATCGTGAGAAGTACCAATGAGCGCGACCGGCACAGTGGCCAAATCTCTTTGCCCGGCGGCAAGCACGAGCCAACCGACCGGGATTTTCAGGATACCGCCCGCCGCGAAACTTCGGAAGAATTAGGCCTTGAAGAGCATTACATCCGTATCATTCGCGAAATGTCGCCCATGTACATACCGCCAAGCAACTTTTATGTACGTCCGTTTATTTCATATACCAAAAAGAATCCGGCATTTGTGCTGCAGGAATCCGAGGCTGTGGAACTGATAGAATTTCCGGTCTCATCAATCCTGGATCTTACGACCGAGCCTGTGCTGAAAGTGCTGCCAAGCTCGCGGGGTGTGGAGGTTCCGGTGATTGATTTCAATGGTTATCTGATCTGGGGAGCCACTTCGATGATCCTGAATGAGTTCAGTAATGTGATGAAAAAATTGTAAATTCGCAACTTATGTTTTAATGATAATGGCGAAGAAAAATATTTTCACCGATGCGTTTGGCAACCTTTATTTCCTGAAGCGGATTATTATTTTTGTGCTCGGGATCGTATCTTACAGAAGGTTCAACGGCTTCAACAAACTGAAAATCTCCGGCGCGGAAAATCTCGTGGATCTGCCAGACTCCAACGTGCTGTTTGTCTCGAACCATCAGACTTATTTTGCTGACGTGGCGGCGATGTATCACGCGTTTTGCGCGGTGAACAATGGTTATCTGAATACCATTAAAAACCCGGTATATCTGCTGAATCCGAAGGTAGATTTTTATTATGTAGCCGCCGAGGAAACCATGAATAAGGGATTGATGACCAAAATATTCAAGTTGGCTGGTGCTGTTACGGTAAAAAGGACTTGGCGTTCTGAAGGAGCCAATGTCAACCGTCTGGTGGATCTTACAGAAGTGGAAAACATCATGAAAGCACTTGATAACGGCTGGGTGATCACCTTTCCCCAAGGCACAACTTCCGCTTTTGCACAGGGCAGGAAAGGGACTGCTAAACTGGTGAAAAATCAGCGCCCGATTGTGATTCCTATTAAAATTAACGGTTTCCGCAGGGCTTTCGATAAAAAAGGTCTGCGTGTAAAGGTAACCGGGGTGAAGCCAACCATGGAATTTAAGAAGCCACTGGATATTGATTACGATAATGACGACGCCCAAACCATCCTCAATAAAATAATGGTCGCCATAGAACAGACAGAAGAGTTCAACCTCCTGCACGATTACGACCAGGAACTTAAAGCCCAGAAATCTGAAGATACATTACCCTAGAATCATCAAAAATCCCCGAATGAAAAGATTTATTGCATTATGTATTTTTGTAGTGCTTACCGCATGCAATTCGCAAAAGAAATATACTGATTTCGATTACAGTTACTCGCGCAGCGGCGGTGTGCAACCGATATACGAAAACCTGCTTATTAAAGGCAGAAACGCACATTATTCTTACGAAGGACAAGGCAAGAAGGTGAAAAAAGACTTTAAGTTAACGCCAGAAGACCTGCAAAAGATTGAAACTGTGCTGAAGCAAAATAACTTCCGCATGATTCAGGAAGATTATAAAAAGCTATACGACCATATAGCCACCTCCATCAACGTGAAAAAAGGCTCGGAGTCGGCCAGTAAATCAGATGCTTCGCTTATCATGGTGCAAGACCAGCAACGTTGGGATAATGTAGTAAGTGTTTTCCGGCAAATCACTGATGCTAATATCAACCAGAATTCCGCTAAATAATGACTTCATTTGGAACAAATCCGGATACATCGGTTAAAACAAGGGTCTTCATTGCGACTTCGTTCCCCCAAATTACGGAACTTCTTTCGCAGACGCTTAAGTTTCATGGTAAAGAAGCTTTCTTTACTTCAGGATACCCAGCAGAAACAGACTCACGAAGTGATTTTTTAGTATTGCAAACTTCAGAACTGAAATTGGCAGCCGATTTCAAACCGAATATTGTTTTGCTTACTTCAGAGGTTTCAGAGGACGAATTATATACAGTAGCGCAAAATATCACCCCCGGCGGTGTTTTCATTTTTCCCGAAAACCTGCTTGAACAGGCAGAGAATATACAAAATTTCTTTAGAAGAATGCCCTATTCACCTATGAAGACCAATGTTGTGAACGGTGAAGTATCAGTTATAACGGCCATGGGAGATTTGCCGCTGAAACTTCAGCACCCTGATTCGGTTTTACATCTACAGGGGATGCAGCTGTTGGCGCAACAATTTGGGATCATGGAAGAAGCGTTTTATGAAGCCTTGTTAGAGCTTTATTATTAACTTTTTGCAAACAAAAAAGCAATCCCGAAGGATTGCTTTAATTTTTAAGAACTTAAGATTATTTTCTAAGACCTAATTCAGCAATAATAGCTCTGTATCTTGTAATATCTTTTTTCTTCAGATAGTCTAGTAGGGCTTTTCTTTTACCTACAAGCGCTACCAATGAACGCTCTGTGGCGTAATCTTTGTGGTTCTTCTTAAGGTGTTGAGATAAGTGGTTGATCCTGTAAGTGAAAAGGGCAACTTGTCCTTCAGCGCTTCCAGTGTCTGCATCAGACTTTCCGTGTTTTGCGAAGATTTCTTTCTTCTTGTCAGTAGTTAAGTACATTCCAATATTATTTAATGATTATTATGTAACGGCTGCAAAATTACAACAAAACACTGTAACCGGCAACTTATATTTTTCTAAATAAACAACAACTCCATATTGATGTTAAAAAAATCTTAAAATTAACATCGGAAATTGCAAATATGGCTGTATTTTTGCAATACTTTTTTATAATGAAGAAAATCTATTTATTCGCTTTTGCGCTTGGGACTTTTATATTCATCACCGGCTGCCAGTCTGTGCAGGCGCAGAAGAGTGATTCTGCAAAAATTTCCAAAACACCCACCATCATTTATTTCAATCCCACTGTTTTCCCGGATATTGAAGAGATTAAAGAACCGACGTATTCAGCCTTTTTTTCAGCCTTAGCAGAAGGTTTGCAGGGCAACAGAAGTTATCATATGCTCCGCGTAGATGCCAATATGGCTTTTGACTCTGTAAATACCCCATCGGTAAAGGAATATTGTACCCACAACAACGCGACATTTGCGGTTGTCCCGAACGTGAAGTATTTTAAAGTAGGCTTTGGGAAATATGTGTTTTCTAATCAGGTGGTCGTGAGTATGAAGTTGTACGACGCACACGGCAACCTGCTGTCCGAAACCGATTATGATACTTATAAAAAGAATGCGAGACTGCTTGGCTCAGCCGAAAATTCTGTAAAAATCGGTACGCAGGGTGCTATGAAACTGATGAGTAAAAACCTTCGCAAGATCAAATAATTCTCGTTCGCAGACCCCTTTATTCCCTTATAGCAGCGTTATTGTCGGGCATTTTAAGTTTTTTTGAGTTATTTTTGCATTGATTAATGTAAAACAGTGGATACTCAGGAACTTATTTTCAATCCCGCAGATATAGCAGAAACCCTCAGCGAGCTTCATGTGAACGAGCGTGTACTGGCATTTCTAAAAGTTCCGAAGCAGTACAAAGCAGAAGTTTTTTCGCACCTTGATCCCGATTTTCAGGAAGAAACCATCCGTAGTATCGGCAGTGAGGAAGTTTCTGAAATCCTGAACGCGATGACACCCGATGACCGTACCGCGCTTTTCGAGGATTTCCCTGATGAATTAATTAAATATTCCATTAACCATCTAAACCCGCAGGAAAGACGCATTGCCCTGAAATTATTGGGTTACGATTCCGATTCCATTGCGCGTTTGATGACGCCTTATTATATCCAAATCAGGAAAGAGTGGACGGTGAAACGCTGTCTGCAGCAAATTAAAAAAGTCGGTAAAAAGATGGAGACCATGAACCATCTTTATGTAGTGGATGAACGCAACCAACTGATAGATGATATTGCCATTGGGTCGCTTTTGTTGGCAGAAGAAGATACCCTGATCTCCGAACTTACCGATAACCATTTCGTAGCGATTACTACCACCACGTCAAAAGAGGATGCGGTGCAGTATTTCGAAAAATACGACAGAACAGCACTGCCGATTATTACTGAAGCTGGTGTGCTGGTGGGTATCGTAACCATTGATGACATCCTCGATCAGATTGAGCAGCAAAATACCGAAGATATTCAGAAATTCGGGGGTATGGAAGCGTTAGATGAGCCTTACCGCCAAACGCACTGGTTCGAGATGATTAAGAAGCGTGGTTTCTGGCTGATCCTGCTGTTCTTTTTTCAACTTTTAACGGCTTCCGCGATGGGATATTTTGAAGATGAAATTCAAAAGGCAGTGGTGCTTACCCTCTTTGTGCCTCTAATTATTTCAAGTGGGGGCAATACTGGTTCGCAGGCGGCAACACTCATCATCAGGGCAATGGCGCTGCAGGAAATCACTGTGAAAGATTGGTGGCTGGTCATTAAAAAGGAATTGCTCACCGGTTTTTTTCTCGGCGGAATACTTGGGATTTTAGGCTTCCTGCGGATTTTTGCATGGCAATATTTCGGTTGGTTTAATTACGGAGAATATTGGGCTTTCATTGGGCTCAGCGTAGGGTTTTCGCTGATGATGATTGTCATGTGGGGCACATTATCGGGTTCGATGGTGCCCTTTGTCCTGAAGAGATTCAATCTCGATCCCGCCACTTCCTCCGCGCCATTTGTGGCAACTTTAGTGGATGTTACGGGGCTTGTGATTTACTTCACACTTGCCGGACTTTTATTAACGGGTAAATTATTGTAGCATGAGGCTGATTTCACTGGTTCCGAGTATCACTGAAACACTTTTCGATCTCGGCGTGCCGGTGTCACAGGTCGTGGGCAGAACCAAATTCTGTATCCATCCGCAAGATCAGGTGAAAAATACAGCAATTGTTGGGGGAACTAAAAACCTGAATATTACTAAGATAAAAACCCTGAAACCCGATCTCATCATTGCAAATAAAGAAGAAAACTCCAAAGAACAGATTCTTGAACTTCAAAAGGATTTTAAGGTGATGGTGACAGCCATTTCTACCTTAGAAGACAATTACTATCTACTGAAGAATCTCGGGAATTTGTTGGGGAAAACTGAAATGGCGCAGCATTTCAATCTGAAGATTTATGAAATATTCCAAAATATTCCGGCTGGAAGCTATAAAAAGTGCGCTTATCTGATCTGGAGAAAACCTTATATGACTGTAGGTTCAGATACTTTTATTCATGAAATCCTGTCCCAACTCGGTTTTGAAAATATCTTTAAAAGTCATCGCAGGTATCCTGAAGTAGTTACGGAAGATCTAAAAGACGCTGCGTATATTTTTCTTTCAAGTGAGCCTTATCCTTTTTCAAAGAAACATGCCGAAGAACTTCAGCGAGCGTTGCCCGACGCTAAAATTGTATTGGTAGATGGTGAAGCGTTTTCGTGGTACGGTACACACTTGGCGAAATGCGAGAACTATTTCCGTCACTTAATAGCCGAATGTAGATAAAAAAGGCCTCTTCCGAAGCCTTTAATTATCATATTTTTGCCATTTCAGCCTTTATTTTTTCCTGTAAACAAGTAGTCGCTGCTACCAGTGGAAGACGCAGATGGTTCTTGATGATGCCTTTTTCCGCAAGCACTGTTTTAATCCCTGCCGGATTTCCTTCAGCAAAGATCAGGCGTGTAATCTCTACCAGCTTGTTGTGTATTTCGTAAGCTTCTTTTACCTTACCTTCAAAGGCCAGCTTCAGCATGGTTGAGAATTCTTTCGGATAGCCTTGCCCGATAACCGAAATAACGCCGTTTCCGCCAGCTAATGTTACCGGAAGCGTAAATTCATCATCTCCGGAAACCAGTTCGAAATGCTGAGGTTTCAACCTTAAAATATCGAAATACTGTAGTATATTCGGTGCGGCCTCTTTAATCATCATCAGATTGGGGAATTCTTCTGCAAGCCGAAGGGTAGTTGCGGCTTCAATGTTTTGTCCGGTTCTGGAAGGTACATTATAGATAATGATTTTTTTGCCGGTTTCAGCCAGCACTTTATAATGCTGGTAAATCCCTTCCTGATTTGGGCGGTTATAATAAGGCGATACAGACAGTATAGCTTCGAAGGCAGACAGATCGGTCTCTTCAATCTGTTTCTTTACTTCGTAGGTATTGTTCCCGCCGATGCCCAAAACCAATGGCAGCCGCCCATCATTCACTTTGATGATATGTTCGGTAACCTGTGTCCTTTCCTGCGCAGAAAGCGTGGCTGCCTCGGCAGTAGTCCCCAAAACCACCAGGTAATGGGTGCCGTTTTCTATATTATAATTTACCAATTGCGTAAGTGAATCGAAATCTACCGATAAATCTTCGTTAAATGGGGTGACCAATGCAACCCCCAGGCCTTTTAAAATGCTCATTTTTGTTGTATTAGTGTTTCAAAAATACAAAATTAACTCAGAGATTGACGAAAAAAGATCAGCACTTTATATTCATATCTTTATATTTGCAAAAAGAGATTTTATCCCATGAAGAACAGATTTTTGCTGCTCGCTGTAGCATGCTGGCTGGTAACTTCCTGCAAAACGCCGCTGACGGTAGTGCAGATAGCTTCCGAAAAAAACATTGCCCTTACGGCTGACCTGCCGGAAGATGCTACCTTTAAAAATGTGATTGAGCCCTACAAGATAGAGGTGGAAGGAAAGATGAATAAGAAAATTTCCTACACGGCCATAGAACTGAACAAACAAGGCGATAACAGCAATCTCGGTAACTTGCTGGCCGATTATACCTTTGAAGGCGCCGATATGTGGGCAAAACAAAACGGGATAGGCGGAGTGGATGCGGCAGTGATCAACATCGGCGGGATACGCTCCATCATCGGGGCAGGCGACATTCTTACAAAACATGTGTACGAGGTAATGCCCTTTGAAAACGAGGTCGTCATCGTAAAATTGAAAGGTGAGGATCTTGATGGCCTCTTTGAATATTATCTGAAAACCCAGAGAAACAACCCTGTATCACATCTTTACATTGAAACCAATGAGGACAAAGTGACAAAGAAACTCATCAATGGGAAAGAGGTAGATAAAAACCGCGATTATTATATCGCTACGTCCGATTATTTGGCGTTGGGCGGTGATAACATGACTTATTTTGGCAAAGGAGAGATGATTTCTACAGGGATTCGCCTACGTGAACTTTTTATGGAAAAATTTATGGCCAGTCCACAGATTACAGCGCCAAGCGACATCCGCCTGAATTTCAAAAACAAAAAAAACTAAGCCTGATGGACAGAAAAAACTTCCTGAAAACAGTTGGTGCGGGCGCACTTGGCCTTTCATTAACGCCAAATTTGCTCTCAGCACGTCCGCTGGACATCTTATCAAAACCCACGGAAACCAAACTTACCATACTCCATACCAACGATCAGCACAGCCGTATAGAGCCTTTCGACGCAAGTTACTCGCGTAATCCCAACCAGGGCGGTTTTGCGAGGCGGGCAGCTTTAATTCAGAAGATCAGGCAGCAGGAGCAGAATGTATTGTTGCTGGATGCGGGTGATATTTTTCAGGGAACCCCGTATTTTAATTTTTTTGGTGGCGAGTTGGAGTTCAAACTCATGTCCATGATGGGTTATGATGCGGCAACAATGGGGAACCATGATTTTGATAACGGTTTGGAAGGCTTTAAAAAAGTGTTGCCAAACGCCAAATTCCCTTTCATCTGCTCAAATTATGATTTTGAGGATACCATTCTTGAGGGTCTTACTGTTCCTTATAAAATATTTAATAAGAACGGCATCAAAGTCGGTCTTATAGGTGTCGGTATTGAACTGGAAGGTCTGGTAGGCAAAAAAAGCTACGGCGAAACCGAATACGAAGATCCCATAGAAGTGGCGGAACATTACGCCAAATTGCTGCGCGAAGATAAAAAATGCGACCTTGTAATATGCCTTTCGCATCTTGGGTATGAGTTCCGCGATAATCCTAAAAAAGTTTCCGATAAGATATTGGCCGCTAAAACCTCTGGGATAGATCTTATTCTGGGAGGTCATACGCATACCTTCTTGCCGGAGCCACAGCATTTCATCAATAAAAACGGGCGGAATGTACTGGTAAATCAGGTAGGCTGGGCCGGGTTACTGCTCGGTAAAATTGATTTCTACTTCGACAGGAATAAGAAAATTAAGAATATCACCTGGCAAAACCAAGTGATAGATGACCGTATTATTGTGTAAGAACCGATGAGAAAATCAGCACTGTTACTGCTTCTTCTGTTAGCTGTTCAACTACCGGCACAGGTGATATCATCCAGCCGCTGGACAGATTTGTTTTCGTATAACAACGTACTGGCTATAAGAGAAGATAACGGGAAACTGATTGCCGCTACAGAAAACGGTATCTTCTATTATACACTCGCTACCGGTGAAATTACCAAACTCTCCAAAGCCAACGGTTTGCATGAAGTGAAAATCTCGGCTTTCGATTACAATCCTGAAAATAAAATCGGTTTGGTAGGCTATCAAAACGGCTCGCTGGATGTGATTACGCCTGAAGGAATCACCTATGTTGTTGATATTCCAATTGCTACAGGATATAATGGTAATAAAAAAATCAATCATATTTCGATCACCGGAAATCTGGCAGTAATTTCTGTCGGGTATGGCGTATCAATATTCCGGCTTGATAGGAAGGAATTTGCAGATTCTTCTTTCTTTACCAATAGCGGACAGTATGAAGCCGCACGCGAAGCCATCATAAAAGACAATACAGTATATGCTGCGACCGCTTCTGGGCTGAAGTCCCATGAAATCAATACCACTTTCGCCATCTACAGCACATGGGGTACGCTTGCAGACGGCAATATCAGTCACGTAGCTAACAGCGATGTGCTGGCTTTTACTGATGGTTCTGTAGTACGCTATGGCAAGGATAACGTCTTCAACGTATTACCAGGCAGTTTTTCCGGGATTCAGGATGTGGTGGTTTCCGGAGGTTATATTGTAGTAACAGATATGGCTGGCTTATCTGTATACACTGCTGCCGGTGCTTTCATAAGAAATCATAGCACAACGGAAGCCTTGAACACGGGCATTTATGCAAGCAATTCAATTTTCGCGGGAACGAGATTTTCAGGAATTAAGACTGAAGCCGGAAACTCATTGAAGCCGGATGGTCCTTATCACAGTACTTCTTATAAAATCACACTGCAGGATGATAAGATATGGGTATCTACCGGTAACCGGGGTGAGCGCTATAATACCGCGCTTCCAAGTCCTTTAAATCTTGGCTTTTATCACTATACAGGGACCGAATGGGTATACCCAAGTTATTTTAGAACCAGCGGATTCGGCTTCAATGTGATGGATGTAGTGGCTAATCCTGCGGATCTTACTGAAGTCTTCTTTACAAATTATTCTCAGCAGGTTGGCCAGGGTACATATAAAATGAAGTATAACAGCACCTCGAAGGATTTTGATTTTGTTAAAGTATATACTACCGGGAGCGGACCCAGTTACGGCAGACCGGTAGGACTCGCTTTTGACGATAAGAACAACCTTTATGGCTCCGTAGCGTTTCTTGATATAGTGAATCCCACCGGGGATGATACTGGTTTGATGGCTTATGACCGTGCCGCAGATGTTTTCAGATACAAAAGCCTTCAAATAGGTTCTGGTGTACAGAAGCCTGTAATTAGCGATGGCCTCATCTGGATTCCCACCCCAAGAACCAGAAGTCGCCTTGCCGCGGTGGATTACAAAGGAACCACCAGTGTAAACGATGATATGGTGTATGTCATGGACATCAATAATGGTTTTCCTTCAAATTCACAAGGCGTCATTTCTGTGGCGATTGATAAGTCGGGTGACGCGTGGATCGGTACAGATAATGGACTTAGGGTTTTGCAATCCGCAGCTTCCAGTATTAAAGATAAGCCAAAGGCAGAACCGGTCATCATTGAAGAGAATGGCGTAGGTGAAGAACTCTTTCGTGATACAAGCATTCTACAGATAGCAGTGGATGGCGGTAACCAGAAATGGGTATCAGTAAACGGCGGTGGCGTATCCTTTTTAAGCGCTACAGGAGAGCAAACCATTAAACATTTCACCAAAGAAAATTCACCTTTACCCAATAACAGTGTCACGGATATTAAGGTGGATAATAAAACAGGTAAAGTGTATTTCGTAACTTTAGACGGGATTATGGTCTATCAGGGAGATGTATTGAATGTCACTGAGAATTTTGGTGAGGTACTCGTATATCCGAACCCCGTAGTCGCCGCCAAATACAAAGAAAATGTAAAGATCCGTGGACTTGCAGAGAAAACCAACATCCGAATTACCGATGCTGCCGGAAATCTGGTCCATCAGGCCGTGTCGAGGGGTGGATATTACGAGTGGAATCTCAATAACCACCGTGGCGTGCGCGTGGCATCCGGCATTTATTATGTACTGATGACCAACGCTGATGGAACCGATACCGCTACAGCCAAAATCGCAGTCGTAAACTGATGTATCTGCAAACCTGTTACTTGTTGTCTTACATCCGGTATGGCGATCATGATGCTGTATTGCACTGCTTTTCAAAGGATGCCGGCTACCAGAGTTTTTTTGCAAAAGGATCTATTCACCTAAAAACAAGAAAAAAGCCTACCTTTTTCCTTTGAACCTGTTGCAGATCAGCATTGTTCAGAAAAGAAATTCCGGCGCGATCCAGAATGTTTCCAGAATTGAAATGCCGGCGCAGCATTACGCGTTCGATGAGGTAAAGATCAATACAGTACTGATGTTTGTAGCGGATTTCCTGAACCAGGTCCTTCGCAATGAAACCTCACAGAACAGTATTTATATAGAGATAGAGCGGTTCACGCACGAACTTTTCGCCGGCAACTATGATGCCTATGCCGCTTTTATCTTCAGAGTGCTGAAGCTTCAGGGGCTTTCACCGCTGTACGGGGAAGGGCACTTCATGGATGCAGAGGACGGTAATTTCGTGACAGAGCAGTCCAGTACTTATTTTGACGAAGAAATATCAGGCATCTGGAAGAAGTTTATACAGGCCGAGAACGTATATAGCATCCCATTAGGCCGGCGCATTCGTGGTACCTTTCTCGATTCGCTGATGATGTATTATAAAATTCATTTCTCAGGATTTCATGAACCACATTCTCTGGAAATTATCCAGCAGATTTATGAATAAAAAAAACCATTGGTCTATACAATGGTTTTTTTATTCTTTTGAAACAAAATCAATTTTCGGTGGAAAGCCTCGCTCTGCTTTTGTAAACCTGGAAATTAAATACAAAACTTCGGTTACGCAATGAAATCCCCGAGTAATTAAAATGTGGGTCGCGTGCGAATGCCGCTCTGGAAGGTACGATAATCACCCCCTGAAGATTGTAATTATCAGCATCCTGCATATTAAAAGCCTGGAAATTCTTTAAAGCTTCCTGCAATCCTTCAATCTCATAGAAGTTTCTGGTATAAGTAGTGTTGTTCGTTGTATTTAACTTGTCAAGTACGCTTTTCTTCACGTAATAATACGCAGGATCTACCTCGGGGACGCCAAGCCCGCCAATCGTATTCCTGAATGTTGAACCAGAGTTAAAACCTATTTTATCATCGGTATTGGTTGCCACATAAGTCATCGTATTACTCATTAGATGGATGACATCGGTAGGGCCAATGGCTGTACCCGAAGCGGGCTGTGCGTTTGGTCTGATGATGTAAACCACGCCGGAGGGCAGTTTTACAGGTTCAAGGTCAGAGAGTTTGGTGTTTTGCGTATCGGTTTCCGACAATTGTTTGATGTTGCCTTTAGCATCTAAATAATGAGTGTCCAGATATTTGGCGATCGCTGATCATCATAGCTGTTTTGGGTTTCAATGCTCACTTCCTTTATCTGCTCTGCCTTTTCGTCATCGCGGCAGGAAACCAAAGCCATTGAAGCCAGTGCCATATACAGGACGGTTCTTTTCATTTTTAATTTTATCATTATATTGCTACAAATTTATAATGCAACAAAAGTATAAATAAATTATGAGAATCGATAAATTTTTATGGTGCGTGCGTATTTATAAGACCAGAAGCATCGCCGCCGATGAAATCAAAAAAAACCGGGTATCCGTAGGGAATAATGTCGTAAAATCCTCAAAAGAAATTATCCCGGGAGATCTTATTAAAATCCGCAAAAACCAGATTGATTACCAAATAAAAGTCTTAGAGATTCCTAAAAGTCGCGTCGGGCCTAAACTTGTATCGCTTTATATTGAGGATAAAACCGATAAAGAGCAGTATGAAATCCTGAAGATGCGCAATCTGAACCAAGATTATTACCGGAACCGTGGCGAAGGAAGACCGACCAAAAAAGACCGGCGGAGTATCGATGATTTTACCGGCAGCGAACCCAGCAGCGATACAGCGGATGATGGCTGGGATCTCTTCTTCAGTCAGAATGATTCGGAAGAAGATGAAGACGCTGTATGATGCTGTCCGCAACCTCGTGCGGACTCAGCAGGTCTGTATCAATAATTAATTTTGCCTGGGCGTAATAGGGATTTCGCTCAAAAAGGTGTTTAGCGATGAACTCTGGCAGGTCAGCTTTATCAACTCTGGCGATTAAAGGTCTCGATTCTCGCTTTTCAGCCAGTCTTTTGTTTAAAGTGGACACTGTTGCCCGCAAAAATACACTTTCAGAAAACTCATTAATGGTTTCCATATTATTATAGTAGCAGGGCGTGCCACCGCCAAGGCTCAAAATACAATGCTGTTGGGTAGCCAGCAATTCGAGTAAAATGGCTCTTTCCTGCTTTCTGAAAAAGATTTCGCCTTTCGTCTGGAAAATTTCATTCACTGAAAGGTGATGGCGCAAAGAAATCTCTTTATCAAGATCAATAATTTTTAAACCGAGCTTTTGGCCCAATGATTTGGCAATGTGTGTTTTACCGCTTCCCATGTAACCTACCAATGAAATAATCATATTTTAATTTTACACAAATTACGAAAAAAGTTTTGAGATTTTAAAAAAAGACTTATCTTTGCACCACTTTAAAACACAAAGTAACCGCCGTGTTACTGAAGATTTAAAGGGGCCGACTTGGTAGCTCAGCTGGTAGAGCAATACACTTTTAATGTATGGGTCCTGGGTTCGAATCCCAGCCGGGTCACAACAAGAAATTTCCGTACCCCATACGGATTTTTTTTGCCTGCGTGGTGAAATTGGTAGACACGCCATCTTGAGGGGGTGGTTTCCTACGGATGTGCTGGTTCGAGTCCAGTCGCAGGCACTATTAAAATTTAATGTTGAATTTTAAATTTTAAATTAATTTTTGTTTTCATGTTTCAGCATGTTTAATCTAAAATTTTTAATTTAAAATCTATAATTTCAATGACTCGGTAGCTCAGCTGGTAGAGCAATACACTTTTAATGTATGGGTCCTGGGTTCGAATCCCAGCCGGGTCACACTTTACTCTCTGGAGTAATTTTTTTCATATTAATATTTTGTGATTTGGTGATCAAAAGTCTTCTCCCACGAGAAGACTTTTGACGTTATAAGCGCCTAATCCAGGTGAAGGTTGTCAATTAAACGTACTTCACCTACAAATACGACGATGAAAGCCCTGTAGCTGCGGTTGTCGTGGCGCGAATCAGTCTCTTTCAGCGTGGCTTCATCGGAGATCTCGAAATATTCCAGTACCATCCCATCCTGTTTTTCAAAGATTTCTTTTACACGATTGTTAATCTCGGTTACAGAAATCGTTTGGAACCATTCATTAGTTCTCTGTAAAGTTTCATAAATGATTTTTGCGGCATCTTTTTGATATTCAGTAAGGCGCTGGTTTCGAGAGCTCATGGCCAGGCCGTTCCTTTCACGGAAAATGGGTACACCGTGGATCTGGATGGGGAGGTTCAGTTTTTCCGTCAGTTTTTTAATGATGGCCAGTTGCTGGTAATCTTTCTCACCAAAATAGGCATGGTCTGGTTTCACCTGCCGGAAAAGTGTTTCTACCACGGTGCCTACCCCATCGAAATGTCCGGGGCGGAATTTTCCTTCCATTTCATGCTCTAACCCGTCGAAATCATACTGCTTACTTTTTAATCCTTCCGGATATATTTCAGAGACTGTAGGGGCGTAAAGTACATCTACCGCGCCGGATTGCCGCAGGACCGCAATGTCGTTCTCTACATCGCGTGGGTATTTTTCAAGGTCGGCGGCGTTATTGAACTGGGTGGGATTTACAAAAACCGATGATACTACGACATCATTTACCTTCTTGGCTTCATGATAAAGAGAGAGGTGCCCCTCGTGCAAAGCTCCCATGGTAGGTGCGAAGCCTATTTTTTTGCCCATTTCTTTCTGGCGTTCCAAGTAGGTTTCCAGGTCGTTTTTTCTGTGGTAAACTTTCATCTTAAATTTTATGTGTGTAAAATTAAATATTTCTGTAAAAAATATGGTGCGGTGTGCGAAAATTTTATCTTTACAACCAGCATTGGCAGGGAAAGTTATTAAAATTTGTTAATTAAAAATTATTCACCTAAAATTTCGTAATTTTGCACTACAGAATTTTCTGCTTACTTAATACGAACGAAGAATTTATGCCGAACCAAAAAATATTGTATGTTACCACAGAGCTGTTTCCGTATCAGGAGGACAGTAATATGGGCACCAAAGTGAACAAAATGGCACTCCGAATGCACCAGCAGGGTAATGATGTAAGGGTTTTTATGCCAAGATTTGGCCAATCAGTGAGCGTAAATTTCAGTTGCATGAAGTGATACGCCTCTCTGGGATGAATATCATCATCAATGATCTGGATCAGCCGCTTATCATTAAAGTAGCATCGCTCCCCGGCGAGCGCCTTCAGGTGTACTTCATCGACAATGATGAGTACTTTAAAAGAAAGCAACTGTATGCTGATGACAACGGTGTCTCGTTCCCCGATAACGACGAACGCGCCATTTTCTTTGCACGCGGCGTAATCGAAACGATTAAGAAACTGAACTGGGTGCCCGATGTGATTCACCTGAATGGCTGGATGGCATCTTTTATCCCTGTTTATCTGGAAAATTTCTACAAAAACGACGCTTATTTTAAAGATTCCAAGTTGGTATTGTCGGTGTATAATGAGGAAGACGCGGATCTGGATCCTTCGGTAGAAGAAAAAATGAAGTTCGATAATATTACTTCTTTAAAAGCGTTTGATAAACCTAGCTTCCAGCAGTTCGTGATAGAAAGCATGGGCATGGTGGACCTTGTGGTAAAGGGTGATGAATTTTTGGATGATTCTCTGGAAGATGCCTTCAATAATGCAACTGCCCAGAAGTCTGAATATTTGGCCCCAGAATCAATCGATAGTTTATACTAAATAATTTATTTTTAATGATAAAAAATATGAAAAGATACTTCAGTATTGCCACATCCGTGGTATTCGGAAGTTTAATTTTATGGAACTGCGAACCCGATGCCGACCAGCTCGGGTCGCAGTTTTTTCAGAATGGGGCAGTGGGGACAGAAAGTACCCACGCGCTCATCGCTTTCCATGTAAACAATAACGATTCTATCCGTACAGATGCTGCCCGTTTGCAGAGTGCCACGCTTGGTGCTTTCTACGAGCCGCAGTTCGGGCTTCAGAAATCTTCGTATGTTTCTCAGGTAAGGTTGCCTAATTACAGTCCGGATTTTGGTGCAAACGCTGTGCTAGATTCGGCCGTGTTGGTCATAAAGCCTTTGTATGCGTCGGATTCGGTGAAAACCACTACGCAGGAAGACTATATTTATCCAGATGGCGCCGTTCCCGCAAAAAAAGTAGTGAACACGTACCCGGTTTTAAAATACGGGAAAACCAAACTGAACGGGAAAACTAATTTCAACATCAGGGTGCATGAAGTAACGGACTTCCTGTTCTCTAATGTGCAGGAAGTTTATTCCAATAAAGTTGTGGCCCTAGGCAATCAGATTGGTGGCAGGTCTTTCAATGGTGATATTTCTTCAATTAAAATCACCAAGGATTCGGATAACTCAGATCTTTATCTCCGTGATGCGACGCTTAGAATACCGATGGACTCTGCTTTTTTCCAGAATAAAATCATTAGGAAAGCATCCTCACCGGAACTGGCAGACGCCGCTTCTTTCATCCGCTACTTCCGTGGCATCCGTCTTTCTGTAGATGAAACTGATGGATATCTCTTCAATTTCGACCCCAATTCTGTAGTCATTAACCTGTACTACAAGAAGGACCGCGTAAATAATGGGACCACCACACGCGAAGAGGGTACTTTCACGCTTGATTTAGGCAGCGGGAATACACATTTTAATCAAATATTGAACGACAGGTCCAATACGCCACTTGCAACCTTGGCGCAAGACACCATTCAAGGCTCGCAGCGGGTATACGCACAGGGGATGGGCGGACCGGGCTTCGGACTGAAGATTCCCGATTCTACGATCGCTACGATCCGCGACCGTTACAACACCCAGAAAATAGGGATTATCTCGGCAAAACTCCGTGTATATACCGATGAAGCTACTTGGAACAATGCTTTCCTCAAGCCATCCTTATTTACAGTTCAGCAAAAAGGGCTTGATGAATTCCTGGAGGATATGAGCGCGCTTGCCTACACCAGTAATTATAAACTGATAAAGTCGTATAATCTGGATAAGAATCCGGCGTATTATGATATCGGTATTACCCAGACTTTTAAGAATATTATTGAAAAGCAAAAGCCAAACAGACAGTTCATTATGAATGTTGGGACTTATACGACCGATGCTACAGGCGCGCTTGCCGGCTTGCAGGATACTGAAAATGCACAGCATTACAACACCCGGTCTTACACCCCGAACAGGGTAGTGCTGGTAGGGACAGATCCCGCTAATGAAAAAAGCGCGAAACTCATCTTAACGTACGGAAAGAAATAAATAAACTATTAAAATAAAATAATAAAGGTATGTGTGGTATCGTAGGATATACAGGTTTTCAGGATGCTTATGAAGTGGTGATCAACGGCCTCCGCAGGCTCGAGTATCGTGGTTACGACAGCGCGGGCATTGTGCTGGATGGCGAAAAGCATTCATTCGAAGTGGCCAAAACCAAAGGGAAAGTAGATGATCTGGCCGCTATTTCCGAGAACTTGATAGGTAAATCGCATGTCGGTATGGGCCATACACGCTGGGCGACACATGGTGTCCCAAGCGACCGCAACTCGCACCCACACCTTTCGAATAACGGTAAAATAGCCTTGGTTCATAATGGCATCATCGAAAATTATGATACCATTAAAATCATGCTTACCGAAAAAGGCTTCGTATTCCATTCTGAAACTGATACGGAGGTGCTTGTAAACCTTATTCAGTATTTTATGGATACCAATGCCGAGACCGACTTTCCTACAGCGGTACGTTTTGCACTGAATGAAGTGTATGGCGCCTATGCCATTACTGTGATGCACGATGACTTCCCCGGGCAGCTGGTTGTTGCAAGGCTGGGGTCCCCGCTGGCCATCGGTTTAGGCAATAAAGAATATTTTATCGCGTCTGATGCTTCTCCGTTTGTGGAATTTACCAAAGAAGCTGTATATCTAGAAGAAGGTCACATGGCCACCATTTCTTTAGAGAATGGGGTCGACATCAGAAATATTAAAGATAACCTTAAAATCGTACCTGAAGTCCAGGAGCTAAAACTGAGTCTGGAACAAATTGAAAAAGGTGGTTACGAACATTTCATGCTTAAAGAAATCTTCGAACAGCCAAAATCTATTCAGGATACACTTCGCGGCAGGCTTTTAGTGGATGAAGGCATCATTAAGATGGCCGGTATCTGGGATCATCTTGATCGTATAAACCAAGCCCAGAAAATCACCATTATCGCTTGTGGTACCTCATGGCATGCAGGACTGATTGGTGAATATCTGATTGAGGAATTTGCCCGAATCCCTGTTGAAGTAGAATACGCATCAGAGTTCCGTTACAGAAACCCGATTATTTCCG
This sequence comes from Chryseobacterium sp. 6424, assembly GCF_003692615.1. Classification (NCBI taxonomy): domain Bacteria; kingdom Pseudomonadati; phylum Bacteroidota; class Flavobacteriia; order Flavobacteriales; family Weeksellaceae; genus Chryseobacterium; species Chryseobacterium sp. 6424. The sequence goes on from NZ_CP023540.1 coordinate 688,593, forward strand.
AAAAAGATGTGGTGATCGCTATCTCACAGTCCGGGGAAACAGCCGATACCATGGCTGCCATAAAACTGGCTAAAGAAAAAGGAGCTTTCATCTACGGGATTTGTAACGTAGTGGATTCATCAATTTCCAGGATTACCGATGCTGGTTCTTATACCCACGCAGGCCCGGAGATTGGGGTAGCTTCTACCAAAGCCTTTACCGCGCAACTTACCATTCTTTCTTTAATTGCTTTAAAATTGGGGAAACATAAAGGCCATTTAAGTAATCAGGAATTTATGAAACTGATTGCGGAACTTGATGCCTTGCCTAAAAAAGTGGAGGAAGTACTTGAAAATACCCACGAGATCACCAAGGAAATAGCCAAGAACTTTGTTGATGCACAAAATTTCCTTTATTTAGGACGTGGCTATAACTTCCCGGCCGCTTTGGAAGGCGCCCTGAAGCTGAAGGAAATTTCTTACATCCATGCAGAAGGATACCCGGCTGCTGAAATGAAGCATGGCCCGATTGCCTTAATTGATGAAAATATGCCAATCGTTATCATAGCGCCTAAACAGGGGCATTACGATAAGATTGTAAGCAACGTACAGGAAATAAAGGCCCGTAAAGGCAAAGTTATTGCTGTAGTAAATAAAGGAGATACACAGGTGTCGCAAATGGCTGATTATGTGATAGAATTCCCGGAAACTTCGGAATGTTTCTCGCCGATTATCGCTTCGGTTCCGCTTCAGCTTTTAGCGTATTATATCGCAGTCTATCGGGGTGCGAATGTAGATCAGCCAAGAAATTTGGCAAAATCGGTGACGGTAGAGTAAAATATTTTTTTTAGACGAAATAATAAATTCAATTTTACGTTTAGCAAAAAAATCATCTCACTCTTTCCTAAAAATTATATATTTACCGCTTAATATTTTTTAAAAACAGCATGAACAGAGTATTTCTCATATTATTATCAGCATCTGTTATAATTTCCTGTTCCAAACGTGGTAGTGCCTCTGCCGGCAAGCCTGGCCAACGAGGAGAACTAATACCCCGAACTTCCTCTAAATCTTTCGTTGCAGAACGCCCTTATGGTATGGTAGCTGTACCCGCAGGTTCTTATGTAATGGGACTCGCAGACCAGGACTTTACCAATACTCCCGAAAAAGCCACTTTGAAGACAGTAACGGTTTCCTCCTTCTTCATGGATGAAACTGAGATTACCAACGCAGAATACCGCGTATTCATTAACTATGTCCGCGATTCTGTAGCACGTACTTTACTTGCTGAAGCCGCTGGCGATGGTGGCTCTGATGGTAATGGCACTTCTATCGGGGATTACGCTTACGCTTCAAAAAAAGCAGGCGATGACAGAACCGCTTATCAGGAATTCATGGAGTCACAAGGCGGCAGAGACGGCTATGATGAATCTAAAAAACTGGATTGGTCGGTGCCATTGCGATGGAGGACTTCTGATTATCCCGATGCGCAATATGCCGAAATCTTGGAGTCTATGTACATCCCACCAGCAGAACGAATTAATAATGAAAGAATTATTGATACCAGAAAACTGCTTTATGCCTATAACTGGGAGGATATAGAATCTGCCGTGAAAGATAGGGCCAGAGGCGCAAACTATCTTAAAAAGGAAAGTATTGCCGTATATCCTGATACTACTGTATGGATTCGTGACTTTAATTACGCTTATAACGAGCCACTTTATGATGGGTATTTCTGGCACAGCGCTTACAAGAACTATCCGGTGGTGGGTGTAACCTGGGATCAGGCACGCGCATTCTGTAACTTCAGATCGAAATTGAAATCAGATTATAATGAATCTCTGAAGAAGAGAAAACAAAAACCGATGGCCTTCCGCCTGCCTACTGAAGCTGAATGGGAGTATGCCGCACGCGGCGGTCGTGAAAATGCCACTTACCCATGGGGTGGGCCTTACTTACAGGATGACCGCGGTTGTTATTTAGCAAACTTCAAGCCGAAAAGGGGTAACTATATTGAAGACGAGAAAAAAGGAACATATACCTATACTGCGCCCGTGAAGACTTACCAAAAAAATGGTTTCGGTCTCTATGATATGGCCGGTAACGTAGCGGAATGGACAGAATCCCCTTATAACAATGCAACCTATCAGTTTGCATCTACGCTTAACCCCAATTTATCGAATCAGGCATACCGCGAGGTGCGTAAATCTGTACGTGGTGGCTCATGGAAAGATGTGGGATATCTTTTGATGACTGGTGCCAGAGATTACGAACGCAAAGATTCTGCACGCAGTTACATTGGCTTCCGTACCGTACAGGATATTCCTGAAGGGACGGCAAAATTTAAGAAAAGAACAAATTAACATTACTTTATTACATACAATCATTTAAATTCAACAGCGATGTTTAATCCTAAAATAACCAATTTTATATACTCCTTCGGTGCTGCTATCGTAATTATCGGCGCACTTTTTAAACTCACACACTGGAGTCTCGGCCCGCTTTCGGGCAACGTGATGCTGGCTATCGGTCTTGTGACTGAAGCTTTCATCTTCGTTGTTTTCGCATTTGATACACCCAAAGAAGATAAAGGATATGCGTGGGAAAATGTATATCCGGAGCTTTTAGACAAAGATGTCAACCCAACTCCACAGCCTTCTTCATTGGCTTTGAAATCTACAGAAGTTAGAGAATTGGAAATCTCACTTTCCGATAAACTTGATAAGATGCTTGAAGACGCTAAACTTGATGTAAGCCTCTTTGAAAGATTGAGAACAGGTATTGATAAATTTTCACACTCGGTTGATCAGATCAACCAAACGGTGGATGTTACAGGTTCTACCCAAAAATATAACGATCAGCTTACGCTGGCTGCTAGCCACCTTGAAAGCATGAATGCGCTGTACGCACTGCAGCTGGAGCATGGTAAAATGCAGGCAGAATACAGCAAGAAATACGTGGAAGATATTCAGAAGTCAGCGGAACATTCCGAAAAATTCAATGAAGAGCTGGCAGGACTTACCCATAACCTAAACAACCTTAACAGAGTTTACGGCGGTATGCTCAGCGCTATGAAGTCATAGTTTTCTAACCATTTTAATTATACATTAACAAAACTTACTGAAAATGGCACAAGGAAAACAGACTCCTCGGCAGAAGATGATTAACCTGATGTATCTGGTTTTCATCGCGATGTTGGCGATGCAGATCGATCAGGAGATCATTCGTTCCTATAATGATACGAATCAGACCCTTACCGATACCCGAGGTCTTGTAGAAGAAAAAAACGATAAGATTTTTGAAAAAACGTTAGAAGCAAAGGCTGCTAACACACCAGAAACCTATACACAACCGCTGAATGATTACCGAGGCCTTAAGACAAGAGCCAATGATCTTGTAGCGTACATCGAAGGATTAAAGACTACACTGAAAAAAGATGCAGGCTTCGTAGAAGGTATTGATGTAGGCGATAATTTCGCTGCGTTGAACAATACGGAACCCTCGTCTAAAATGTTTTTTAACGGAAGCGACGAGAACAGCCCTTCTAAAGCATCTAATGATTTGAAAACTAAAATTGATGCGCTGAAATCTTACATCATTCAGACATTTGGTCCTAATACAGATCTTAAACATATTATAGACCGGGCAAATAAAACCCTTGTCACCGAATTTCCGAAAGGACAAACCATAAAAAACAAAAACTGGCTTCAGTATAAATTTTATGGCCAACCACTTATTGCAGCACTTTCCAACTTAGAAGTCATTCAATCTGAAGCCAGAAATCTTCAGTCGGATGCACTAATGACCATGTTGCAGGAAAAAGTAGATGCCGATATCAAATTTGATGCTTATCAGGCGATCGTTTCAGCACCTACATCAGTGGTACTGGGCGAAAACGTTCAGGCAAAAGTAGCCATCGGAAACTATTCCAGCAATGTTCCGGGCTTGTCAATGCCGGGTCTTGCGATGAGCAACGGTCAGGGTATTGCTAACCTTTCAACAGGTTCGCTTGGCCCAAAACAATTTAGCGGAAATATCTCATTCACTGATGTTAACGGGAAGGTAATCTCTTTACCGTACAGCCATACTTACAATGTAGTGGCAGGTGCGAAGGAAGTAGCATTTGAAAGCGGCGCTTTATTATCAGCCGATAAGATGCAAGTATTGTATCGGGGATTGCCGAATCCAATCTCAGGCTCAATTCTGGGGGCGGACAATTCGCAAACCAGTTTATCAGCTTCCGGCGCTTCTGTTTCGAAAACAGGTGGTGGAACTTGGGTTGTAACACCTGGAGGTGGTGCCACGAGTACGCTGACGATTTCCGGGAAAGGCCCGAAAGGTGAAACCATATCAAAGGCATTCACATTCAGAATTAAAAATGTTCCGCCACCTGTTGGGCTTATTCAGGGTAAATCTGTGGTATCCATGCCGGCAAGCTCAATCCCGAACCAAAAAGTGAGCGCGGATATGCCAGATTTCGATTTCCCGGTGAGCTTTACTGTAAACAGCTTTATGTTTAAAGTCCCTGGAAGAGCGGCAATGCAGGTTTCCGGCAATTCATTGAGCTCGGTAGCTGCTTTGACGAAGAATCTGCGTTCAGGTGATATCGCGTATGTATTCAACATCAACGCAACTGCTACAGGTCTTGGCGGACAGACACTTAAACAGATTCCGCCAGTGGTAATAAACGTTCAGTAATTACGTTTATATTTATAAAGTTTTAGTCTTAAAATTTTCAAATGAAAAAGGTTATATTATTATTTCTTTCGCTCAGTTTTCTTGCAGTAGAAGCACAGACAAAAAGAAATAGCACCAGTACTGCTAACAGCAACCAAAGTTCAGACCCAGTGGCACCGGTGGTAAATATTCCGGCAGAAGGGCTGGGCACCATACAGGAGGATGTTCAACTGAACTCCATGTCGATCCTCAACGCCAAATCGCCAGAGGCACTTCGCCAACTGCGAGAGACAGGTTTGCTGAAACAGGGAGATTCCACGGTTTCTACGCGCAGAACTCCATTAAAATACGGTTTTATTGAGGATAAAGATATCCTTAAAAGCATGGTGGTCTGGGAAATCATTGATATGAATGATAAAATTAACCAGCCTTTCTATCATAATGAAGACGGAATAGTTTCTCAAAACAAATCGCTTTATCAACTATTGTTTGATGCGATAAATGATGGGAGAATTACTGAAGTATATGATGATGAACTCTTCCAGACCCGCTTAAGTCCGGATGCTATTGCTGCACGAATTAAAAATGAAGTCTTAAGTGATGCCGGGATCGACCGTTTGAATGAATCAGGCACCTTGACCGAAGAAGAGAAGCGCGAGTTTACCAATGTTTACGAAACCAAAACAGAAAACGTAAAGGTCTTGAAAATCAAAGGCATGTGGTATATCGACCGACGCGACAGCCAGATGAAATACCGTTTGCTGGGTATCGCCGCTATGGGACAGGATCCTTCTACCATGGGACAGTACGGCCCTGACGGACAGCCTATTGCATCGAATGATGAGCTTATCGATCTGTTTTGGGTATATTATCCTGATGCCAGAGAAGTATTGGCGAACGCAGTGGTTTTCAACAATAAAAACTTGTCTTCAGACATTACTTTTGATGACATCCTCAACGCGAGAAGATTTTCATCCATCATTTATAAATCGGATAATGGTTTAGGCAATGGTGTAATTAAAGATTATATCCCCCGTGACGCGGATGCCCAGTTAGAAGAAAGTGAGCGCATCAAAGCACAGATTCTTCAAATGGAGAATGATATGTGGAATTATTAAGCACATGATGCCGATAGATACAGAAATCCTGAGTACTTTTGCTCAGGATTTTTTGTATGAAAGAAGTAGATTATCTTATTATTGGCGGCGGTTATGCGGGCACATTTTTAGCGCATCATTTATTGATGAAGCAAATCCCGTTTATATTAATAACAGATCAGCATGAAAGTGCTTCCCGCGTATCTGCGGGAATGGTGAATCCGGCCGTATTAAAGAAATTCACCACATTTTGGCTGGCACAGGAACAGATAGAACTGCTGCATGAGGTTTGTACTGAAATTGAATCTTACACCGGTAAAAATCACCTGATAAAAGAAACTGTCCACCGCATTTTCCATGATGAGAACGAACAGAGATTATGGCTGAAAAAATCAGAAAGAGAAGATCTCGCTCCGTTCCTGAATCCTGTTTTCAGAACTTTCTCTACCATTCGTAATCCACATCAGACCGGGGAAGTCCTGCAATCCTGCCGGATCGATGTTTCTTCATTTTTTGAAGAGGTACATGGTTATTTTAAATCAAAAGGCTACTTGCAGCACGCGCATTTTAATTATACGGAGATTGATCTAAAACAAAAGACATATCGTGACATCAAATTTAAAAAGATAATATTCTGCGAAGGAATGAAGGTGCGGCAGAATCCATATTTCTCGTGGCTGCCGGTTCACCCAAACAAAGGCCATCACCTTACCGTAAAACTTTCTTCGCCATTAGCCTTCAAGGCAACCTTAAAGAAAAAACACTTTCTTTTTCCTCTAAATAAAGAGCAATATTATTACGGCGGAACGTACGACAGAGACCAAACCGATGACGGATTTGATCAAAATGCCATCGCACAGTTACAGGCAGGATTGTCTGAGTTTTATCCGCATCCCTTTGAAACAGCAAGTGTTCATTACGGTTTTCGTCCTACGGTGAAGGATCGCCGGCCCGTCATAGGCGCACATCCTGAACATGATTTTATGTATGTATTCAACGGTTTAGGCGCGCGCGGGGTGCTCAATGGCTGTTATTTTGCGCGGGAACTTCGAGATCATCTGCAATTCGCGAAACCGCTGCCGCAGGAAGTGCGATTAGACAGATTTGAGGAATAAAAAAAGCCCTTGAATATTCAAAGGCTTTGTCAGCAGAGAGGAAGGGATTCGAACCCTCGATACAGTTACCCGTATACTACCTTTCCAGGGTAGCTCCTTCAACCACTCGGACACCTCTCTAATTGAAGACTGCAAAAATAAGATATTTATACCAAACTTGAAAGCAGAAGCCAGAAAATATTTCATTTAAGAAACAGTTACTTCACCGCAGAGGTTCCTTGCAAAATTATCAGCAAAAGATCCGGTGTAGTTCGGGTTTTCCAGTACATGCATAGCTTTGGTAATGGCGCTTTCAGCAGTCATATCATAACCGCTGATGGCTCCTATTTTCGAGAAGATATTAGAGTTGGTATATTTCCCGAAACTGATGCCACCTGAAACGCATTGCGAGACCACTACGATTTCGGTACCCCTGTCGCGCAGCATCTGCAATGTTTGCTGAGTTTTTGGCGTGTTGAAAATAGTCCCAGACCCGAAAACCTGCAATATCAGGACTTTCATCTTAGGGATCTCAGCGAAATGCTCTAAGTGCATTCCAGGGAAGATCCGCCAGAAAAGCACTTCTTGCGAAATATGGTCGTCCATATAAAAGTCGGCGTCAGATCTTGTGCGCCACAGAAAATCTTTTTCGATGTTCAGATGCACACCAGACTGCCCAAGTATCGGGTAATTAGGACTTTGATACGCATCGAAATATTCCGCGGAATACTTCAGCGTGCGGTTCCCGCGCAATAGCTTATATTCAAAATAGATCGTGACTTCCTGAATTACCGCCTCATCATTCTCATAAAGACTCGCGTAGTACAGGCTGGTCAGCAGATTTTCCTTCGCATCCGTACGCAGGTCACCAATTGGTAACTGCGAGCCTGTAAGGATCACCGGTTTCCGCAGATTTTTTAGCATAAAACTAAGGGCAGATGCGGTGTAAGACATCGTGTCGGTACCATGCAAAATCAAGAAGCCATCATATGAATCATAATTTTTAGCAATGTATTTAGCGATTTTCTTCCATTCTTTAGGTCCCATATCAGAAGAATCCAAGGGTTTTTTGAACGGCTGCACCGAAATTTCACACTCTATGAGGTTCATTTCAGGCATTTTCTCAAAAATATTGCTAAAATCAAAGGCGCGCAGGCTCCCGGTATCGTAATCTTTTTCCATACCAATGGTTCCGCCGGTATAGATGAGGAGTACTTTTCTTTTCATAAATTCAAAAATACGTTATTTAATGATATGGCCAATGCTTTGGGCGCCTGTTTCCGTCTTCCACTCCCGCTTTTTTGCTGCGCTGCGCTGCGCAAAAAGAGCTCCGTTCAAGCCGGGGCGCAGGGTAGAAACAGGCAATGTAGTTACGATGTAAAATCTGGGCGACAAACACTCTTTTTGGCGCTCGCTTCGCTCGCGCCACCAACACATTATACCCACCTCACACCTATTCTCCACGAAAATCCTTATTTTTGACTTATGAATCACCAGCAGACCTTCCAATATCTCAAGCAGTTTTTGACTGATGAACGTTTGGCCAAGATAGAACATTTCGCCACCGAAAGTTCAGATTTTGTAGTACCGGTGATGGAAGACATCTATCAGTTCCGGAATGCCGCGGCTATTGTACGGTCGGCGGAAGCGTGTGGTTTCCATAAAATAATTGCGATGGAAAGTGCCCACGTCTTCAACCCGAATCTTAAAGTCACAAAAGGAGCCGAATCTTGGGTAGAAGTTCAGAAAAAACCACATACACTGGATTCACTGAAGGAAATGAAAGGTTCAGGCTATAAGATATTGGCTGTTTCGCCCGAGAAAAATGCCACCATGTTGCCCGATTACGACATTACAGAACCTGTGGCATTGGTTTTTGGGACAGAAAAAGAAGGCGTAACCGATGAGATCCTGCATTTCGCTGATGAAACACTTGCCATCCCGATGTACGGGTTTACAAAAAGTTTTAACGTATCGGTAGCGGCGGCGATATGTTTTTATGAACTGAAGCAGAAGCTGATCAATTCAGGTGTCGATTATAAACTTTCCGAAGAAAAACTTTGGGCGCTGAAAGTTCGTTGGGCCCAGAACTCGATTCCGAGTGGTGATAGAATAGTAGCTAAATATATAGCAGACCATCAAAATAACACGTATGAATGATTTTGTTTACCATCCTCTTCTGAACCTTCCCCTGATCGTAGGTGCAATTTTCTTTTTAGCCGGGCTGGTCCAACTGAAATTTCCACCAAAGGAAATAAATTTTCTCTACGGTTACCGCACAGCGCAATTCATGGCGAACCAGGAAAAATGGGATTTTGCGCAGAAATATGCGGCGAAGCAAATGATGATTGGCGGACTGTTCTTATTACTGCTCGCGCTGTTTCTAATAATGATAGATCTCAGATCGTACGTGAATTTTGTCTCGGGTTTAGGACTTGTATTTTTGGGAATGTTGCTGTTTTACTTTCGTGTTGAAAAAGCCATTAAGCGCAAATTTGGCAATTTTTAAATCATTTTAAAATAATTCCATGCAGCGACAAAAACTCCTGCGGTTTCCGTACGCAAACGCTGCTTCCCGAGTGAAACGGCTTTGATGCCTTTTTCCGCCAAAACATTGATTTCCTTTTCAGAAAAATCCCCTTCCGGTCCTATTAGAAACGTGATGTTTTTCTCAAAGTTGATTGATTTTAGGTCAGTCCTTTGCAGATTTTCGTTGCAGTGGGCTACGAAAGTAGTTTCTGCATCTAACGTTTTAATGAAATCAGAAAATTTAGTGATTTCATTAATTTTTGGGAAATGAACGCGCAGACTTTGTTTTGAAGCCGAAACCGCTTGTTTCCGCAGTTTTTCAATGTTGATGTTTTTACGTTCGGTTTTTTCTGTAAGGATGATGCTGATTTCTGATACCGCCATTTCAACAGCTTTTTCAAGAAAAAACGCTATACGGTCGATGTTTTTGGTCGGCGCGATAGCGATATGAAGTTTTTGTGAAAATCCTGGTAAGTTCTCCTTTGTTTCAAGGATGTCCAGGGAAACTTTTTTGCCTTCAAAACGCAGTGTTCCTTTTGCCAGGTTTCCCTTGCCGTCGGTAATATGTATTTCTTCGCCCTCTTTCATGCGCAGCACTTTTACGATGTGGGTTTGCTCATCTTCATGCAGGGCGACTTCCGGGAAGATTTCTCCAAAGAACAATTTCATGGCTGGGATTTTTGCGTAAAACCTTCCTCGATATCATATCTTGCAGTGGCAGAAACCGAAAGGTCGGCAAATTCTTTACGGTCATACTTCAGTTTTGCGACCATTGCGATCATGGCGGCGTTGTCGGTGGTATATTCGAATTTAGGAATGTAAATATTCCAGCCGAGTTTTTCTGCCCGAAGCTGCATGGCTTCGCGAAGCGCTGAGTTTGCGGAAACACCACCGGCAATCGCTATTTCATTTATCTGTAAATCTTTTGCGGCTTTTTCTACTTTATTCATCAAGATATCAATAATGGATTTCTGGACAGAAGCACAAAGATCTGCAAGATTTTCCTGTATAAATTCAGGTTTTTTCTTTATTTCCTTCTGAATGAAATATAGTACAGAGGTTTTGATGCCGCTAAAGCTGTAATCATAATTTTCCAGGCGAGGTTTGCTGAAGGTAAAAGCCGTATCGTTGCCTGTTTTGGCCAGACGGTCGACAATTGGGCCGGCCGGATAGTCGAGCCCAAAAATTTTCCCGATTTTATCAAAGGCTTCACCCGCGGCGTCATCAATCGTTTTTCCGATAATCTCCATATCGAAATAGTCTTTCACTAATACGATCATTGTATGACCGCCCGAAACGGTGAGGCAAATAAAAGGGAAAATGGGTGCTTTATCATTGGCATCCTCAATAAAATGGGCTAAAATATGAGCTTGTAGGTGGTTTACCTCTATCAATGGCACATCCAGACTCATTGAAAGAGACTTGGCAAAAGAGGTGCCTACGAGCAGCGAACCTAATAGGCCGGGACCACGCGTGAAACCGATAGCCGAAATATCTTTTTGTTGTATATTTGCTTTCGTCATGGCTTTTTCCACAACCGGGATAATGTTTTGCTGATGGGCCCGCGAGGCAAGTTCGGGTACCACACCGCCGTATTCATTGTGGATTTGCTGATTTGCTGCAACATTCGAGAGGATTTGATTCCCGCGGATGATTGCGGCTGAAGTGTCGTCACAGGACGATTCTATACCTAAAATTATTGAGTCGCTCATTACAATGGCAAATTTAGAGAATAATAACGATAACGAACATAAAAAATCGGTAGCCGAGAACATTGGTGACACGGTGCAGAAAGGCGTAGAGAACCTTCAGGACACGGTAAAAGGCGCCAAACAACTCGCTTCTGATGCTATAAAACATCCGGTAGATACGGCGGGGCAATTTGTGGACCAAGCCGCGAAAGATGTCACAAGCTATAAATGGTGGGCGAAATTACTGTTAGTGCTGTTTTGGACGACACTTTTTCTGGTAACCTCTTTTATCATCATCGTAAGTCTTCCGGCTACAAAAAACTGGGCCGCGCAGAAGGTAATTGAAAAATTGAATGAAGACCTTAAGGCCCAGATGTCGTTTGAACGCGTGGAGGTGAGTTACTTCGGCGACATTCATATACACAATGTGGGTATAAAGGATTACCGGAATTTCCAGTTTCTGAAAGCTGAGGAACTTTACGCGGACTCAGACTGGTTTTCGATCATCAGTAACTCACGAAACCTGCAGTTTCAGTCGCTTTCGTTAAAGAAATTAGATTTAAAAGTCATTACATATAAAGGTGACAGCATCTCGAATTTCGTACGTTTTGTGAACCTTTTCGACTCTCCGCCACCTACGGTAAAGCGCGAGCCCTTTCAGTTGAAATCCCGCATTTTCATTACAGAATCCCGGGTTTCTATCATCAATCAAAACAGTGAAGGCGAAGCCGGCAAATGGCTCTCTGCCGAGAACCTGAATTTGGTAGTGCCTGAACTCCGCGTGAACGGTCCGGATGTTTTTGCGCAGATCAATAACCTGCGCTTCACTACAGAACGTTATGGAAAAAAACATATCGTTGATACTTTTTCCACCGATCTTTCGCTTACAAAAAAGCATCTTTTTCTTAAAGATTTAACATTAAATACCAACTATTCATTATTACAGGGCGACATCAAATTCAATCTGAACAATGGCTCATGGGCAAATTTTGCAGACCGTGTGCGGTGGGACATGGTATTACAGCCAGGCAGCCAAATCAGCGGCTACGACATCAGCTATTTCGTGACCAACTGGGATAATACGAAACCTATTAATGTATCTGGCTCGATGACAGGGCCTTTAAACAATTTTTATCTGAACAATTTCCTGATCCGGAATCCGCAGGTAAACATTAGAACCGGGACAATGAAAGTTGCACGCATTCTGCAAGGTAACTTCCTGATTGAAACCAATACCCTGGCAACTGATTTTACATATAAGGAACTGAAAAACATGCTGCCGACATTCATTTCCACGAAGATGAAAAACTTCGCGGATGATTTTGGCAGGCTGAAATATAATGGCGCAGTTCGGGTGACACCTGAGCAGGTTTTTGTCCCTCGCGCGAGTCTTATTACCGGTATCGGACAGGCGAAGATTAATAATTTTTATCTTGAGGATTTTAGCACCAACTTGCCAAAATATCGTGGTTATGCAGAACTGAATGATCTGAACACCAGTGTTATTACTAAAAGTCCCCAGGTAGGATTGGTGAGCGGGAAATTCAACGTGCAAGGCCAAAGTTTCGATGTAAATACAATGCGCATCAGGACCAGGTCCCAAATCTCAAGGATAGAAATATTAAATAAGGAGATCAATAATGTATTCTTGGATGGGTTGTTGGATCACCGCACTTATAAGGGGATCGTACGTATAAATGATGAGCAGGCAAAAGCAGATGTCAACGGATTTATCAACTTCCGTACCTCAAGGCTTGCAGCAGATTTGGATGCCAATATCAAATATCTGAACATCAACTATTTTACAGGAGGGAAAGGCAGCCAAATCGTTAGCGGAACGGTTGATGGTAAACTGTCGATGTCCACACTGAATGACTTGACTCTGGATGCCGCGCTTTCAAATGTAAGTTTTACTAATGCCGCGCAGAAGTTTCAGATTCCCGATGCAAAAGTGCGTGCCTACGCTGAGAACGGTAACCGAATCGTCTCCGTGGATGCACCGGGTGCGTTAAATGGGCAGATTTCTGGCAGATACAGCCTTGCAGACCTCCCGGGCATGATACAGAACGGGCTGGGGAAAATCCTTGTAGGGCCACCACCCCGGAAACTCTACCGTAACCAGAGTTTTACGATGAATTTTGACATCAGGCAGGGACTTGTAAATTACTTCGAACCCGATCTTCGTATTCCCCGTGGCGCCACCGTAGCCGGCTCTTACGACGGCAGCACTAACAACCTGATCCTGAATGTCGATACCCAGACGTTGAAATATATCATGACTAAAAAAGAAGAGATTACGGATGCTGACCGGGCGCTGGCAGCAGCCAATCCTTCATACGCCATTACCGAACGCAACAACATTACCCGCGACAGTGCCATGGTCGACAGCCTGATGGTACGTATAAATACCGCCAACTTAAACGAGCAGATCTTTGCACGCGTGGCACGGGTGGAGTATAACCAAAATATCCTTAAAGACCTTACGCTGAAAGGCAGAAACGACAATGACCGGGTTTTGCATATTGCCGCAAACTTCATGCACGGCACACCTGAAGATGAAATAAAGCAGGAGCTGAAGGAATATGCCATTCATCTGAACCAAACCACCAACGCTGTTGGCGATTATGTATTCAGATTCGAGCCTACCTCGGTTAGATTGAATGATGTGGAATGGATGGTTGACACCAGTGAAAGCCTGGGGCATTCCATTACCTACCGTAGGCAAAGCAGCGATTTCCTGATTCGAAATCTGCGTATATATTCCGACAGCAGCGAACTTTTAGTGAATGAAGCCCTCATTAAATCCGGAAAAGATTTTTCAGCCGCCGGCGAAGTACGAAACCTGGATGTGGCTAAAGTAATGGCTTTAACCGGAAGCAACAACAGTGTGGACCTTCGCGGCATTGCCAATGGTACTTTTGATATTAAAATGAACAAAAGCAATCTAGAACCGCTAATTGACTTGAACATCGCCGATATCATGATGAATGGTAACGATATGGGAAATGTAGTGATTACAGCAGGGAAAAGTGCGGTACCAAATGTTTTTGATATAGAGGCTCGGGTTTCATCAGCAGGGTTTATTGGTGATAACAATCTTTATCTCAGCGGAACCATCAATAACAATACAGCTTCCCCCACATTAGACCTTACTGCCGAACTGAACGAGTTTGATCTAGCCTTTGCGCAGGAATTCGTAAAAGGTGTTTTTAGTAATATGCGTGGGAAAGCCTCGGGTGATCTGAAGATTTCCGGGCAATTGAATGATATTGATTACAGCGGTGATATCGCAATGAAAGATTTCGGCCTGAAACTTAATTTCACAGGTGTGGATTATTCTTTTGATGATACCGTGATTTCCCTTTCACGCGGTCTGGCCATCCTGAATGATATTGGGGTACGTGATGGGCGCAGTAATTCCCGCGGTTCAATTTCCGGGGCAATCCAGTTTCAGACTTTATCTTCTATGGGTGTCAACCTTGTAATGCGTGCCGATAATTTGTTACTGCTGAATACAACCCAAAGTGATTACGATTTGTTCTGGGGTCGTGTATATGGTACCGGTACGCTTTATGTCGATGGACCGGTTTCTGGCCTGAACATCTCAACACCGGAAATGCGTGCGCTGAATAACAGTGTATTTACCTTTAACTCGAACTCTACCTCTAACGTTGAAGAATTTAAGATGCTCCGTTTCCTAAAACAAGATGAAAGCGGGGCGGTAACAGTTGAAGAAAGACAGCGATCTAGCGCTAATATGAACATTGATTTTGCGCTTTCCGTAGACCGTGGTACCACCGTAAATGTATTGATAGGAGATGATATCGGGGATATTACGGTAAGGGGAAATTCGGAGAGGCTTCGTTTCCAGATGTCAAGAACGGGCGCTATCGCGATGAATGGCGATTATTTTGTTGATAATGGGACTTTTGTTTCAAGAGCGATTCTTAACCGGACGTTCCATATTTCAAAAGGCAGCAGTATCCGGTGGGATGGCGATGCAATGTCCCCGGAATTGGATATCGACGCCACTTATCTGCGAACCGTGAGTAACGCCGGCGCTTATCTGAATATGACTTTGCAACCGATTAACGTGTTGCTGAGCACGCGGATTACGCAAACCCTCAACAATCCTAAAGTAGAACTGGGTGTTTCGGCACAGGATGTATCAAGCCAGCTCCGCGAAACTTTGGCCGAAAAAATGAGCAATGAGGATGAAAAGATCATTCAGTTTGGTTCTATTCTCGTGATGAACAGCTTTAATGTAGGCAACTCTGCCTTCGACATTAATCTGGGTAATACGCTGGAGACCTCGGGTTATAACATGCTGTTCAAACAGCTGGGCTCAGTATTGAATCAAATCAGTAATGAGTTTCAGGTGGATTTGAACTATCTACAGGGCGACACAAACTCGAACAGTGGCGACCGTGCGAATGCAAGTTTGAGTTTTGCGCTTTCACCGCGGGTCAACGTAAAAACCGGTCTTGGGATACCCATTTCAAAATCAGAGAATACCAACGCGGACTATCTTTCAGGCGAAGGAATTATCGAATACGATTGGTCTAAGAAGAATGACGGCACCCGCTTGCTGCGTGCTTACTCAAAACCTACCAATATCGGTTTGAATGGTACCGCTGCCGGAAACGCCAGTGCCAACCAAAGCTACGGCGTCGGGGTAGTGTACAGCAGAAGTTTTAATACCATTTTTAAACGCAAGAAAAACAACAGAAAAAGCAAAGCATCACAAGAAGGTATTAAAAGAGATTCTGTGACAAATGATAGTATTAAATGATAATTATCATGCGAATAAGATAATTAAGTTAAAACTTGTTAATGTACTTTATAATTTTTTATAATTAATATTTATTTGTAAATTTGCAAAATTATTAAGAGGAATTATTAATTTTACAATATCTACAAAAATGAACTACCAATAGACGAAATAGATAAGAAAATCCTGGATTTTTTAGTAGAAAATACCCGGATGCCATTCACTGAGATCGCCAAGCAAATGGAGGTTTCTGCCGGAACCATCCATGTTAGGGTAAAAAAAATGGAAGATGCGGGGATCATCCTCGGTTCTTCGTTAAACATCGATTATGGTAAGCTAGACTACCATTTTACAGCATTCATCGGGATTTTACTTACAAAATCTAACAGAACGCAGGAAGTATTGAAAGAACTTACGCAAATCCCTAATGTCATTGAAGCAAGCGTAATTTCAGGGAAATACAACATCTTCTGTAAAGTGCGTGCAAAAAACACCGAGGATGCAAAACGAATCATCTATCAGATTGATGACATCCAGGATGTGATGAGAACAGAAAGTATGATTTCAATGGAGGAATATATTTCCGACAAAAACCGTCTTATCGACGCGGTATCCATTTAATTTACTTTCATCCTGAAGTTAAAAAACAGAAACTTTTGAATTCTTTTCAAAAGTTTCTTTAATTTTACCCCTATGTATGATCAGTTCGCTAATGAAAGCCCAAAAAAAGACATGGGTTTCAAGCTTTCCCTCGCTGCCTTGTTGTTATTCACGCTGATGGGCGTTGGAATTGACTATGATGAGTTTTTGCAGCGCGAAGACCTTAATATCCCATCATTTTATTTCATGCTTATTTTCACAGTGGACCTGCTGATGGTTATTGGGCTCATACTCATTTATATGTACCGTAAAATTGGGATTTTCCTGTTTCCGATAGCGCTGTTCACACATTTCTTACTTCATAGTTTTTACCTTTCTACCTTTCTTTATACCGATGTTACCAACCTTTTCCTGTTTATTTCAGTAGGGTTGTTAGCCTTTATTCCTAAATATAAATTTTTCCGTTAAATCATGTTCTCGAAAGCCTGCGAATATGCGATAAAAGCAGCCATCTATATCGCTGGCCAAAGCAACCGTCAGCATACAGTGAACGTTAAAGAGGTTTCACTCTCGATAGATGCGCCTATGGCGTTTACCGCAAAAATTCTGCAGCTGCTTTGTCGTAAAGGTGTCTTAAAATCAGTACGCGGCAAGCAGGGCGGCTTCTTTTTTGAAGAGTCGCGCCAGAAATTACTCAACATCTATGATTTGGTGAAAATCGTAGATGGGGACGGCATTTTCACCAAATGCGGACTTGGTTTGCATCGCTGCTCTTCGGAGAATCCTTGTCCGGTACATAATGATTTCAAAATTGTTCGCGACCAATTGATTGTCACCACACAGGCACATTCATTTTACGATTTAGCCTTAAAAACTGAAAAAGGCGAGGTGTGGCTTAAAAATTAGGACCGTTCAAGTTTTTACGACTGATTAATATCAGTTAACTAAATAAGATAAAATTGTCCGAATGAAAAATATTTGCATAGATTTGTCTTATAATTTAAAACGAAAAACAAATGCTCACTCAGGAAAAAACCATAGGCAATATCGTAGCGGAAAACTTCCGCGCGGCTACCGTATTCAAAAAATATCATATCGATTTCTGTTGCAAGGGAGGCCGTACCATTGAAGAAGCCTGCGAAAATAAAAAAGTAGAACCCGAAACCATTTACCGTGAACTTGAAGAAATTACTGCACAGAAATCTGACGAGATCGATTTCAATACCTGGCCGTTAGACCTCCTTGCGGATTATGTGGAAAAAACACACCACAGATATGTGGAAGAAAAAACAGCCATGCTGATCCCTTACCTCAATAAGTTGTGTAAAGTACACGGCGACCGCCATCCTGAATTGTTTGAAATTAACCGGCTTTTCCTCGAAAGCGCCCAGGATCTTGGTGCACATTTAAAAAAGGAGGAATTGATTTTGTTCCCGTTCATCCGTAAAATGGTAGCGGCGCAACGCAGCGGACAGGACTTGGAAAGGCCAAACTTTGGTACTGTAGAAAACCCTGTGGCTATGATGAAGCACGAACATGAAGCGGAAGGCGAACGTTTCGTTAAAATCTCTGAACTTACCAATGGTTACCAGTTTCCGGCTGATGCCTGCGGGACTTATCAGGTGACTTTCCGTATGCTGGAGGATTTCGAGAATGATCTGCATAAACACATTCATCTGGAAAATAACATACTGTTTCCGAAAGCGATTGCGCTGGAGAAAACTTTCTGAATTCTTTAATTGTTTAATTTGATAGGAAACCGGTCCAGTTTTTTAGCTGAACCGGTTTTTTTTAAGAAAGATCGCCAGAATCTTCTATTAAAACACACGGCCGCATTTAAAAACAAAAAACACGCCCGAAAGCGTGTTTTTATAGTGTTGGTATAGGGTATTTATCTTGCCATGACTCTTTTCACTGCCTTAACGACAGCCTCGGCATCGATTTCGTACTTTTTCATGAGTTCTGCCGGTGTTGCAGATTCTCCGAAAGTATCATTCACCGCTACAAACTCTTGGATTGTCGGTCTTTTCTTTGCGAGCATACCAGCGACAGATTCTCCCAAACCGCCCAGATAATTATGTTCTTCGGCGGTTACAATTTTGCCTGTTTTTTCTACTGATTTCAGAATGATTTCTTCATCTAAAGGTTTTATTGTATGAATGTTAATGACTTCACACGAGATGCCTTCTTTGGCAAGTTCTTCCGCTGCGAGCAGAGATTCCCAAACGAGATGCCCGGTAGCGACAATGGTAACATCAGTCCCTTCTTCCAATAAAATCCCTTTACCGATTTCAAATGGCATGTCCTCGGGGATAAAAACGGGTACAACAGGTCTTCCGAAGCGTAAATAGACAGGTCCTTCAAAATCTGCGATGGCTAACGTGGCAGCTTTGGTCTGGTTATAATCACAGGTATTGATGACTGTCATGCCAGGAAGCATCTTCATCATCCCGATGTCTTCCAGCACTTGGTGCGTAGCGCCATCTTCCCCTAATGTTAGACCAGCATGGGAAGCGCATATCTTCACATTTTTGTTGGAATATGCGATTGACTGTCGGATCTGATCGTAAACCCTGGATGTTGAAAAGTTTGCGAATGTACCGGTAAACGGAATTTTCCCGTTGATGGTAAGTCCAGCGGCGATGCCCATCATGTTGGCTTCCGCGATACCTACCTGAATGAATCTTTCGGGTGCTTTTTCAATGAATTTCTCCATTTTAAGGGAGCCGATGAGGTCTGCACAAAGTGCCACTACATTGGGGTTTTTATCCGCAAGTTCTGCCAGGCCTGCGCCAAAACCAGAGCGTGTATCTTTTTTTTCTGTATATGTATATTTCATGTTGTTGCTAATAATAGATTACTGATTACCGGTTTTCTGTTTTCTGTTTTCTGTTTAATAATCGGCAGGTGCCTCAAGGTAAAGCTGCTTGATGGCCAGAGCCAGTTGCTCATCGTTCGGTGCTTTGCCGTGCCAAGCGTGGCTGCCCATCATATAGTCGATGCCAAAGCCCATTTCGGTATTCAGCAGAATGGCTACAGGTTTGCCGTTGCCGGTTTCTGCCTTTGCTTTTTCAAGGATAGCGATGACGGCTTCTAGGTCGTTACCGTTTTTCTCATTAAGGACTTTCCAGCCGAACGCTTCAAATTTTGCATGTAGATCTCCTAAACTCAGTACATCATCCACATCGCCATCAATCTGGCGGTTATTATAATCTACAGTTGCAATCAGGTTATCTACTTTATTATGAGCTGCAAACATCAGCGCTTCCCAGATTTGGCCTTCCTGAAGTTCTCCATCGCCATGCAGCGTATATACCAAAGAACGATCTTGGTTCAGTTTTTTTCCTAACGCAGCACCAATCGCGACGGATAATCCCTGACCTAATGAGCCGGACGCGATACGTACCCCTGGCAAACCTTCGTGCGTAGTTGGGTGTCCTTGTAATCTGGAGTTGAGTTTTCTGAAAGTTTTCAGTTCCTCTACCGGAAAGAAGTCGAATCTGGCAAGTGTTGCATAGAAAACAGGCGAGATGTGCCCGTTTGAAAGGAAAAACAAGTCTTCATTCCGCCCTTCCATGGTGAAAGGAAGGTGGTAGTTCATTACGCGGCCGTAAAGGGCAGTAAAGAATTCGGTACAACCTAAACTGCCGCCCGGGTGACCGGAGTTCACTGCGTGTACCATTCTTATAATGTCCCTTCTGATCTGTGTTGCAAGAGATTTTAACTCTTCAATACTTTTACTCATTATGTAGATTTAATTTAACAGCGAATTTACAAATTTTTGCCGGCATGGTAAAAAGCAAATCTTTCTAAAACAGAATAATTGTATATGATAAATGTCTTTCGCGAAAGTGAATTTCATATGAAAAGTAGCACCGTTCTCACAAAAAAATCAAGCTGCTGGAAAGGCGCGCAAGGCATTGCTATTATTGAAACTACGCTTCCCGCTTATTCGCTTTATTTTTATAAATTTGTGGCCTACTGATGCTGATTAAAACAATCATTCAGCCATATATACAACTATGACTTCACAACAGATACGCCAGCAGTTTTTAGATTTCTTCAAATCAAAAAACCACCTCATCGTCCCATCAGCGCCAATTGTGTTAAAGGATGATCCTACACTCATGTTTTCTAACTCTGGGATGACACAGTTCAAGGATTATTTCTTGGGATACAAAGAACCTAAAGCCCCACGCATCGCTGATACACAAAAGTGTTTGCGCGTGTCTGGCAAGCATAATGATCTTGATGATGTGGGCCGCGATACCTATCACCATACCATGTTCGAGATGTTGGGTAACTGGTCGTTTGGCGATTATTTCAAGCAGGAAGCCATAGATTTTGCGTGGGAACTGCTCACCCAAGTTTACAAAATCCCAAAAGAAAACCTGTATGTAACAATTTTTGAAGGCGATGCGACTGAAAACCTTGGGCGTGACCAGGATGCTTATAACTTCTGGAAAAAACACATTGCCGAAGAACGCATCATTAATGGGAATAAAAAAGATAACTTCTGGGAAATGGGCGAAAGCGGACCATGCGGGCCATGCTCTGAAATTCATGTGGACCTAAGGACCGAAGAAGAAAAAAGCCGTGTTTCCGCGCTTGATCTGGTAAATAACGACCATCCACAAGTGATTGAAATCTGGAACCTTGTTTTCATGGAGTTTAACCGAAAAGCCGATGGCTCGCTGGAAAAACTGCCGGCGCAGCACGTAGATACCGGGATGGGCTTTGAAAGACTTTGCATGGCGCTTCAGGGCAAGACATCCAACTATGATACCGATGTATTCACGCCGCTGATTGAAAAAGTAGAGCAATTTTCTGGCTTACGATATACCGGCGCCTTGCTGGATGAGAAAGATATTGCTATACGTGTGGTAGTAGACCATATTCGGGCGGTAGCCTTTGCTATTGCCGATGGGCAGCTGCCTTCCAACGGTGGTGCGGGTTATGTTATCCGCAGGATCCTTCGTCGTGCCATTTCCTATTCGTACCGTTTTCTTGGGATGAAAGAGGCGTTCCTTTTCGAGCTTGTCGCCATACTGCAACGTGAGATGGGTGAGTTTTTCCCAGAGCTTACGCGCCAGCAGAAACTGGTAACGGAAGTCATTAAGGAAGAAGAAAATTCTTTCCTTAAAACCATCGAACAGGGGCTGAAAAGAATTGAACTCATCATTGCGCAAACCATAGCCAGAAACGAGAAAACACTTTCCGGGGCAGAAGTTTTCGAATTGTATGATACTTACGGCTTCCCAGCCGACCTGTCGCGGATTATTGCGGAAGAAAAACAACTTACCGTTGATGAAGCAGGTTTTGATCAGGAAATGGGCAAACAGAAAGAACGTTCCAAAAAATCCTCCGCGCAAAAAGTGTATGATTGGGCAGTGTTGGATGAAGAACAGCCTGAAACCTTCGTAGGTTACGACCAAACCGAAGCTGAAACTTACATTACACGCTACAGAAAAATTGAAAATAAGGACGGCGAATTCTATCAAATCGTGTTGTCAAGATCACCGTTTTATCCTGAAGGCGGCGGCCAGGTAGGTGATAAAGGTTGGTTGGTCCCAAGTTACGCCGAAGGTTTTGATATTTCCCACCCCGAAAATTTTGATATGTCCGCAAATCCGGATGCTATTGAAGTTTTAGAAACCAAGAAAGAGAACAACCTTATTATTTCTCTCATCAAAGAGATGCCTAAAGACGCCGGTGCCATCTTTTACGCCAAAGTGAATGATACAGAGCGCCGGAATACACAAGCCAACCACTCGGTAACGCATCTTCTTCATGAGGCGCTTCGCGAAGTGTTAGGCACGCATGTGGAGCAGAAAGGTTCATACGTTGGCCCGGATTATCTGCGGTTCGACTTTTCCCATTTCGCTAAGATGAGTGAGGCTGAAATTAAAACAGTTGAGGATAAAGTAAATCAAAAGATTAAAGCAAGCATCGCGTTGCAGGAGTTCCGTAACATCCCGATTGCGGAAGCTATGGAAAAAGGTGCGATGGCGCTGTTTGGTGAAAAGTATGGTGATCGTGTAAGGATGATACAGTTTGGTACTTCCCGGGAACTATGTGGTGGTACGCACGTTAGAAACACTGCTGAAATCGGTTATTTCAAAATTCAGAATGAAAGCTCCACTGCAGCCGGCATCCGCCGTATCGAGGCTATTTCCGGAGATAAATCTGCCGAATATCTCAACAACCTGGAAACTCAGGTGAAAGAAATTGCTGCGCTGCTGAAATCCAAAGACCTGCTGAAATCAGTAGAAAAACTTTTGGAAGAAAATACCGCACTTAAAAATGAAGTGGAAATCCTGAAAAAAGAGAAAGCGAAAACCGAGACTGCCAACTGGAATAATGATTTTGTAACGAGCGGCGATAAAAAACTTTTAGTGAAAAAAGTCTCCTTAGATGCCGCAAGTGTGAAAGATGTGGTTTTTCAACTGAAAAAGGAGGCAGGCTGTGTAATAGTAATTATTTCTGACGCGGATGCGAAACCCATGATTACCGTAGGCGTTTCCGCGGATCTAGAGCAAAAATACCATGCCGGCCAAATAGTGAAGGAGCTGGCAAAAGAAATACAGGGCGGCGGCGGCGGAAATCCCGGATTTGCCACAGCAGGTGGTAAAAATCTCACAGGAATAGATGCGGCTTACGAAAAGGCTACGGCTTTATAACAAATAAGAACCCCGGAAACTTAGTTTCCGGGGTTCTTTTTATAACGTGTGTAATATGAATGTGTGTGGTTTAGTCTCTGTTGTTGCCTCCACGGGCTACCAATGCGATGATGATGATTAATACAAGCGCCCCGATAACCCAAACCAGCGGATTGCTCATCCACCCATCGCCCATTGCACCACCTTTATCAACGTCTACATCAACTTTAAGGTCGGCAGCACCATCCTGTGCTTTTGCCATAATCGCGGCGAGGTTTGCTACTAATGCTAAGGTGAGAAACTGTATCTTTGTAAGTAGGTTAGATCGTGTCATAATCAATTTTTTTAATGTTATGTTCACCACACTCCTAAAAGCGTACCAAAATATTTTCAGAGCCGCACATTTTTTTATTAAAACAGGTATTCCATCACGTAATCGTCCATTACAAAGCCATTCCCGATGTCTATTATGGCTTCATCAAAAATTTTAAATTTCTGGGATTCATATACTTTTCTTGCAGGATTTTGTTTGTTGACATTCAGGATGATCCTTCGGTCTGATGTTTCCGCGGTTTTCTCTTTCAGGAATATGAGGGCAAGTTTCCCCGCGCCTTTTCCCTGGGCTTCGGGCAGCAAGTACAGCCGGTGAAGTTTGGTGGTATTCGGTTCGTAATGATGTTCATAGCCCATGAAACCTATTGTTCTCCCTTCATCCATCATCAGGAAATACAGGTAATCCGGATTTTTCATTTGAGCAGCGATTTCTTCGGTTGCGTACATTTCAGTCAGCATATAAGAAGTTTGGGCCGCCGTCAAGATGTCTCTATAAGCTGCTTCCCAGGATTTTTTTGCCACAGCCTGTATGACTGCAATATCCTCCGCCGTTGCTTTTTTAAATACAATCATCTTTCTTAAATAAGTTCGATTACGGTAATTTCCGGTTCTATGCCTACACGTCCAGGGAAACCGATCACGCCGAAACCGCGGTTTACATAAAGATATTTGCCACTGCTTTCATATAAATCGGCCCATTTGTTATAACGATACTGTACCGGCGACCAACGCACGTTCTTCAGGTCGATTCCAAACTGCATCCCATGGGTATGTCCCGAAAGGGTTAAATGGATATTGGCGGGATGTTGCTTCACAATCGCATCAAAATGAGAAGGGTCATGGCTCATCAAAATTTTAGGAGCATTCATAGGGATTCCTGCGGCGGCTTTGGTGAGGTCACCGTGTTGTGGGAAGGGTTTAACACCCCAGTTTTCTACGCCTAATAAATATAATTTTTCGCCGTTCCGTTCGATGATGTGATGTTCATTTCTTAAAAGTTTGAAGCCTGCGCGACGTTGAAGTTCGGTGAGCATCGGGATGTTTCGGTTTTTATCTTCCGGTGTGAGCCATTCCGCATAATCGCCGTAATCGTGATTTCCTAATACTGAAAATTTGCCGTCTTCAGGCTGTATCTCAGCAAACATTTCCACGAAGGGTTCAAACTCCTGCGCGTAATTATTCACCATATCGCCGGTGAAAAGTACCATGTTGGCATTCTGGTTTTTGATGAGTTCAATCGCGGGGCGTACTTTTTCTGGATTTAAGAAACTGCCTGCATGAAAGTCGGATATCTGAACGATCCGGTAACCTTTGAAAACATCCGGCAGACCGGGAATTTTTATTTTTACCTTTCGGGCGCGGTGGCGGTATTTCCCGAAGATAATACCGTCAACAATCAATAAAGAGAAAACACCGGCAGCGGCAATCCCGGCGATACTTACGAATTTCCTTCTTTCCGGATAATAAGATTCAGGAGCCGCGAAGTAGGTGAACAGATAATTGAAGAAACGTGCGATGTCTTCTAATAAAAGAAAAAACACAATGAAGAGTTTGGGTAACAGAAAGATCAAAAATATGGAAGATACAATCTGCACTGTCTGCGCGTCTCTGTCGCTGCGTTTGAAGTTTAGGAGGGTATAGACGAAGAAGCCGTACACCGCCAGCGTAATTACCCAATACGCCGCACGAAGCCAAGAATTGGCCGTGATGGTTTTAAAAGCCTGATATACGTAAAACTCTAACACGAAAACAATTCCGGTGATGATGAGAAGGTTTTTCTGCATGATATTGTGATATTAAAAAAGCACAAATAAATTTGTGCTTCGCTATATGTTTTTATAAAAATTTAGTTAAGGAAACCGATATACTACTGCATTAATATTCATGCCAGCGCCAACGGAAGCAAATACGATGGTGCCTTTTTCTTTGAACGAATGTCCCTCCATCTTTCCTTTGATAATTAGATCGAACATCGTTGGGATAGTGGCTACAGATGAATTTCCATATTGTTGGATCGTCATAGGGGCAATGTTATGGTCGTAATCTTTTATCCCGTATAGTTTGAACAGGCGCGAGATCATCGCGTAATCCATTTTCGCGTTGGCCTGATGAATCAGTATTTTATCAATATCCTCAATGTTGAGCCCGGCCTTATCAATAGTGTCTTTGATCGCAATTGGTACATTTTTAAGCGCGTATTCATAGATTTTTCGGCCGTGCATACGAATGTAGAGTGGTTTGCGGTCCTCATCCAATTTCAGTGAAGGTGCGTTTTCCAGAAAATTAAGTTCCACATCATTGTCACAAATGGTAGAATCAGCGATGATGCCTACATTTTCCTCATCAGTGGCTTTTACAACCACAGCACCGGCACCGTCCGCAAAGATCATCTTGTTGCGGTCGAAAGCATCAGTCACACGACTGAGTGTTTCTGCGCCGACTACCAGGATCATCTTGGCTTTTTTCGCTTTGATGAGGGTGTCCGCAAGAATCATGGCTTCTACCCAGCCAGGACAGCCGAAGATCATGTCGTAATTGATGCAGTTGCGGTTTTTAATGCCCAGTTTGTTTTTTAGACGTGCGGACATGGAGGGCATGAAGTTCGTCATTCCATCGACATTCACTTCCCCAAAATTACTTGCGTAAATAATATAATCTAGCGCTTCTTGGTCTATTTGGGCATCGTCGATAGCCTCTTTTGCCGCTTTGTGTGCTAGGTCAGAATTGAATTCGTCTTCTTCCAGATACCTACGGTTTTCAATTTCGGTGATCTCTACAAATTTCTGGATGATTTCATCTACAGGCTTATCAATTCTGTCGCCGTCATCGGTATAAAATACGGAATCCTTGAAATATTCTCGACCGATAATCCTGGTGGGAAGGTAGCTTCCGGAACCAATTATAATTGTATTGGGCATTTTTTTGAATAGAAAAATTTAGGGCAAAGTTACGGATTAATATTGTATCGCCCCGAACGAAAATTATTATTAAATTTGCAAGACTTTTTGTTTTTTCATATGAAAGTAAGCGCGTCGGCTAAGGGTTTAATAATTGCTGTCATCACCGTGTTGGTGGCCTTTGGCATCTATTTTACGCTACTTGCCAAAAAAAATTATTACCTGGTAGATAACCCTACGGACCAAACGTTTTATTTCACATTAAACGGTGGTGCTGAAAATACCATCGCTGCAGACCAAAAATTCCGCATAGACCTTCATAAAGGTAAAAACAGAGTGAAAGTCTATGACAACAAAAAAAATCTGTTGTACGATTCGGCTTTTACCGTTCAAAAGGACCGCGGTTTGCTGAATATCGCCCATCAGGATTATTACATCAATGAGCAGTTTTACGGCTACGGATTAAATAAGGATTCGTTGATTGCCGTGCGCCCTAGGACCCAGATCGACGGGAAGGAATATGTAAACGCACCCAAGAAATTCAGCCGACTTTATACCGAGGATTTCTACTTCAACCTCGATGAAGAGTATGATAAAGTGGTGAAAAACGTGCAGAAAGTAGAATCGCGGACCAAGATCTTCCGTAAAGCAGACTTTTTAAGATACTATAAAGCGTATTATAAATTTTAAATACAATATTTTGAGCCAGATAAAACCTTACAATACGCAGGCCGGTAAAAAACAGGAAGTCGAAGATATGTTCGACAATATTGCACCGAAATACGATCTTCTTAACCATGTACTCTCCATGAAGATTGATGTGCTTTGGCGCAACACCCTGGTAAAATGGATGAATAAAGATGCGCCTAAAGAAGTGCTGGATGTGGCTACCGGCACCGGCGATCTTGCCATCGCGGTACAGAAAGGCACCGGCGCACATGTGACAGGCCTCGATCTTAGCCAGCAGATGCTGAATGTAGGCCTCGATAAAATCAAAAAGCTTAATATGCAGGATAAGATTACGATGCAGAAAGGCGACGCCGAAAATTTGCCTTACGAAAGCAATAAATTTGACGCGGTTTCCGTTGCATTCGGAGTGCGCAACTTTGAAAATCTGGAGAAAGGCTTATCCGAACTCAGTCGTGTAGTTAAGGAAAACAGCAGTGTGTACATCTTAGAGTTTTCTAAAGTAGAAGGGCTTTTGGGTCCGCTTTACATGTTTTATTTTAAGAATATACTGCCAATGATTGGCCGTTTGGTGTCCAAGGATAACCGTGCTTATACCTATCTGCCCGATTCGGTAAACGCATTTCCGTTTGGTGAGAAGATGAAAAACATCCTGCTGAATAACGGTTTCAGAAAAGTAGAATATAAAAAATTAAGTTTAGGCATCGCAACCATTTACAAGGCAACCAAATAATGCGGACATTTCCTTCAAAAATCAGTTTAATCACAGCAATTCTGGTGGCAGGCCTTGCCAGCGCGCAACTCTTCCGTACCAAAGACCGTATGGACAATCTGGAGAGTTTCGATAACCAGAAATTCAGTTACGGCTTCTTTTTGGCAGGTAACAACTTCGATTATAAACTGGTGCTTGATCCGCGTTTTGGGATATCAAAACAGCAAAACCTCGTCCGTACCAAATCATCCTACAGTTTTGGCGCAGGCCTTATCGGTAAAATGAGGCTGAATGAAAACTTTGACCTTCGGTTCGAGCCCGGTTTGCAATTCGTGGAGCGCGAAATTTACTTTGATACCCAATCCAATGATCAGTTTGCCGCAGGAACACCCGCAAACCTCCCTTTTACGCCAAGGACACTTACGGATGCGGACAAACTTCGAAACGTAAAATCTACCTATGTGGATCTGCCTTTGTTGATCGAAATCCATGGTGACCGCTGGTATAACTCGCGGCCGTATGCAGCCGCAGGTGTCAACTGGATGCTGAATCTGCAATCGAACAGTGATGCGGCCGATGATAACGCACAGGGCATCTTCCGAAGTACGACCAGCAATTTTGCGTGGTCAGCCGAGATAGGGATACAGTTTTATTTCAGCCGTTTCAAGCTTACCCCAGGTTTCCGCGGTACCTTCATGATCAATGATGAAATGGTGCCCGACAATGCAGAAACACCGCCGTACTGGACGCCCGCTATCGTCAGCGCAAAAAGCCGAGCACTGATGTTTGTACTTAAATTTGAATAAAACACAGTTTTCACAAGATGCAAAAAGGAGAAGCGTACGGTTTCTCCTTTTTTCGTTTCAAGTAATTGCTAAAATTTATGCATATTCCACTTTAATTTTATATTTTTGCTATAAGTTAGAATTAAAAAGCCTGAAATGCTGAAGGACTTGGAAAATAATTTTTCGGTTGTAGAGAAGAAGGTTCTGGAGATTACAAAAAACTATCAGAAGCTTAACGAAAGATTCTTGGATTTATCCCGCGAGCATGAAGAACTGAAGGAGAAATACGACGAGGAGAGAAAGAAAAACCAGGTGTTAGCAGAAGAACAGAAAAATATAAAACTTTACTCAGCAATCAGCGGAAATCCCGATCACAACCGGCTGATGAAAAACCATATCAACCGGCTGATAAAAGAAGTAGATCAGTGTATTGCCGAACTTCAAAACAGTGGACTGTAATGGAAGTGAGAAGAATCACCATCAACATCGCGGGACGCAATTACCCGCTGAATGTACCCGCCGCAGAAGAAGAAACACTTCGAAAGGTCGGGAAGCAGATTGAAGGAATGATAAAGGATTTCGAACAGAATTTCGATGTCAGAGATAAGCAAGACGCATTAGCCATGTGTGCGCTGAAATTGGGTACCAATGCCGAAGTTTCGCTTATCAATAACGAAAAAAATATAAACGCAACCAGCGATAGACTCATGCAAATTAGCCGTTTGCTGGATGCAGTGGATAAGTAGATTTTTCTTTTCCACCAAACCGACTGCCTACAATAGTTCTAACACATTAAGGTAAACTCAACGCTAAACAATTACCGGACAAAAGTTCACTTGATGGCGCGCGGCCTGCCCGGATTACAGAAAGTGAAAATCAGTTCAAATCGTGTTGATTAGGAGTTTACTCTAAATCACTTGAATTATTGTAGGCTTTTTTTATGGCTGCCAAGACAGCTTTTTAATCATTTAGAACATTAAAACTAGACATATATGACAACAACCGTCGCTATTATTATCGGGATCGTCTGCCTCATCGCAGGTGCTGTCGCCGGAATATTATTCTCTAAAAGTTCGCTTAACGCGAAGGCAAAATTCATCCTGGAAGATGCAAAGAAAAACGCCGAAAACATTATAGAAAAAGCCAATGTACAGGCAGAATCTTTGCGGAAAGAAAAACAACTGCAGGCAAAAGAAAAATTCCTGGAACTGAAGTCCCAGCACGATGCCGATATACAGGCACGCGAAAAGAAAATGAATGAGGCAGAAAAACGCATCAAAGACAAAGAAAACAAGCTGAATGATGAGCTAAGTAAAACCGGTAAGCTTGAAAAAGATCTTGAACGCAAAATTGCCGATAATCAAAAGAAACAGGAAATGCTGGACAAAAAACAGCAGGAACTGGAGGTAGCTACCGCACAAAAGGTAGAAATGCTAGAAAAAATTGCCAACTATTCTGCCGAAGAAGCCAAGAATGAACTGGTAGAAGCCATGAAATCCGAGGCCAAAACCCGGGCACAGGCTCATGTGCAAAGCATTATGGAAGAAGCAAACCTCAATGCAAAACAGGAAGCCAAGAAAATCGTCATTCAAACCATTCAGCGTATCGGTACAGAGCAGGCCATAGAAAACTCGGTTTCTGTCTTTAATATTGAATCTGATGAGGTGAAAGGACGTATCATCGGTCGCGAAGGCCGTAACATCCGCGCTTTGGAAGCTGCCACCGGCGTAGAGATCATTGTGGATGATACGCCGGAAGCTATTTTGCTTTCATGCTTCGATCCGGTAAGGAGAGAAGTGGCGAGGCTTTCGCTTCACCGCCTTGTAACCGATGGCAGGATTCACCCGGCAAGAATCGAGGAAGTGGTAGAAAAAACCAAAAAACAGATTGAAGAAGAAATCATAGAAGTTGGTAAAAGAACAGTGATAGACTTAGGGATCCACGGTCTGCACCCCGAACTGGTGAAGATTGTGGGCCGGATGAAATTCCGTTCTTCATATGGGCAGAATCTGCTGCAACACTCCCGAGAAGTGGCCAATATCGCCGCTACCATGGCTGCAGAACTTGGGCTGAATGTGAAAATGGCCAAAAGAGCCGGTCTTCTGCACGATATTGGTAAAGTCCCAGAACAGGAGTCTGAACTCCCACACGCATTATTAGGCATGCAATGGGCAGAAAAGTATGGCGAAAACCCAGAAGTGGTAAACGCCATTGGTGCCCACCATGATGAAATTGAAATGACCTCTCTTCTTTCGCCAATCATACAGGTGGCAGATGCGATATCTGGTGCAAGACCAGGCGCGAGACGTCAGGTGTTAGAGTCTTATATTCAGCGGCTTAAGGATTTGGAAGCCGCGGCATTAAGTTTCGATGGCGTATCAAGTGCTTACGCGATTCAGGCCGGTCGCGAACTTCGTGTGATGGTAGAAAGCGGACGCGTAAATGATGAACAAAGCTCGCAGCTTTCCTACG
Organism: Chryseobacterium sp. 6424; assembly: GCF_003692615.1. Classification (NCBI taxonomy): domain Bacteria; kingdom Pseudomonadati; phylum Bacteroidota; class Flavobacteriia; order Flavobacteriales; family Weeksellaceae; genus Chryseobacterium; species Chryseobacterium sp. 6424. The sequence goes on from NZ_CP023540.1 coordinate 719,575, forward strand.
ATATTTCCGAAAAAATCCAGAACGAACTTACATATCCGGGGCAGGTGAGGGTGACAGTCATCCGCGAAACCCGTTCTGTAAATATTGCCAGATAACATGTAAATCTCTTTTCATTTGGAAAGAGATTTTTTGTATTGATTAATTTAAAAGAAGACCTATGAAGAAAGTTTTTTATCTGAAAACCTGCGGAACGTGTATGAAAATACTGAACAAGTTCAATTTAGAAGGTTGGGAACTCCGTGAAATAAAAAGCGATCCAGTAACTGAAGATGAGCTTGCTTCCATGCATCAGTTAGCCGGTTCCTATGAAGCCTTGTTCAGCAGGAGATCCACGCAGATCAAAGTGCGGGACATTGATGTGAAGGCATTGGCAGAAGATGATTTTAAAACACTCTTAACCGAGCATTATTCATTTCACAAACGCCCGGTATTTCTTACAGACAAAGAAATCTTTATCGGGAATGACAAGAAGAACATAGAAGTTTTAGAGCGATATTTCAATGATTTACTGACATAATGTCATTACTAATCAATCATTTGTGAAAAAATGTCTGTAAAAATGTACAGGCATTTTTTTTGTGATTTAGCGAATACATTTAGATGATGTTTAACCAAAAAATATAAAGCGATGTCAAATTTAATCAGAAGAAACAGTTTTTTTGATGATTTTATCACCAGAGATTTATTTGATTTTGGGATGCCTAAAGTAAACAGAAATGAGTTCACCTTACCTTCTGTAAACATCCGTGAGCAGGAAAATGGTTTTGAGATCCATTTGGCTGCACCAGGCGTTAGAAAAGAGGATTTCAAGATAAATCTCGATAGGAACGTGCTCACCATATCCAGCGAAAACCGCACTGAAAACGAAGAGAAGGACGAGAAGGGAGGTTTTACCCGCAGAGAGTTTAATTACAGTGCCTTCAGCAGATCGTTTACATTGCCGGAAGTGGTAGATGCAGAAAGGATTGACGCGTCTTATGAAGACGGCATTCTGAAAATAAATGTACCAAAGAAAGAGGTAACCATGCAGCATGTAAAAACCATTGAAGTAAAATAAGCGTAGTTCAGGCTAAGTTAAATGAAAGGTCGCTGGGGAATTTCCCCAGCCGACCTTTATTATTATAATGTATGGCAAATTCGCCATTCATTTATTTACGAAACAAAAGGCAGTTTTACAACTTTAGCCGGTACATTCTTATTCCGGATTTTGATGAAGATGTCGGTACCAATTTTGTAATGGGGTTTATCGATGTAAGCCAAACCGATTCCGATGTTTTTCATGGGGCTCATCGTGCCCGAAGTTACTTTACCAATGATATTACCTTCCGCATCGGCGACTTCATAATCGTGGCGCGGTATGGCGCGTTCCTGCATTTCGAAGCCTACAAGTTTACGCATGATGCCCTCTTCTTTCTGCTTGGCAAAACGGTCTTTATCCACAAATTCTTTATCGAATTTGGTGATCCATCCCAATCCTGCTTCTAATGGCGAGGTAGTATCGTCGATATCGTTTCCGTAAAGGCAAAAGCCTTTTTCGAGTCGCAGGGTGTCTCGGGCAGCCAAGCCGCAAGGCAGAAGCCCGAACTCGTTTCCAGCTTCCAGAAGCGCGTCCCAAATCGCGGCGGCATTTTCGTTTTTAAAATAAATTTCAAAACCACCGCTACCCGTGTAACCGGTATTTGAAATTATGATGTCTTCAAAACCGGCCACCTTACCTTCCGTGAAATGATAATAAGGGATGTCTGAAAGTGGGGTGTCTGTAAGTTTTTGTAGGGTCTCCGTTGCTTTTGGCCCCTGTATGGCGATCAGGGATGTCTCATCGGAAATATTGGTGAGTTGGGCATTGTATTCCTGGTTATATTTGGTAAGGTGTGCCCAGTCCTTATCAATATTAGAGGCATTTACCACGACAAAGTATTTCTCGTCACTCATTTTATAAACGATGAGGTCATCTACAATGCCGCCGTTGCCATTTGGCAGGCAGGTGTATTGTGCTTTCCCGTTTTCCAGCGTGTCGAGGTTGTTCGTCGTAACATATTGTAGCAGCGACTTTGCGTTTGGCCCTTCTACAAGGAATTGTCCCATGTGCGAAACATCGAATATCCCTACTTTTTCCCTTACCGCAAAGTGCTCCTCGGTCACTCCGCTGTATTGTACAGGCATCTCAAAGCCTGCAAAAGGCACCATCTTAGCGCCGAGTGACACGTGTTTGTCAAATAAAGCCGTCTTTTTCATTGTATTTTTTTATTAGATTTTAAATTATACAGCGGTTCTTTTAGAAAGAATAACACTTGCTGGAAAGATTAAAAATGATGTTTATATTCTGCGAGGATTATCTTGAACCACTCAGTGAAGTGTTCAGGGTGCAGTTTCATTTCACGGTCCAGGTCTTCCATTGAAATATAGCGAGTTTCAGACACTTCATCGTTGTTTAAATGTATGTCACCCGAGAAATTGCCGGTAAACACATAATCAAGCTCGTGCTCCCAAAGGTTTTGTCCCACGTCAGCCTTATAGATGAAGTGGAATTTTTCAGTTAAATCCGCTTCAATCCCAAGTTCCTCCTTCATACGGCGTTTTGCCGCCTCCAAATACGTTTCTCCTTCGCGTGGGTGCGAGCATACGGCGTTCGTCCAACGTTCAGGGGAATGATACTTGCCGGAAGCACGCTTCTGCAACAGCATCTCGCCTTTTTCGTTGAATAAAAATACCGAGAAAGCCCGGTGCAGAATACCATTTTCATGAGCCTGCATTTTTTCCATCAGGCCCAAAACCTCATCCTGTTCGGATACAATTACTACATGTTCTTCCATCTTTACAAAAATAGGCTATAAATGTGTAATTAAAAACTTTTTGAGGCAATCTTATGTAATACACGCAAAACGGGGCATTTTTCGCTAACGGTAGTTTTCGTAATTTTGCACCTTAAAATTACCGATATGGGAGTTAAAAGTAAACTGCCGGCAGGCCCACTACTGAACAAAGAGGTGAAAAATTACCTGATTGATATAGACGGAACAATCACCGATGATATCCCAAATGAAGAGTGGGAGAAGATGGTGAGTTGCCTGCCTTACCCCGACGCGTTGGAGACCATCAACCGTTGGTACGACCAAGGGCATATCATCTGTTTCTTTACCTCCCGTACAGAAGACCTCAAGCAACTTACCATTGACTGGCTTGATAAGCATGGGTTTAAATATAACAGTGTGCTTTGCGGCAAGCCACGCGGCGGTAATTATCACTGGATCGACAATCATTTGGTGAAAGCCACCCGTTTCAAAGGTAAATTTACCGATATGGTTAAGAAAGAGGTCGTTATAGAAGTTTTTAAAGATTAATAAGAATGAAGATATTAGCAAATGATGGGTTAGACCAGTCAGGGATTGATGCGCTCAGCCAAAAAGGTTTTCAGGTAATCACCACAAAAGTGCCGCAGGATTACCTGATGCATTACATCAATGAAAACAGCATCCGTATTTTACTCGTTCGCAGTGCCACGCAGGTTCGGCGCGAACTTATAGATGCCTGTCCTACACTTGAAATTATAGGCCGTGGCGGCGTTGGGATGGATAATATAGATGTAGATTACGCACGATCAAAGAACATACACGTCATCAATACGCCAGCCGCTTCTTCGGAATCTGTGGCGGAGCTGGTTTTTGCGCATCTGTTTTCCGGCGCAAGATTCCTTCATGACTCCAACCGCAAAATGCCGGTGCAGGGCGCCACACACTTTGCTACACTGAAAAAATCCTATGAAAAAGGCATAGAACTGCGCGGAAAAACCATTGGTATCATCGGTATGGGCCGAATTGGGCAAGAGGTCGCCAGGATTGCCCTCGGACTTGGGATGCGCGTGATTGCTGCTGACAGTAATGTTGGCAGGGCCAGTATTAAGGTCACCTTTTATAATAATCAGTTCATAAATGTAGATATTGAAACTGAGCCGTTAGAAGGCGTTTTAAAGCACGCAGATTTCATTACGCTGCACGTCCCGAGCCAGAAAAACGGTTATATGATAGGCGCGGCAGAGTTTGCCATGATGAAGACCGGTGTCGCCATCGTCAACTGCTCGCGCGGTGGTGTTATTGATGAAGAAGCCTTACTTAACGCTCTTAACGAGGGTAAGGTAAGTTTCGCCGGACTTGATGTGTTCATGAACGAGCCCAGCCCGTCCGAAGAAATTCTTACCCATCCAAAAGTTTCATTAACGCCCCATACGGGCGCTTCCACCCTCGAGGCGCAGGACCGGATTGGCCTTTCGCTCGCAAAACAGATTTGCAGCATTCTTCAGATCCAATAAAAAAGAGCTCCTAAAAGTCTCTCACTTTTAGGGGCACTAACTTTTCCAGGTTTTTTCAGTTTACAGCGTAGTATTTCTGTCTTTTAACAGATCGCGTATTTCTGTAAGTAGTAGCTGTTCTTTCGGTACCGGTGGAGGCGGCGCGGAGGTAGGCTTTACCACTTTATTCGCCCCTTTGATCAGCCAGAACAGTACAATGGCAATACATAGAAAACTGATGACAGCCGAGAGAAAATTGCCATATTTTACCCCGTTCCAGCTTAACTGCGCAATATTTTCCGCGCCAACAGCTTCCAGTGCGGGGTTTAGCAACAGTGGGGTAATAACATCTTCCACCATCGAAGAGACAATTTTGCCGAATGCAGCGCCAATGATTACACCCACGGCAAGATCTATCACGTTTCCTTTAAGAGCAAATGCTTTAAACTCCTGAACGATTCCCATAATTCTAATTTTTAATTAAAATCAAAATTAAACATTCCGTTAGTATAAAACAATATTTTTCACCTAAAAAAATCATACGATGTCAGAATAAATACTATTTTTAAAGAAACAAATAATGAATGAAAATTTTTAATGCTAACCAAATCCGAAAGGCCGATGCTTTTACGATCACCCATGAACCTGTAACCAGCCTGAAATTAATGGAACGGGCAGCCGAAGCCTGTGCAAAATGGCTCCTGAACCGCTTCCCGGGCAGTGTAACCTTCCAAATCTTCTGTGGAACTGGTAACAATGGCGGCGATGGCCTTGCGCTGGCGAGATTGCTGCATCATGAAGGGTTTAGGACCCATGTATTTATCAATAAAAACGTTACACAGTTTTCCGAAGATGGTCTGGTAAACCTACAACGCGTCCGCGAAAACCCGGGTATAGGCTGCCATTACTTTGATGAGCTTGATGGTTTTCAGTTTGACGGAAATTCGGTCATCATTGATGCGCTGTTTGGCACTGGTCTCAATCGCCCTCTTGAAGAAGAATGTGCGCTTCTTGTGGCACAACTCAACTCTTTGCAATTTCCTAAAATCTCCATAGATATTCCTTCCGGATTATTGGCTGACGAAACTTTTTTAACTGATTCAGAAGTCTTTAAAGCAGATGTCACTTTAAGTTTTCAGTATTGGAAAAGAGCCTTTCTACATCCGGAAACCGGCAAATTCACTGGTGATGTGCATCTTCTTGATATCGGTTTACAAAAAGATTTCAGCGAGAATGAACCTACTGAAAATTTTGTCATCAGTGAGGATATGATCCTGAAAATCTATCGTCCCCGAAATGATTTTTCACATAAAGGAAGCTATGGAAGCACCAAGATTATTTCCGGCAGTTTCGGGAAGATGGGTGCGGCCGTGTTGGCTGTAAAAGCTGCTTTGCGCTGTGGCAGTGGACTTACCACGGTGCAGGCGCCGGATTGTGGTTATGATGTTTTACAGTTGGCGTGCCCGGAGGCGATATTTGTTTCCGGCGGTTCAAAGTATATTACAGCAATAGATTTTGCCCCCGAAGAATCCAAAGAATCCATAGGCATTGGCCCAGGTCTTGGGACAAATGACGAGACAGCTGTAGCATTACTTACTTTCTTGAAAAATTTTGAAAGACCTCTTGTCGCAGATGCTGACGCATTAAATATACTCGCAAAAAACGCGGAAAATCTATCGCTTTTACCTGAAAACTCCATTATAACGCCACACCCAAAAGAGTTTGAACGTTTATTCGGCAGCGTGGCAAATTCATTCGACAGGTTATCGCTTGCACGAGAGAAAGCGCGTCAATATGCTATTTTTATCATTCTTAAAGATCATCATACGCAAATCATCACTCCCGAAGGCAAGGTATATTATAATGTGACCGGAAACTCAGGCATGGCGAAAGGTGGCAGCGGAGACGCTTTGTTAGGTATAATAACGGCACTGCTGGCCCAAGGCTATTCCTCGCAGGAAGCATCCATTTTCGGCGTGTGGCTTCACGGCAAGGCTGGCGATCTAGCTGCACGGAAGTTTTCAAAGGAATCCATGCTTGCCACTGACTTAATTGAAGCGTTAGGCCCGGTTTTCATGTCTTTGAATTAATAATAAACCCTTTAAGAAAATACTTAAAGGGTTTGCTTCTTTTTACTCTGGTTTTCCGTTTTCGGCTTCGGTTATCCTATTGTTTTTCGAGTACCACATAATTACGAATCCCGAAAGCATGAAGGGCAGCGAGAGAATTTGGCCGGTATTAAGACCTGCAAACTGTATGAACTCGTCGCCTTGCGGCTCTTTTAAAAATTCTACGAAAAAGCGAACCGCCCACAGTACGATAAAGAACAGGCCAAATAGCCAACCTTGCTGATATTTTTTGTTCGTATAACGATACAGCAACCACAGCAAGATAAAAAGCAAAAAATATCCGCCCGCTTCGAATAGCTGTGTAGGGTATCGCGGTACAACGTCACCATATTCTGAACTTTGCTGTGGAAAAAGCACCGCAAACAGCGAACCTTCCGGCGCTGGCTTACCGATGATTTCAGAATTGAAGAAGTTGCCTATACGTACAAAAGCACCTCCTAAAGCGACTACGATCCCAATACGGTCGTACACCCAAAACGGGTTTTTTCTTATGATTTTATAAGCATAATAAAGTGTGGTGAAAATCAAGGCAATAGTAGCGCCATGGCTTGCAAGTCCCGCAAAACCTGTGAATTTAAGTTCCGGCTTGGTTTGTATAGGTAAGAATACCGACCAGAAATCCTGGCGGAAAAGTTCTGGCTGATAAAAAATGACATGCCCAAGTCTTGCACCGAGGATGGTCCCAACTAATGTCCATGTAAACAGAGGTTCTATATACTTTTGATGAACGCCGTCAATTTTATAGATCTTCGTCATGATGAAATAACCAAGGCCAAAGGCTAATACAAACATCAAACTGTAGTAATGCAGTGTAATTGGGCCAAGGCTGATGCCTGTCGAAGGGTCCCACGTGGTATATAAAAATGTGAGCATAGGTAAGTATATTAATTTATTTTTTAATGTTTAGGAGGTACAGGATCGTAGCCACTGCCGCCCCAGGGGTGACAGCGCAGTATTCTTTTAGTGCCAAGCCAAAAGCCTTTGATGGGGCCATGTACGCTGAGTGCTTTTAGCATATAATGCGAGCAGGTAGGCTCGTAGCGGCAGTTTTTTGGCAACAGTGGTGATATGAACCACTGATAAAACCTAATCAGTACTACCAACGGAAATGTAAGGATTTTGTTCAGCATTACATTGCAAAAGTAGCGAAATAGTTTAATTTTGCTCCATATTTGCAGGTAAATTACTGAATAGGAACGATAAACTTTCTTTTGATATTTTGAGCAGCAACACGCCTTTAGCAGAGCAAATGAGACCCAAAACCCTGGATGAGGTATTGGGGCAGGAACATCTTACCGGCAAAACCGGCACCCTTCGGAAAATGCTACAGAATGATACGTTGAACTCCTTGATTTTCTGGGGGCCGCCAGGCACAGGGAAAACAACATTGGCGGAAATTATTTCAGAAAGTTCGGGGCGGAAATTCTATAAACTCTCCGCTGTATCCAGTGGGGTAAAGGACGTGCGTGAGGTTATTGATGCGGCAAAACAGCAGAATTTGTTCTCGGGCAAATCGCCAATTCTTTTCATTGATGAAATCCATCGCTTTAATAAATCGCAACAAGACTCCTTATTACATGCGGTTGAGAAGGGCTGGGTTGTGCTCATTGGTGCCACCACTGAAAATCCGAGTTTCGAGGTGGTGTCGGCGCTGCTGTCGCGTTCACAGGTGTATGTGCTCAAATCTCTTCCTTATGATAAGCTAGAAGCGTTGGCTGACTTGGCGCTAACAAGATATAACGCGAATTTTCATACAGATTTTATCATCAAGGATAAAGAAGCACTGATTCAGTATTCTGGCGGTGACGCACGGAAACTCATTAATTCAGTAGAGAATGTGCTGAACAACTTCAGGAATTCTGATAAAAAAGCAATTACAAATGCAGATGTGCTGGAAGTGCTACAGGAAAACATGGCACTTTATGATAAGAATGGCGAGCAGCATTATGATATTATTTCGGCATTCATCAAATCCATGCGCGGATCTGATCCCAATGGTGCGGTATATTGGCTGGCACGAATGCTTGTAGGTGGCGAAGATATTAAATTCATTGCCCGGCGAATGCTGATTTTAGCGGCGGAAGATATAGGTTTGGCAAATCCGAACGCGCTTACCGTAGCGAATAATTGTTTTCAGGCGGTGAATGTGATTGGAAATCCGGAAGCGCGGATTATATTAAGTGAGACCGCTGTATATCTGGCGGCATCACCTAAAAGTAATTCTACCTATACGGCCATCAATGAAGCGATGGCGTTCGTGAAAAAAACGGGCAATCTGCCGGTGCCTTTACATTTACGGAACGCGCCTACCAAACTGATGAAAGATATGGATTATGGGAAAGATTACCAATACGCGCATGCCCATGAAGGGAATTTTGTAGATCTCGAATTTCTTCCCGCAGAGGTTAAAGGAACTAAATTTTACGAGCCAGGAAATAACCCTACCGAAAATAAGATACGTGAGATGCTGAAAAAGAAGTGGAACGATAAATACTAACTGCCCATAGTACTCTTTGGCGCTCGCTTCGCTCGCGCCTTATCGCTATTACCTAATTTACTCCGCTTTAAAGATTTCCGACCGTTCCGAGATGCCATTGCTGTTAAACGCTTCTATCTGAAAATAGTACGCATCGGTACGGTCTGCACCGGTAAAAAAATATTCGTTTTTTCCGTACACCATAATGCTTCCGTACAATTTGTCGGGAGATTTCCCAAAGTAGATGACGTAGCCGTCGGCCTTTTCATTTTGCTGCCATTTCATCCAGATGCTTCTGCGTTCGCCATGTTTTTTAGGATCGGCACGCAATGGTACGAAATTCTGAACTTTTCCGGGTTTGTCGCCAGCGCCTTCACCGAAAACCCGAAATCCACTTAACGCAAATTTACCGGTTGGCATCTTCAGGTTTTCCATTTTCAGGAAACGGGCTTTTGCCGGTTTTTCAAGTTCGATATAGTCGTGTGGGACATCTTTCGTATTTTTACTTTTATCGACAATAATTTTCCAGTTCTTTCCGTCGTTGGAACCGTAGATTTTATACTGGTGCATTTTGCCGAGTGTCTTACCCATAAACGTTACATCCTGATCTGCATAATTTATTTGTATGGCATTGATGGTGGAGACTTCACCAAGATCAGTCTGGAACCATTCACCGGAATTGCCTGTTTTCGCTGACCAATAGGTTTTAATGTCTTCATCCACAGCATAATTCGCATGGTAGCCACCAAGGGTGGAGGAAACCTGTACTGGTTTATTATAATTAAGCAGCATCCACCCGGCAAACAGTCCTTTGGTGAAATCTTTGCCTTGCGCGTATTCCGGAATTAAAGTAGGGTAGTCGCCATAAGCAGTGTTGCTGTACATTACATCATCTTTGTCGAAACCTGCTGGCCAAATGCCCAGGCGGCGCTCAAAATTGTTTTTGGTGGAGATAAAGATGGTGGAGACATGCCAGTAGTTGCCGTAATTGTCCTGAAAAGTAGCTCCATGACCGGCGCCGCGGGCAAAACCACCGGGTTTGTAAGAAAAAGGGTTATGTTGTTGATATTCGTAACCCTCCAGCGGGTTTTTGGAGACGTACACTCCGTCTGCATAACCACTAAATTCGGTGGCGGGAGCACCGTACTGCATATAATATTTTCCGTTATGTTTGGTCACCCAGGCACCTTCCACAAAAGGTTGCAGGAATACATTGTCATTATATTCACCGAATCTTTCCCAGCCGTGGTCTTCAGGTTTCAGCCGCAGAATGGGTTTAACATACCCTTCAGACTGTAGAGTTTTCATCTTCACTTCAGTGCCAAGAAGCGGCCACTCGTTGCTGGAGCCCCAGTACAGGAAAAGTTTGTTGGTATCCTCATCATAATGGAAGGCAGGATCCCAGGCGCCCACTTTCAAGGTATCAACGGCGATTTCCCATTTGTTTTCAATGGGGTTGGTGGATTTCCAGATCGGGAAATCAGACTCCCAAGTGGAGCCGTAAACATACAAAGTATCTTTCATGGCCCAAGCGGCCGGTGCATTAAGATCATGGATGTATTTATCATCGCGGAGAAATTTCCGGTGCACAAATTTCCAGTTCAGCATGTCGTCACTATGCCAATACCCTTCCTGGTTGGTAGAGAAAAGGAAAAGTTTCTTCTGGAAGTTGACAATCACCGGGTCTGCCGTGGCGCGGTGTTTCCCCTGTTTCGAAAAAACCTCGAAAGGCGTGTAGCCATAATCGATATTGATGGGGTTGCAATAGGTTTTTTGCTGAGCAGAAAGCTGTAAAGACAGTACGAATGCTAAGAGAAACAAACGGAAATTCATAAGTGAAAGGTTTTGCTGTGTAAAGTTAGCGTATGTTTTGTAAAAACAGAAATCCGTGCTGTAAAATAGCACGGACTTCCTGATTATGAAAAAAACTTGATATCTTAAGCTTTCACCTCAGCTGTGATCCCCTGGCTGATGCTGCCATTTGATACGGAGATAGCTGGCATGGCGTAGATGTGGGATTTTGCGCGAAGCTCCACGATTTTTTTGATGTATTCCAAATCTTTGGCTTCATCAATCGTCATGTCTTTAAACTCGTACATTTTCACGACTTCATTTTTCTCGAAAGAATCTTTTACGTTATTAAATTCCTCTTCAGAGCGCACTTCCACGCTGGTAATAAGTTTGTCATTTTCCGGATTGGTTTGGGGAGATTTTATTCCAAGAAACTGCTTCCAGAGATTCTGTTTCCTAGCTGCTTGCTGTTGGGTTTTGTAAATAATATAATCCTCATTCCTGATGCCAGATTCTTCTAATGATTCTGATACTTGTTTTGCGATTTCCTGGCTTTTAAACAAGCCAACAACGGTATATTTCATCTTAAAAAGTGTTTTGTTATAAATTTCGTTGCAAAGATATTTAAATTTGTGTTGAAAAATGTTAAAATATTATTTAATTGCTTATAATTGACAAAAATAATCTTTTAAAATTATTAATTTCGCAGTGTGTTCCTTGCGCGGAAGTTTCAAGAAATAATATCTTCGCATCATGAATATCCTGCTTGCATCTACCTCTACCTTATATGGTGGGAATTATTTAGACTATCTTACGGAGGAAATAAAAGTATTATTTCATGGCTGTAGAGAAATCATTTTCATTCCGTTTGCACGCCCCGGAGGCATTTCGCATGAAGAATATACCCGAAAAGCACAACATTTTTTCGCGGGAATCGGCATACAGGTAAAAGGACTTCAGGGGTTTGAAGATCCAAAATCGGCCATCGAAGCTGCACACGGCTACTTTACAGGAGGAGGCAATACGTTTTTGTTGGTAAAAACCCTGCACGAATTAGGGTTGATGCAGCTTTTAGGAGATCAAGTATGCCAGGGGAAACCTTATCTGGGTTGCAGTGCTGGCTCTAATATCGGCGGGATAAACATGAAAACGACCAATGATATGCCGATTGTATATCCGCCAAGTTTTGATTGTATGGGCTTGGTCCCCTTTAACATCAATCCGCATTATCTGGATCCCAATCCCGAACTGAAACATAATGGCGAAACCCGCGAAACCCGCATTTTAGAATTTCTCACGCAAAATAACCTCAAAGTCATCGGCCTGCGCGAAGGGAACTGGATTCGACGAAAAGGACAGCAAATAACAGTGGAAGGCGCTAATCTCACCCGCATCTTCGAGCAGGGAAGAGCGCCTTATGAGGTAGCGCCAGGGACTATTTTGTAGCCGGTTGCCAGTGTCGCTCCAGAAGTTGCTGTAAAAACAGTGGGCATTTTACCACTTTTTGCGTGTTGGCATCCAGAAAAAAGAGTGTCGTGCTGGCCTCGGTAATCTTCTTTTTTTCGCTGTTGAATATTTCATATTCGAATACAATTCTTACGCCCGGCATTTCCTTAATCCGCGTATGGATTTCCAGAAGTTCGTCATAGAAAGCAGGTTTCAGATATTTGATATGATACTCGGAAACTGGCAGCCAAATTCCGCGGTTTTCAATGTCATTATAAGGCATCCCCAACTGCCGGAAGAGTTCTACACGCGCCACTTCCAGGTATTCGGCATAGTTGCCATAGTAAACATATTTCATCGCGTCGGTTTCACCATAACGAACACGTAATGAGTGTGTTGTGTGTATCATTTTAAGTCTTAAATCAATCATACAAATATATTTCTTAATAACCAATAGGACAAGAATTTTTTTTTGAGGATTAAATATGAGATATTTGTCTTCCCGTAAAATCTAACCGCCCCGGCTACAAATTGCAGAACAGAAATGAATGAAAATTTAACACTTATTTGGGATAGATGTCTTCAGTTCATGAGGGATAACCTTAATGCGGCTGAGGATCATTCTGACCTTAAGAAACTCGAAAATTCTTTTGATTTGCTTTTTGATAATGTGCGCCCGGTTTCACTTATAGAAAACAATCTTACCTTGTTGGTGCCAAGTGATTTTTACAAAGAATATATTGAGGACAATTACCTGTCGCTGCTTTCGGCCGCGCTGAAGAAAAATATCGGGAAAGGAGTGAAGTTATGGTATTCGGTGATGGAGAATAAGCCGACGGGTCAGGAACAGCCGATCACCATGAACATGAAGGGGAAAAACATCCCAACACCCAAAGTTCAGGAGAAAGTGGCCCCGGCTTTCACGGCAAACCTCATCAATCCGTTTGCAGCAGCCCCAGCGACACCAAAAGTAAACATCGACTCGAACCTGAAAGCCGATTTCTCTTTCGAAAACTACGTGGAAGGAGAAAGCAATAAATTTGCGGCCACCGTGGCACGTTCTATCGCGAAAAGACCTGGCGCTACGGCCTTTAACCCATTGTTTTTATATGGCGGCTATGGTGTCGGTAAAACGCATCTTGGCCATGCGGTAGGACTCGAGGTGAAAAACGCGCACCCCGATAAAGTGGTGTTATACCTTTCATCAGAAAAATTCATCCAGCAGTTTGTATCTGCGGCAAAGGCGAATAAACAGACAGAGTTTGCCAACTTTTACCAAATGGTGGACGTGCTGATCATTGATGATATCCAATTCCTTTCCGGTAAGAAATCTACGCAGGACAGCTTCTTCCATATCTTTGATTATCTGCATCAAAACGGAAAGCAAATCATCCTGACTTCCGATAAGGCACCAGTAGATATCCTTGATATTCAGGATCGTATCGTTTCGCGATTCAAATGGGGGCTTTCGGCGGAAATAAAATCCCCGGATTTCGATACACGCCGAAAGATCATCGTTGACAGACTGAGCCGCGATGGTATTGTACTCACCGAAGATATGCTTGATTTCCTGGCATCAGAAGTGAAGACCAACGTGCGCGAACTCATAGGCGTAATTAACTCGGTAATCGCGTATTCCACGATCTATAAATCTGACCTGAGCCTGGATCTGCTGAAAGAAACCATCAATAAAATCGCGGCTAATCAGAAAAAAGTCATTAACATCCCTTACATACAAGAGGTGGTGTGCGACTATTTCGGGATCAAGCGCGAGCAGTTGCTCTCACGGACAAGAAAAAGAGAAATCGCGCTGCCACGACAACTTGCCATGTATTTCTCTAAAGAACTTACCAATGCCACTTTCGCTAAGATAGGCGAGGAGACCGGTGGTAAAGACCATTCGACCGTGATGTATGCCTGCGAAACCATCAAAGATGTTTCTAAAATTGACAAAGAGTTGAAAAAATACGTGAAAGAAATCGGAGACCGAATAAAACAATAGAATAAAATTTACAGAATGAAGGATAGTGATATTCTTCATTTTTTATTAAAACCAACATCATCACTTATGAAAATACTGGTTGTCTGTTTAGGGAATATTTGTCGCAGCCCGCTGGCAGAGGGAATCTTAAAGTCGAAACTGCCGGAAGGTTTCGTTATAGATTCAGCCGGAACGATCTCTTTGCACGAAGGTGAAAATCCGGATAAACGTGCAACCTCAATCGCAAAAAAACACGGGATTGATATTTCCAAACAGCGCTCAAGGCCAATTACCACTGAGGATTTTGAATATTTCGACAGGATTTATTGTATGGATCTAAGCGTTCTCGAGGACGTAATTTCTTTGGCTAAGAATGACGAACAGCGTGCGAAGGTTTCTTTATTTTTAGAAGAAGCCGGAATAGAAGGGAATAATTACGAAGTGTTTGATCCGTACTGGAGTGAGATGGATGGTTTTGAGAAGGTGTATCAACTACTGGATGACGCTTCGGAAGCCATCAAAATTAAACTCACTTCAAATTCCTAAAAGATTACCATGCTATTTTTAATTCCAGCCTATCTTTCAGAAAATTCCCCCATTGGATATTTCGCGCCCGCCATCAAAGAATACATCTTAAAAACCGACTATTTCTTTGTTGAAAATGAAAAAACCGCACGGAAAGTCATCAAGTTTTTTGCTCCCGAAAAAAAGCAGGCTGATCTGAAACTGTTTTTGCTCGATAAATATTCTGAAAATGCAGATTTAAATGAAGCCCAAACATTAATGAAAAGCGGTCAGGACTTCGGTTTGCTTTCCGAAGCGGGATTGCCGTGCATCGCCGATCCCGGAAATCTGATGGTAAAATGGTGCCATGAAAATTCGATAAAAGTAGTGCTAGTCAACGGGCCGTCCTCTATCATTCTGGCCTTGATCGGTAGTGGTTTTAATGGTCAGGAATTCACTTTCCATGGCTATTTGCCAATCGATAAATCCGAGAAAAAATCAAAAATCCAATGGCTTGAATCTCAAGTACAAAAAACCGGTTATTCGCAGATTTTTATGGAAACCCCTTACCGCAATAACCAACTTTTCGAAGATTTGTGCAAGTTTCTTTCGCCACAGACTAAGCTTTGCATTGCGGCAAATATCAATGATCCGAAAGAAGAATTTATAAAGACTTTGAGCATTAAAGACTGGCAGAAAAACAAACCGGAACTCCATAAAATCCCGGCTGTTTTCGTGCTCGGAAAATAGTTTTAACATCTGTTAACGGCGGCTTTGCATCAATCTTGTAACTGTAGCTTTTAAAAATAAACAGTTATGCAGAACAAGAAATCAGCGGGCGTGTGGCTCGACCAAACTCAGGCGTTTATAGCAAAAAATCATGACGGGCGTGAAGTTTCCGACTTCCATCTTGTAGATTCCGTCACGGCGGTGATTCAGCAGGGAAACTCCGATGAACATACCGGAAATAACGCCGAGATCACGAACAGACATAAGTTTTTCAAAAACATTCTAGATAACTTGACGAATACCGAAGAACTTTTCCTTACCGGAACCGGTACCATTCAGGAAGAGTTCAAAAGTTATCTTCTTGATACTCCACAGTTTAAAAATGTGAATGTTTCACTTGGCGTTTCGCAGCAAATGAGCGAGGAACAGGTGCTAGAGGAAGTAAAGAAACACTTTGGAGCATAAAAAATGGCGCTTGTGAGAAGCGCCATTTATATTTTATCCGATCTCTATTCCGTTTTCAACATTGCGGTCGTCCGGCGTTACGAAAGATAGTTTGCCGTCCGGTTTTGTTGTTAAAAGCAGCATTCCCTGTGATTCGATCCCACGGATTTTTCTTGGGGCAAGATTCAGCAGGATCATCACCTGCTTCCCAATCACTTCCTCGGGCGTGAAACTTTCTGCGATTCCCGAAACTACAGTTCTTACATCAACGCCTGTATCTACCGTCAGTTTCAAAAGTTTATCGGCTTTTTCTACTTTTTCAGCTTCTAAAATCGTGGCTGTTCTCAGGTCGATCTTCGTAAAATCCTCAAATGTGATCTGCTCTTTCATAGGGTTGGCTTTAGGGTTTGTTTTTTTATTGTTCTGCTTGGTGTTTTCAAGCTTCTGGATCTGTGCTTCAATGACGTCATCCTCAATTTTTGAGAACAGCAGCGAAGCTTCGTTGATTTGATGACCGGTTTCAATTAAAACAGCATGGGTCTCAATAACCTTCCACTCCGTTTTTTGTACATTGAACATATTCAATAGTTTTTCGGAACTGAAAGGCATGAAAGGCTCACACAACTGTGCCAGCGCTACCGCAATCTGTGCGCCTACAAACAGGGACTGTGCGGCTTTTTCCGGATTTTCTTTGATGGTTTTCCACGGTTCTTCGGTCTGAAGATACTGGTTTCCGAAACGGGCTAAATTCATTAATGCAGATAAAGAATTCCGGAATTCATAATTCTCCAGAAAGCCTGAGATTTCTTTCGCCGCTTTGTTGATTTCTGCCAGTTCAGGCGCGTTTACATCACCTTTAGGGATTATTCCATCATAATATTTATGGATTAAAACTGCCACTCTGTTGATGAAGTTCCCGAAAATCCCCACCAGTTCTGAGTTGTTTTTGGTCTGGAAATCTTTCCATGTAAAATTGTTGTCCTTGGTTTCCGGTGCGGATGAAAGCAGCGTGTAGCGTAGAACATCCTGCTGGCCCGGGAATTCTTCCACATATTCATGCGCCCAAACGGCCCAGTTTCGTGAAGTGGAAATCTTGTCGTTCTCCAAATTTAAAAATTCAAAAGCAGGCACGTTTGTTGGCATGATGTAACCTCCGTGTGCCTTCATCATCGCCGGGAAAATAATGCAGTGGAAAACGATGTTGTCTTTCCCGATAAAATGAACCAAATCGGACTGTTCGCTTTGCCAGTAATCTTTCCAGTCTTTTCCGTTTTTCTCTGCCCATTCTTTGGTAAAAGAAATATATCCGATTGGGGCATCAAACCATACATAGAGCACTTTTCCTTCCGCATTTGGCAACGGCACGGGCACGCCCCAGTTGAGGTCGCGTGTCATCGCCCTAGGTTTTAACCCATCATTGAGCCATGATTTTACCTGTCCGTACACGTTGGGTTTCCAGTCGTCTTTATGGCCTTCGATAATCCATTCGTTCAGGAAATTTTCATAATCATTTAAAGGAAGGTACCAGTTTTTGGTTTCTTTCAAAACGGGAACATTTCCGCTGAGCATGGATTTTGGATTGATCAGTTCCGATGGCGAAAGGGTAGAGCCGCATTTTTCGCACTGGTCACCGTAAGCGTTATCGTTGCTGCAGTTCGGGCAGGTGCCTACGATATAGCGGTCCGCAAGGAATTCACCGGCCTGTTGGTCGTAATATTGTTCAGAAATCTCCTCGGTGAATTTCCCATTTTCGTACAATACTTTAAAGAAATCCTGGCTGGTCTCATAATGCTTCTGCGAGGTGGTCCTGGAATATTCATCAAAAGAAATCCCCAGATCCGAAAATGATTTTTTAATGATTTCATGATATTTATCAACAATATCCTGTGGCGTCACGCCTTCCTTTTTCGCGCGATGGTGATTGGGATACCGTGCTCATCTGATCCGCAGATGAATGCGACATCCTTCCCTAATCTTCGCTGAAATCTTGCGTAAACATCCGCCGGAATATACACACCGGCTAAATGGCCTATATGAACAGGGCCGTTCGCGTAAGGCAGCGCGGCGGTAATCATTTTTTTGTTTGATATCATTTATTTATTGCTGATTTTTTGCAAAGATACAGTATTCACCTTTTTTCTGTAAGTATAGAGGTCTCAAATTAATAAAATGGCAATTAAAATCTTACATTTTCAATAATTAACAATGAAATGAGTTAAACAAGCGTTTAATTTTAAGCTAAATTATTATCGTCTCAAAACGAGATATTGGATAGTTAATATACAGATAATCAATGATATATCATTTATATCCGCTTCTAATATATGATAAATCTCAGAATAAATCAACAATAATAAGCAATCTTTAAAAAATCTTAAAATTTTGTTTAAATTGCATCACTTCTCAGGAAGTTTGTACGTGAATATTAATCCTAAAATTTAATTTTTGTGAGAAACTATAGTAAAGTTTTGAAAATCGCGCCGGCATTTTTATTGGCCGGAACGATGCTGCAGGCACAAACGGCTGATTCCATAAAAACCGCCGATATTGAGCAGGTTGTATTGATTGGGTACGGTAAGCAGAAACGGGAAGATCTTACAGGTTCTATCACTTCACTTAGTGTTAAAGACTTCAATACCGGTTCTACATCGCCAGATCAGTTGATCCAGGGTAAAGCCCCTGGTGTTACCATTACCGGAAACGGCGGTAATCCTGGTGCTGGATCTACGATCAGGATCCGAGGTGGGGCGTCTCTTACGGCAAGTAATGACCCACTGATTGTAATTGACGGGATCCCGATGGATTATAGCGGTGTAGCTGGTGCCGCGAACGCATTAGCACTCATCAATCCGAACGATATTGAGTCCTTCAGTGTGCTGAAAGATGCTTCTTCTGCCGCTATATACGGTAACCGTGCCTCGAATGGGGTAATACTGATTACTACAAAGAAAGGAAGTGCCGGTAGACTGAAAGTGGATTTTTCAACAATGGCTTCTGTTTCCACAAGAATGGGCGACCAGAAAGTTTTAGGGGCTGATGAATTCCGTGAGTATGTACAAGCCAATGCAACACAGCAAAAGTATATTGACCTTTTGGGTACAGCCAATACCAACTGGCAAGACCTGATCTATCAGGATGCTTGGGGTACCGACAATAATGTGGCCATCTCCGGAGGTATTAAAGGTTTGCCTTATCGGCTTTCATTAGGGTATAATGAGCAGAACGGTCTGGTGAAAACCAATGAATTCAGAAGGACTTCTGCCGCTTTGAACCTAAGCCCGAGATTCTTTGACCGTCATTTGACTGTTAATGCCAACTTCAAAGGTTCGATGACAGAGAACCGTTTCAACGCAGGCGTGATTGGTGCCGCACAGTTGATGGATCCTACACAGTCGGTGTACGACTATTCTGCCCAAGGAAACAGAGTGGGCAATTACTGGGAGTGGTTTTTACCTGCGGGTGGACTTAATGTTAACGCGACCGCCAACCCACTGGCTTCACTGGAAGGCCGCCGCGATGTATCCACCGTGTTCCGTGGGATTGCCAATATTCAGTTAGACTATAAAGTGCATTTTCTGCCAGACCTTCGGTTTAATGTAAACGCTGGGTACGACTACCAGAAAGGTACCGGCGCCGTAACCGAATATCCGGGATACCGCGCTACGCTCTTCAACCTTGGTACACGCAGAGATTACATACAGGAAAAAACCAACCAGCTTCTTGAAACTTATTTCAACTACGTAACAGATGTTGAAGCTATTGATACAAAACTTGATTTAATCGCAGGTTACTCTTACCAAAAGTTTAATGATTATTTACCCGGATCATTCACTTATAACACAAATCCTTCTTACAACGCTACAGAACCTAGCCGCGATTATGAAGGGAATCTTGTGCTATTGAGTTTCTATGGTAGGGGTATTTTCACTATTGCAGATAAATACATCCTTAACGGATCGGTAAGAAGAGATGCTTCCTCAAGATTCTATAATGGGATTGATCTTAAAAACAACTGGGGAACCTTCTTTGCAGCCTCTGCGGCCTGGAAAATTAAGAACGAAGACTTCCTGAAAGAATCCAACGTGTTCTCTGATTTAAAACTGCGTGCAGGCTGGGGAGAGACCGGACAGCAGGAAGTAGGTGGATATTATAACTCCTTTGCCTCTTACAATATTTCTGAAGCGACTGCACAATACGGTTTTGGTGACCAGTTCTACTTCATGTACCGCCCAACGCAGTATAATGACAGATTGACCTGGGAAACCACGGCTACTATCAACGCAGGTCTGGATTTCGGTTTCTTGAATAACAGAATTACAGGTTCCATCGACTGGTTCAAGAAGAATACCCGAAACCTACAGGCAAGAGTACAGGTGCCAGCAGGGGAATTCAGTAACACCAATATCAAAAACATTGGTAAGATGGAGACGGATGGTATAGAGTTCCTGATTAATGTAGTCCCCGTGAAAACCGAGAACTTCAGTTGGGATTTCAGTTTCAACGCTGCACACTACAACCCTGAGATTACAGAATTTACAGACGTAGCCCAAGGGTACATCATCCGCCAGGGTGGGATCTCTGGTGGTACCGGTAATACAGTGCAGGCACATACGGTAGGTAATACGCCGTTCAGTTTCTGGGTGTATCAGCAGGTATATGACAACGCAGGTAAACCTTTAGAAGGTGTTTATGTAGATAGAAATGGCGACGGTATAATTACAGAAGATGATAAATATCTGTATAAATCTACCACACCAGATGCTACGTTTGGTTTCTCTACCAAGTTTGCGTACAAAAATTGGGATTTCTCCACTTCATTACGTGCTGTAATAGGTAATTATGTGTATAATAACTTCGCGTCACAATCCAACGTGCAAAGTATCGCCACCAATGATTATTTGATGAATATCTCAAGCGTAGCCGCCAGTTATGGTTTCAAAAACGTTCAGTACTGGAGTGATATCTTCGTTGAAGACGCCTCTTTCCTTAGGATGGATAATTTGACGCTCGGGTACAACTTTGGCGATGTCTTCAACACAGGCAGCAACCTGCGGGTGTATGGTATGGCACAGAATGTATTCGTAATCAGCGATTATTCGGGGGTAGATCCTGAAATATTCGGGAATATAGATAATGGGTTCTACCAAAGACCCAAAGTATATTCATTAGGATTAAACTTTCAATTTTAATATTTAGAAAAATGAAAAATTTCAGAATAACAAAAAATACAATAACCGCCGCCATACTAGGCCTCACGCTTACCGTGACATCCTGTGTAGAGGACCTTCGACAGGAGCCAATTACCGAAGTTACGGCAGCAAGTTTATATAAAGATTTTGGTAACTATAAAAACCTGTTGGCAAAACTATATGGTGGCCTTGCCTTAGGTGGGCAGTCCGGTGGTGATGGGAATGGTGATATTGCTGATATCGACGGTGGTGCATCTATCTACACCCGTTTGCTCTACACCATGCAGGTGATTACCACAGATGAGGCCGTAAACGGTTGGAATGACGGTTCACTGCACGAGTTCCATAAAATGATCTGGACTCCGGCAAACGAATTCAATAACGCCATGTATTACAGACTCTATACAGAAATTGCTTACTGTAACGAGTTTATTAAAAATACCACCGACGAAAAACTGAACCAGAACGGGATCAGCGGGGATAACCTGAATGAAGCCAAAGCGATGAGAGCTGAGGCAAAATTCCTGCGGGCACAGGCCTATTATCACCTGCTTGATCTGTACGGAAACGTACCTTTCGTAGATGAAACCACCATCGGTACAGTACCACAGCAGATGAAACGTGCAGAATTGTTCACGTATGTGGAAAACCAATTAAAAGAAGCCGAAGCAGAACTGAAAGCACCGAAAATGAATGAATACGGGCGTCTCGATAAAGCGGCTGCCTGGAGTCTTTTGGCAAGATTGTATCTGAATGCGAAAGTTTACAATGGTACAGAAAGAAACGCGGATGTAATTGCTAACTGCGAAAAAGTTATCAATGCAGGTTACAGCCTGAAACCGGACTATGCCAGCCTTTTCCTCGCGGATAATCACATCGCTAACCCTGAAAATATTTTCTCGGTAGTATATGACGGGCAAAAAACACAAACCAATGGTGGTACCACTTATCTGGTACATGCTGCGATTGGCGGTACAATGAAAGCTGCTGATTTTGGTGTAAACGGTGGCTGGGGCGGTCTTAGAACAACTAAAGCCTTCGTGCAGAAATTTGAGGCCAATGATAAGAGAGGTCGTTTCCATACAGATGGGCAGACTTTGGAAATCAATGACCTTGCAAACTTTAATGACGGTTATGCCTTCATTAAATACAAAAACATCAAAAGTGACGGTTCTGCAGGGATCCACGAAAACTGGGTAGAAACAGACCTGCCACTTTACCGTTTGGCGGATATCTACCTAATGTATGCAGAAGCTACGCTGCGTGGCGGTGGTGGTAATATGGCGACAGCGCTTAACTATGTAAACGCACTCCGTACAAGAGCCGGCGCCTCTATAATCTCTAATCTTACACTCGATTTTATACTTGATGAAAGATCAAGAGAGTTGTCTTGGGAAATGACCCGCAGAACAGACCTTATCCGTTTCGGGAAATTCACCTCATCAGCTTACTTGTGGCCTTGGAAAGGGAATGTAAAAGAAGGAACTTCAGTACCGGAATACCGTAACCTGTTCCCAATCCCTAACAACGACCTTGTGGTAAACCCAAATTTGGTACAGAATCCTGGTTATAATTAATAATATATTACAACAATGAAAAATATCATATTCAAAAGGCTGTTTTTTGCACTGGTAATGATCCTAGGGCTGGCATCGTGCGAAGACCGCGAACTTATCACCCTAGAGAACGGCGCCGCGCCCATCCTGATGGATCTGTCGAAGGATAATCTTATTCTTGATGAGAACTTCCCAGGTAACCCGGCACTTACCGTTACCTGGCAGGCAGCCGAATTCAATGTGCCCGTAGAAGCTAAATATTCAGTGGAGATCAGCAGTGACCAAGCTTTTACCAATCCTTATCAAATCGCGCAGACTTCAAAATCCGAAACTACGGTATCTTTTACACAGCTACAGATGAATGAAGCGGCGAAAAGGGTAGGACTGGTGCCATATGCAAGCCAGAAGCTCTACTTCCGTGTAAGCTCTTTTGTAGGGACAGATGATCTTCAGCAATATTCTAACATCACAAGTATCAACATCACGCCATATCTGGCGAGCCCAACGTATGATTATGTGGATCTTTACTTGGTTGGTAATGCTACAGCGGGTGGCTGGGATAATTTGGCCACCAACGGAAATCTTCTTCCTTTGCTTAAAACTAAAGATGCCAATGTATATACCTTCACAGGACTGTTCAAAGAGGGTGGCTTTAAAGTGATTAAAGAAAAAGGATCTTGGGCTGCACAGTACGGTTTAGGTGCTGCTGAAGGGTTATTGAGTACTGACGGCGGTTCTGGGGATATAAAAGTTCTTACGGAAGGATATTACAAATTAACGATTGATATTGCAGCTTTAACTTATACGATGGAGCCGGTAACTGCACCTACCACAACGTATAATAATGTGTCTATCATCGGTTCAGTTAAAGGTAACTGGGATACTGATGTTCAGCTTACAAAATCTACCTTTGATCCGCATCTTTGGACGATTAAAAATGTAGTGCTTGGCGCAGGTGAATTTAAATTCCGTGCGAATAATGCATGGGATGTAAGTTGGGGAACTAACGCTGAATTCTTCGGAGTTGCTGTACAGGGCGGAGCGAACATTCCTCTATCTGCAGAATGGACTTATGATGTTTATTTTAACGATGCCACAGGCGCTTATACCGTTATTCCGGTGAAATAAGCAGGCACACCCTTAATTTAATGAATCTTATGAAAAATATATTTAAAATTCTAGTGGTGCTCGTCTTGCCGTTATTATTGCTGAGTGCATGTAGAAATGAGGCAGACAGAGACTGGACGACGCCAGAAGCGTCCTTCAAACTTCAGGAAACAAACCCGGGAGCGGCCGTACTGTATCCAACAATGGCCAATAATCCTTATATCCTTACCTGGAGCAAGGTGGAAGGTGTAAGTAGCTATTCCGTAGTGGTTTCCGCCAAGGAAGATTTCGCTACAAAATCAGTACTGGGAACTTCCGATACCAATACCCTTAAAACCAATATCGCAACCCTCAATACAGCGATGTTACAGGCGGGTGTCAACCCTTACGCGCCTCAGACGGTTTATGTAAGAGTAGAAGCAGGTACAGCGGTATCTAATACAATTTCATTCACCGTAACGCCTTATCCGGTAGCGGTGCCGGTGATTACCAATCCTACGGCAGGCCAAACCATCGTGCTTGACGCTGCCAATCCACTGGCAACGGCAGCTACCGTAAAATGGACGGATTACAGCTATGGCGTAAATGTAAATTACACCGTAGAAATCGCTAAAAAAGGAAGCGATAAATTCGTGACTACAGGAGCAACTGTTAACGATAAGCAACTTATCTGGACAAATTACGCGCTGAATGATGCCGCACTAAAAACCGGTCTTACTATTGGTGTAACCTCCGAGATGGATGTGCGTGTAACAGCCACTACAACTTCTACAGGCGGAACCATCAGCAAAGTATCAGAAATGGTGACATTCAAAGTGCTTCCTTATCAGCCTGCTTTCATTAATTTTCACATTGTTGGCAGTGCTACGGCAGCAGGTTGGAATGAAACTAAAGCACAGCTGCTTAAAAACACCAATGAAATCTCTGAAATCTATACATATCTGGAGCAGAACGGCGAGTTCCGTTTTCTTGGTCAGAAAGCCTGGAATCCTGATAATTACAGTCTAAATGCGGCGGGTATTAAAGATGAATACAAATATTTCAATGCTTGGTCTACTAATTTGGAACCTTCAGGTCCCGATAATATCAAATTCACCGGAAATTCAGGAATGTATAAAATTACCATTAACCAAAATTCCAGAAGCATTTCAGTAACTCCTTCCGCAATCCCAACAGTGCCTGCAAATGTATATTTGGTAGGATCACTGAACGGTTGGGATGCAGGTAATGCGTTAGAGATGATGTTGGTGGGTGACGGAGTATTTGAATATACCATCATAATCCCCGACGGTGCCGAATTCAAATTCATCGGCCAACAAGCTTGGGGCGATCTTGAATGGGCAGATCTAAAATCAGAGGGTGATACAGGTTATCTGGCTCCAAAAGGGTCTAATAATAACATCAAGTTTGACGGTGGCGGCGCCAATTATAAAATTACCGCTAACATCAAGTTGGGTATTTATACCATAACGCCACTATAAGTAAAAACAACTTATACAATTAATGAAAACTGTTGCTTCGGCAGCAGTTTTTTTTGTGGTTTTTAAGGTCAAAAGCATCCTTAAATTCATTGTGGTCAGGTATATTTTTCCTATTTTTAATGTTTGAAATTGATCTGTATGAAAAACTTGAAAATCTCCGCGTTATTCCTGTTGATGGGAAGTTTCGCGCTCAACGCACAAACCTTAAAATCTCCGGACGGCAACTTTGAAATGAATTTTTCCCTTAAGCAGGGTGTTCCTTTTTACCATTTAAAATTTAAAGGAAAAACGATAGTAGAGGATTCTAAGTTAGGCTTAAGGTTACTTCGCGATGGCGACATCCAGTTCGCCTCTGAAATCGAGAACAAAGACCAAAAAAGTTCCGATCTGAATAATGGTTTCACTAAAACAGTTGAGAAATTCGATTCGAAAAACGAAACCTGGGAGCCGATCATGGGCGAGAAAAAATCGTACATCAATCACTATAACGAATTGGCGGTAACTTTAAACCAAGAGGCTAATGACAGACATATTATTATTAAATTCCGTCTGTTTAATGATGGTCTGGGTTTCAGATATGAGTTCCCGGAGCAGAAAAACCTGAATTATTTCATCATCAAAGAAGAAGATTCCGAAATTGATCTTCCGACAGATATGAAAGCGTGGTGGCTCGCGGGAGATTACGATTCTCAGGAATACCAGACGCAAACCACCAATCTTTCCGAGATTCCGGCAAAATGGCCTACTTCCTACGACGGAAATGCCTCGCAGACTTTGATCAAAAATGCCGTTCAAACGCCTTTAATGCTTAAAAAAGAAGGCAAAGACCAGCTGTATGTGAATATTGCTGAGGCTGCTGTTATCAATTATCCGGCTTCCAATTTAGAGCTTGATGCGGCTAATTTTAAATTCAAAACCCACTTGACACCGGATGCGCAGGGAGCGAAAGGTTATATTCAAACTCCTGCAGTTTCGCCGTGGCGCACCATTATCGTTTCGCCAAAAGCCGAAGAGGTTTTGGATTCTAAAATGATTTTCAATCTTAACGAACCTACCCAGTACACGGACACTTCTTACATCAAGCCTACAAAATACATGGGTGTTTGGTGGGAAATGATTATCGGAAAATCGAACTGGTCATATTCTACCGCCACTAATGTCCACATCGGGAAAACCGATTTTTCTAAACTGACACCGAACGGAAAACACGCTGCAAACAATACAAAAGTGAAAGAATATATCGATTTCGCTTCGGCACACGGCTTCGATGCGCTGCTTATCGAAGGCTGGAACGTGGGTTGGGAAGACTGGTTCGGCCATAGCAAAGAATTTGTTTTCGATTTCATCACACCTTATCCCGATTTCGATATCAAAATGCTGAACGAGTACGCGCATTCAAAAGGCATGAAACTCATGATGCATCACGAAACTTCAGGCTCGGCCACCAACTATGAAAGATGGGCAGAGAAAGCTTTCCAGCTGATGAACAAATACGATTACCCGTCTGTAAAGACCGGTTACGTGGGGAATATTATTCCGCGTGGCGAGCATCATTACTCACAGTGGACGATCAATCATTATCTAAGAATCGCGGAGAAGGCCAATGAGTACAAAATCATGGTCAACTCTCACGAATCTGTTCGCCCAACCGGCTTGAGCAGAACCTACCCGAACTGGATCGCCGCTGAAGCTGCACGCGGAACGGAATTCGAAGCATTTGGCGGAAACAATCCGGATCATCAGACCATCCTTCCGTTCACCAGATTTATGGGTGGACCGATGGATTACACGCCCGGAATCTTCCAAACTAAGCTTGATTATTACTTCCCTGGTGACACACGTTTCGTAAAAACAACCTTGGCAAAACAGCTCGCACTTTATGTGGTGATGTATTCTCCGCTACAGATGGCGGCCGACTTGCCGGAAAACTACGCCAGACATCTGGATGCATTTCAGTTCATCAAGGACGTTGCCCTCGATTGGGATGACACGAAAATCCTTGCCGCAGAGCCGGGTGATTACATCCATACCGCCAGAAAAACCAAAGGTAAAGACGAGTGGTTTGTCGGCGGAATCACCGATGAAAACGCAAGGAATTACACCGTAGATTTCTCCTTCCTGCCAAAAGGCAAGAAGTACGAAGCGACGGTTTATGCCGACGGTGATGATGCCGATTACATCAACAATCCTCAGTCTTACAAGATTTACAAAAAAACCGTGACCAGCAAATCTAAACTTCCGATGAAGTTGGTGAGAAGCGGTGGTTACGCGATTTCTGTGAAGGCGGTGAAGTAGGCAACGTGAATAGTTAAACCTCATAGGTTTTCGAAACCTATGAGGTTTCATCAGTCAGCATTCCAATCGACATCAGATGAACGAGAGCAGATACAAAAATAGTTTCGACTTCAACGGAATCTTTCATGTGTACACACACGTGAACGGAAACGAGCTTGTTTTTCGTGAAGAAAAAAACTATGTTTTTTTTCTTGAAAAACTAAAGTCTTATCTGTTGCCGGTTTTGGATATTTACGCTTACTGTTTAATGCAAAATCACATTCACCTGTTGGTTGTCTTCAAAACAAAGTACGAGGTTTCTAAGAATCTGAATATAGAAACGGCAGATATGGACGGTGAAAAATCGCATCAGATGCTGATGAAACCTTTCAGTAATTTACTTAATTCTTATGCAAAAGCTTATAATAAAATGTATGGCCGACGGGGCGCACTGTTTTTAGATTATTTGAAGAGAATAAGAATAGATGACGAACAATATTTATTAAATACCTTCAAATATATTCATAGGAATCCTATCAGTCACGGTTTTGTGCGTGATGCAAGTGAATGGAAATTTTCATCTTATCGAAGCTATTTGCATCCTGAAACGGCATCGGCAGTAACGCGGGATTTTATGCTGAAATATTTTGACTCAACAGATGATTTTATCCAATTTCATAAGAACCCTGAACCTGAACCGTGACACCCTAGAAACCTCATAGGTTTTCGAAACCTATGAGTTTTAGCTCCAACCAGCCAACCAACAACCTACCATGAAAAAACTACTCTTACTATTTTCGCTATATATCAGCACGACGTAATCGCCCAGATCCAGAAAGTAGAACCCGCCTTTTGGTGGAAAGGAATGAAAAATCCGGAACTCCAGATTTTAGTCTACGGAAAAGACATTTCAAAATATTCGGTCGAACTATCCAATAATATTCAGGTCAAAGACCTCACAAAAACCGAAAACCCGAATTACGTTTTCATCACGGTGAATACTGATGAAATCAATACATCTTCATTTAAAATCAATTTTAAAGAAAAGAATAAAACAAGATATTCTTACGATTACGAACTGAAGAACAGAAAACCCGGTTCCGCCGACAGAAATTCGTTCACATCAAAGGACGTGATGTATCTCATCATGCCCGACAGGTTCGCGAATGGCGATGAATCCAACGATTCCCAGAAAAACCTTACCGACAAATTGAACCGGAACGCGCCAAACGGAAGACACGGCGGCGATCTGCGCGGCATCATCAACAATCTGGATTATCTGGAGAACCTGGGTGTTACAGCACTCTGGTTAACGCCGGCAAACGAAGACAACGAAAAGCAGACTTCCTATCACGGTTACGCGCAGACCGATTTATACAAAATCGACGGCCGTTACGGAACCAACGAAGAATATCTCGAACTTTCGCGCGAACTACAGAAACGTGGCATGATGCTGATTCAGGATTATGTGACCAATCATTGGGGAATTTCGCATTGGCTGATTCAGGATCTACCGACCAAAGACTGGATTCATCAGTTCGCGGATGGTGAAGGAAAGTACGGTTTCAAACGTTCCAACTACAGAACAACTTCACAGTTCGACACCAATGTTGCCGAAATAGACAAAAAAGAAGCATTGAACGGCTGGTTCGATACCACGATGCCCGACTTGAACCAAAGCAATCCTTTGGTTTTAAAATACCTTACCCAAAACGCCATCTGGTGGATTGAATATGCTGAACTCGGCGGAATGCGCGTGGATACGTATCCGTACAACGACAAAGTAGCGATGGCAAAATGGGCAAAAGCAATTACTGACGAATATCCTAAATTCGATATTGTCGGCGAAGCATGGATGTACAATCCGGCGCACGTTTCTTACTGGCAGAAAAATTCAAAAATCGGGGAGATTGACGGTTACAACTCCAATCTTCCGTCCGTGATGGATTTCACGTTGTACACCGATCTTCCGTCGGCTTTAAAAGAAGAGGAGGGCTGGGACAAAGGAATGATCAGGATTTACAATTCCTTCGGAAACGATTTTCTGTATCCGGACATCAACAATATTCTGGTGTTTTTTGAAAATCATGATACAGAAAGATTAAACGAAATCTTCAACGGAGATTCGCGCTATTACAAAATGGCGCTGACGTTAATTTCAACTGTCCGAGGAATTCCACAGATTTATTACGGATCCGAAATCGGTATGCGTGGCGAAAAATTCAAAGGTGATGCTGATATAAGAAGAGATTTTCCGGGCGGCTGGAAAGGCGATGCACAGGATGCTTTCAACCCTGCAACCCGAACCGCCGAACAGAAAGATTTCCATGATTTCACCCAAAAAGTTTTGAACTGGCGAAAAGGCAAAGACGTCATCCACACCGGAAAAACAAAGCATTATATGCCGAAAGAAAAGGTGTACGTTTATTTCCGTTACAATGACAGCGTTGTAGGGACAAGTCGCGACTTGTCCACGCCGCGCATCAACAATGAAAAAGTAATGGTGGTGATCAACAACAACGAAAAAGAGCAAACTTTTGACCTAAACCGTTTTGCTGAATCTTTGGGCGGAGTTTCCGCGGGCAAGGATGTAATTTCAGGAAAAGATTTTGTGATCGATCCGCAAAATAAATTAACTGTAGCTGGGAAATCTTGTTTAATTTTAGAGTTGAGATAAGATTGGATTAAGATCAAATGAATTTGCGCCAGTCTGCTAGTTGGCTCCGATGGTATTACAGTACTTAAACTCAATATTATAATAATCTAACTTATGCGAAAAATCTACCTTTTAGTTTTCTTGGGAACTCTTTTAATTTCCTTTTCGTGTCGAACGGAAATAGATTCTCTGGATTCTTTGGACCAAAATGCCGAGAAATCTAAAAAATTTTCCGTTTTCTCCCGAAACAGTAATTTTGCCAAAAATGGTGACTCGTTAAACTATGCTGAAGCCTTTGCTTATTTAGCCCAACGATATGATGCGGTGAATATAACCAATATTACAGGCTTAGTAAACACGACAAATAATGTACACTATAATAAAGTAAAAAAGCTACGATTCATCTCAAAAAATTCTGATGCGTATATCGAGTTTAGATTGCATTCTCAGACTGTTTTCGAAAAAAATGGCGACTTGTGGGTTTTATTCCCGAAGATTAAAGACGGGATAGTTGTCGATTTAGTTGCCGGATTACTGACAAAAAATGAAACCGAGGTATATTATGTTACGCTTAATAGACACTCATCTTTGTTTTTGAATAATCTTAATTCTTTTCAGTCCAGGTTCGATCAAAATTTCAAAATTGATGAATACGGAAATGTTCATGTTGGAGCAACGAGTGGAAGATGCGGTTTTCCAGGTTCTCCTGCGTGTGAAATTGAGGAAGTTATTATTGTCGGAGGCGGAGGTGGAGGCGGGTTTTCTGGAGGTTTGCCCGGCGACCACGGTTCACCTGGAGGAGGTTGTTCCATATATATAGAATGCGAACCTGAACATGGCGAGAACGGCGGAGGCGGTGACTACTCAGATCCAAATGCAGGCGCTAACGATCCGTGCACACTAGCCGAAGGACCATCCTCCACCGCAACTGAAAATTCAAAATCAACTGCCTACACCAATGCCGAAGCTGCTATAGTTGGAGTGAATAACGGTTTAGAAAACGGAGTGGATTTGGGGAATGTTAATGGCACCATACAAGCGACAGGAGTACAAACGGGCGGTACATCATCGATAAATTTGACTAGTAGTTTTTCTAATCCGATTGGTGATATACACAATCATCCAAACAATAACCCTCCTTCCCCTGGAGATGTTTATTCATTAATGAATATTAGAAATCAATTTTCTGAATACAATACGCGGTATGTAATTACACAGGATGGTACTACGTATGCCTTGGTCGTTACAGATCATAATGCCATGAATACTTTTTTACAAAGCTATCCGCCTTCTATCACGTTAAATCCAAACGGCGGAAATTTTGTAGATTTTCCACCGAGCCTTTTTGAAGAATGGACAGATTTAGCACTAGATTTTTCAGAGTCTGGTGCTATAGCTTATATTCTAAACAAATACAATTCTGGAATTACCCTTACTAAAATGGATGGAGCAGGTAATTTCCGAGCAGTAAATATTACAACAAGTCAAAATTCTGACGGGACAACAAATTATAATTATTCACTATGCCCTAATTGAAATATATAACAATGAAAAATTTAATTAAAACCTTAGCATTAATATCTCTTTTAATTTTTAATTATTCATGCGCGCAAACCACGATGAAAAGTGTTGCTGATGCTAGAAACATAGAAATTAACAAAAAAGAATTTGTTGGCAAACCTTTGAGTTACCTTGTGTCAAAAATGGATGTGGAAGTTAAATCTATAAAAGCTTTCCCGAATAAAAACGCAAATGAGGTTAACAGAATTACATTTAGATATGTAACTAATTATGAATATAAAAAAACAAGCACTAAGGAAATAAAAGACAGGCCCACACAATTAACAATTGTATTTAATCAAAACTGGGAAATGTTTGGAGAAAGATGCATGACATCAAATTCAAAATGTGTAGAATGGACGAAAGAAGATGCAAAAAATCTTGGTGACCTGATTGTGTATGATATCTATGTATTAGGAAAAAATTAATGTCCTGCGTGAAGAATGTTCTATTTGTCAATTACCCAAATGAAAAACCTCACCCTCGTCCTCGCCATCCTCCTTTGCTCTTTCGCAAGCCTCCACGCCCAAACCAAAGGCTTCTACGAAAACGTGCAGAAGAAAAACATCAATAAAGTTCTGGATGATCTCAATGCGTTTGCAGCTGCAGCAGATTATAAAAATTACTTCGATCTGTACGCGGAAGAATCTACATTCATCGGAACCGATGCCACCGAAGTCTGGAATAAAAAAGAGTTCATGGTTTGGGCAAAACCTTTTTTCGATAAAGGCAAAGCCTGGAATTTTACCTCGCTCAAAAGAAACATCACTTTCAGCAAAAACGGTACCTACGCCTGGTTCGATGAGATCCTCGATACGCAGATGAAGATCTGCCGCGGCTCCGGCGTCCTCGAAAAAATCGGCGGCGAATGGAAAATCCGTCAGTACGTTTTATCGGCCACCGTTCCGAATGACGTCATCGATGAAGTCACCAAAATGAAAGCGCCGATCGAAGATCCGATCATTTCTAAATTAAAAAAATAACCTCTCAAATACTTAAAAACTCCACCACTCAAATACTAAAAAAGCATGGCTAAAAAAATAAAACCAAACCTGCAACTCGCTCAGATCATCAACATGAGCATGGGTTTTCTCGGAATCCAGATGGCGTTTGGCCTGCAAAACGGTAACGCGAGCCGCATCCTGCAAAACTTAGGCGCCGACGTGCATCACCTTTCCTGGTTCTGGCTGGTCGCACCTTTCACGGGACTTATCGTGCAGCCGATCATCGGCCACATGGGCGATCACACGTGGTCAGAAAAATGGGGGCGGCGAAAACCGTACTTTCTGATTGGTGCTTTGCTTACCGCGGTCGGACTGGTGTTTTTGCCGAACTCGGCGTCGGTGGGCGTCTTTTTGGGCAGCGGCGTTTTGCTTTTCGCGGTACTTTTCCTTGCACTGATGGATGCGTCGATCAATGTCGCGATGGAGCCTTTCCGCGCGCTGGTAGGCGATATGTTACCGAAAAGTCAGGGAACAGTTGGGTTTTCGGTTCAAACTATTTTAATCGGAATCGGTGCCGTAATCGGTTCAAATATGCCGGCCTGGCTCACAATGCTCGGCGTTTCGAACGTCGCGCCGGAAGGTTTTGTGCCCGATTCGGTGATCTATTCATTTTACGTCGGTGCGGCGGTTTTACTTTTAACCATACTTTACACGATTTTCACTACGAAAGAATACTCACCGAAAGATTTCGCGGATTTTTCGGAGGAAGAACCACATGAGGTCACACCACGGTTTTCGGATATTTTCAGGGATTTTGCCAATATTCCTCCATTAATGAAAAGTCTCGGCGTCGTGCAGTTTTTCTCATGGTTTGCGCTTTTCACGATGTGGGTTTACACAACAAGTTCCGTGGCAACGCACCATTTCGGGCTGTCTCCGGACGATGCAAAGTCAGAACAGTTCAACAACGCAGGAAACCTGGTGGGCGAACTTTTCGGTTATTACAACCTGTTTGCGATCGGTTTTGCGTTTCTGTTGATTCCGTTGGCCAATAAAATCGGCAAAAAACAGACGCATGCGCTCGCACTTTTTAGTGGTGGTATCGGACTTATTTCAATGTATTTCATCGAAAATACATCACTTCTTTGGATTCCAATGGTAGGAATCGGATTTGCATGGGCGAGTATTCTCGCGATGCCTTACGCCATGCTGATCAACGCCATCCCACTTAAAAAAATGGGCGTGTACATGGGTATTTTCAATTTCTTTATCGTGCTTCCGCAGATCGTGAACGGAATCATCGGCGGGCCGGTTGTGCACAGCATTTTCGGGAATTTTGCGATTGGTTATGTAGTTGCCGGTGGTGTCGCGATGATCATCGCGGCAGGGATCTCGCTTACTTTGAAAGGTGTAGGTAAAGATGACGACGCTGAAATGGAAACCGTTTAGAATTTATATTTAAATATTCAAATCTGTCAGAATTTCCTGGCGGATTTTTTTTGTTTTAATATTTAAAGCTACATCCGAACTTATCCCATATCAATGTATTAGAATCTTCATTGTCTTAAATTTGTACTATTAAATCTAAAATCTAAAATCTCTCAAAATGAAAACAGTATATCATAAAGCCGACACAAGAGGTTTCGCCGATCATGGTTGGTTGAAATCTTATCACAGTTTTAATTTCGCCAATCATTACGATCCCGAAAGAATGAATTTCGGCGCATTGCGAGTTTTAAACGACGATCAGGTTGCTTCCGGAAGGGGTTTTGGGAAACATCCGCACCGCGATATGGAGATCATTTCAATTCCGCTGGAAGGCGATCTGGAACATCAGGATTCAATGGGAACTTCGGCCGTAATCCGGAAGGGTGAAATTCAGGTCATGAGCGCTGGTACCGGTGTTCAGCACAGCGAATTCAACAGAAATAAAGATCAGCTTGTAAAATTTCTCCAGATTTGGGTGATTCCGAATAAAATGAATGTCACGCCGCGTTACGACCAGATCAGTATTAAAGAAAACGAAAAACTTAATGATTTCCAGCAGATTCTTTCACCAAATCCCGATGATGAAGGCGTATGGATTCATCAGAATGCGTGGTTTAACTTAGCTAAATTTGATAAAGGAAACGCCAAGGAATACAAAATCCATCAAAATGGAAACGGCGTCTACGTTTTCGTGCTGGAAGGTTCAGCGAAAATCGGCGATCAAATTCTGGAAAGAAGAGACGGTTTTGGAATTTGGGAAACCGAAAGTTTTACATTAGAAGCACTTGGAGATTCGGAAATCCTGCTGATGGAAGTTCCGATGCAATTTTAAATAAAATAAACAGCCTATTTTACAAAAGAAAAGCGGATTTTCGTCCGCTTTTCCTGTTTTTTTAGTTCGTTGGTTTCTTAATCATTGCAAACAGTTTTTTGCCCAATGCAAATACAGGAATTGCGACTAATCCACCGATAATACCGGCTAAAGCTTCCCGCAAAAGTGAATTGAAGTTTGGCAAGAAATGATGGTGAATCCACTCAATATTGTGAACGAAAATGCCTCCCGCGACTAAAATCAGCGCAACTGTACCCACAACCGCGAGCCCTTTGATTACCCAAGGCAGCGCGTTTACCAGAAAAGTTCCGAATGAAACCAGAAATCCTTTTTCGGTTTTCGATTTTTTGATGAGGCGCAAGCCGGCATCATCCATACGGACAATTAACGCCACAATTCCGTAAACACCTACTGTTGCGATGATCGCGACGATTGAAACGGTAACGATTTCGACTAACATCGGATCAAATTGACTTTTCAGCGACTCATAACCCTGTTTGGCCGAGGCCAAAGCGATGATCACAATTTCCAACGAAAGAATGAAATCAGTCGTTATCGCCGACTGAACCTTGGTTTTCTCGTTCTGTTCAGCGCTGATAGTACTCGCCGCTCTTTCTTCAATTACTTCGTGTCCTTTTTTCTTGCGGTGGAAAAGAAACTCGATGATTTTTTCGATGCCCTCATACGCAAGGTAGAAGCCTCCGGCTATTAGTATCAGCGTGATCGCAGGGGAATATAGCCATTCAAGCAAAAAAACCGCGGGCACGATGATGAGTTTGTTGATGAACGAACCTTTCATGATCTTCATCAGAACAGGAATTTCGCGCGACTCCAGGAAACCTGTAGCTTTTTCGGCGTTTACCGCCAGGTCGTCACCTAAGATTCCGGCCGTTTTTTGGGTTGCCATTTTTGCGGTGACTGCCACATCATCCATCAGCGCGGCAATATCATCCAAGATTGCAAAAAAGCCTGAAGCCATAATTTATTTTTTTTAATGGGAACAAAAATAGTTATTTAACCCGATAATCAAACTTAAAGCCACCTTTTGATAACAATTTTTTAAAAAGTAATTTTTTATTTTCGACAGAAAACCTTATTTTCGCAAAACAAATTTTTAATGAAGTGATACGGCTGACATTGCATTCCCCGAAAGAAAAATTCCAGAATTTTGGAAGTGCAATTTACGCTGAAAAATAAACGAGAAGCCGACGGTCAGAATGATTGTCGGCTTTTTTTATTTGATTTTTTTACAGCAATTATCCTAAATCTATACATTTAATACCCATGAATAATACCTATAAATCCGCCGGCGTAGACAAAGAAGAAGGCTACAAAACGGTTGATAGAATAAAATCAGCGGTTGCAGAAACCCATAACAAGCAGGTGCTGAATAACATTGGCAGTTTCGGTGCGTTTTATGAAATTGCAGGTTACAAAAATCCAGTACTTGTCTCGGGGACAGATGGTGTGGGCACAAAACTGAAAGTGGCGCTTGATGCCAAGAAATATGATTCCATAGGTGTAGATTGTTTTGCTATGTGCGGCAACGACATCCTGTGTCACGGTGCCAAACCACTGTTTTTTTTAGATTATTTGGCGTGCGGCAAATTAGATGCTGATATTGCAGCTGAAATCGTGCTGGGTATGGTGGAAGCCTGTAAGGACAACAATTGTGCGCTCATCGGTGGCGAAACTGCCGAAATGCCCGGCATGTATCAGCCTGGAGATTATGATGTGGCTGGTTTCTGCGTGGGCATCGTGGAAAAAGATCAGATCATCGACGGGTCCAAAATTGCGATCGGACATAAGATAATCGCGCTGCCAAGTTCCGGGTTTCACAGCAATGGCTTTTCGCTTGTAAGAAAGATTTTCACCGATTTTAATGAAGAGTTTGACGGGAAACCGCTTCACGAGACGCTTTTAGTCCCTACCAAATTATATTACAAACCTATATTCCGACTGCTGGAAGCGGTAGCGGTTGCAGGTATCGCACACATCACTGGTGGCGGGATTATTGAAAACATACCGCGCATTATCCCAGAAGGGCTTTGTGCAAAGGTTGAAACCGCCCTTATACAGATCCCTCCAGTCATGCTCGAACTCGAAAAACGAGGAAATATCGACCGGATGGAAATGTACGGCACATTCAACATGGGAGTGGGGATGGTTGTCGTAGTTGACGAAAAACAGGCTGCCGAAGTCCTAAATATACTTGATGACGCCTACGTTATTGGTGAAATCACTAAAGGAAACCAAAAAATTGAACTGATCTAATATCGTATGACCACAAAAAGAATCTGCATACTTGTTTCTGGCGGTGGCACCAATCTTCAGCGCATCATTGACGCAGTACTGAGTGGTGAAATACCCGAGGCTGAAATTATAAAAGTAATCGCTGACCGCCCTTGTTTCGCGACCACAAGAGCAGAGAATCACGGCATAGAAGTCGCTCAGCTTAAAAGAGGAAAAAATTTTCAGCAGCAGTTGCTTGATGCCATTCCGCCCGATACCGATTTTATGGTGCTCGCAGGGTTTCTATCTATATTAAACGAAGAAATTTGTACGAGATTCAAAGGAAGGATAATCAATATCCATCCGGCTTTACTGCCGAAATTTGGTGGTGCGGGCATGTGGGGAGCTCATGTACATAAAGCAGTAATTGAGGCCGGCGAAACCTACAGTGGCGCCACAGTGCATTACGTAACGCCGGGCATCGATGAGGGAGAAATCATCCTGCAGGAAGCAGTAGCCATTAGTGAAGGTGAAACACCAGATTCCTTAGCAAAAAAAATACACGAAATAGAATACCGGATTTTCCCGAAGGCTATTAAGAAAGCACTTGCTCAACTTCAGGAAAAATAAGGACAAAAGTAAAAGTAAAAAGAAAGAAAAATGTTAAAAAAGCGCGCGCTGATCTCAGTTTCGGATAAAACCCACCTGATTGATTTTGCAAAATTTTTAGAAGAAAACAATTACGAACTCATTTCCACCGGTGGCACCTTCAAGCATCTTAAAGAAGCAGGGTTGCAGCCCGTACAGATAGATGATGTTACCGGCTTCCCTGAAATGCTCAACGGCCGTGTGAAGACGCTGCACCCGAAAGTACACGGCGGCCTGCTGGCAGTACGCACCAGCGAGGAGCATATGCAAGCCGTCAGCGATCACGGCATTGGCCTTATTGACATGGTGATCGTCAATCTTTATCCGTTTTTCGAAAATGCCAACGCTGATATTTCACTTCAGGAAAAGGTGGAGTTTATTGATATCGGCGGGCCTTCCATGTTGCGTTCAGGCGCTAAAAATTTCAGTGCGGTTACGGTGATTACTGATGTGGCCGATTATGCCAAAGTGCAGCAGGAAATCACCGTATCTGGTGATACCAGTTTAGAAACCCGTAAAAAACTTGCCGGTAAAGTCTTTAACCTTACGGCAGCGTATGATGCGGCCATTTCAATGATGTTGTTGGATGAAGAGTATCCGCAGTATCTGAATGCGTCTTATAAGAAAATATCGGATCTGCGTTATGGCGAGAACCCACATCAATCGGCAGCTTATTATGTTTCAACAACCGACAGCGGGGCGATGAAGGATTTTGAAATTTTAGGCGGAAAAGAGCTTTCATTCAATAACCTTCGGGATATGGACCTTTGTTGGAAGGTGGTGAATGAGTTTAAGACTGAAATGGCCTGCTGTGCGGTAAAGCATTCCACGCCATGCGGTGTAGCTGTAGGAACAGATGCTTTGGAAACTTATAAAAATACTTTCGAGTGCGATCCTGTTTCAATATTTGGGGGTATTGTGGGTATGAATTTCAAAATTGATAAAGGTACTGCGGAAGAGCTCAATAAAACATTCCTGGAGATTGTCATGGCGCCCGAGTTCGATGAGGACGCGCTGGAAACTCTGAGAAAGAAAAAAAACCTACGCATCATAAAAATCAAAAATGCAGTATCCGACAGACACACATGGGAGAAAACCGACGGTGGAATGCTGGTGCAGGAAACCGATACGCATTTTTCAGAAAATATAGCGACTGTCACGCTCACCGTACCTACCGCTGAACAGCAAGAAGCCCTTTTGTTCGCACAGCGGGTGGTAAAATATGTAAAATCTAACGCTATAGTGGTTTCTAACGGCAAGCAGGCCTTAGGGATCGGTGGTGGGGAAGTGAACCGGATTTGGGCTACACAACAGGCTATTGCACGGGCCAAAGAAAAGTTTAGTGGTGATTTGGTACTCGCTTCCGATGCTTTTTTCCCGTTCCGCGATGTGGTAGATTATTGCGCTGCAGAAGGTATTAAAGCCATCATTCAGCCTGGCGGCAGTATGCGCGACCAAGACAGCGTGGATGCGGCTAACGAACATAAGATCCCGATGATGTTTACAGGAATGCGCCACTTTTTGCATTGATGGAAATACCAAACCTGTCCTTAAAACACACAGGGATTTTATATAACTGAATTTGAAATTTATCATACAATCATTACTTTTGATGAATTCAAAATAATAAGCAATACCAAATGAAAATATTAATTGTAGGAAACGGCGGACGAGAATCCGCACTCGCCGTAAAACTGAAGGATGATAGCCGAATCTCTAAGATGTATTTTGCCAAAGGTACCGTAACCACCGGTAAACTGGGCCAGAATTTACATGAAGACAGTGTGGAGGCCTTGCGCGATTTCGCCATTAAAGAAAAAATAGACCTTACCATTGTAGGACCTGAAGCGTCTCTGGTAGAAGGCATTGTTGACGAATTTAATAAACATGGCCTAAAGATTTTCGGGCCAGAGAAAAGAACTGCCGAGCTAGAAGGTAGCAAAGCATTCTCTAAAAAGTTCATGCAGACGCACAACATCAAAACGGCCAAGGCTGTGGTATTCGATGCCTATCATGAAGCCTTGGATTACGTGCGGAAACAGCAGTTTCCGACTGTGATAAAAGCCAGCGGACTGGCCGGTGGTAAAGGCGTTGTGATTGCTGAAGATCTGGCCGAAGCCGAAGCTACCATTCACAGGTTCATGATCGACCGCATTTATGGCGATGCCGGTATTCAGTTAGTCATTGAAGAATATCTGAAAGGTTTTGAAGCTTCGGTGATTGCCTTTTCAAATGGTATAAAACTGTTCCCGTGTATTGCCGCGAAAGATTATAAAAAAGCCGGCAACGGTGATAAAGGTCCGAACACCGGTGGTATGGGCAGCGTTGCGCCAAGCCCGGAGTTTACAGAGGCACATTACCAGGATTTCGAGCAAAACATCCTGAATCCTACTTTACAAGGTTTAAATGCGGCTAGTATACAGTTTAAAGGATTTATTTTTTTCGGGCTGATGGTGACGGAAAAAGGCACATACCTTCTTGAATATAACATGAGAATGGGCGATCCGGAAACGCAGGTGATCCTGCCTCTGATGGAGAACAAATTGCTTGATGTCATTAATGATTGTCTGGAAGGACGCGATGTGCAACTTAAATTTAAAGATGAAAAAGCCGTTTGCTTGGTAATGTGTTCCGGCGGTTACCCAAGGAAGATCGAGACCGGTTTCGAAATAAGAAATCTTGATAAAGTTGCGCACAGCGAGGTACTTTTTGCAGGGCCAGGGCAACAGCGAATAAAATCTTAACCTCCGGTGGCCGTGTGCTCAACCTTGTAGCCACAGGGAATACCTATGAAGAAGCCCGTAAAAAAGTGTACGAAGATGCCAAGACCATCAGTTTCGATTACGAATCGTACCGTGAAGATATCGGCAAGTTTTAGCATAAAGCGTGATATTTCACGCTTTTTCGTTTTTTAAATCTCACTAAATAAATATACATGAACAGAGGAATCATCATTCTGGATTTTGGGTCACAATATAATCAGCTCATTGCCAGAAGAATCCGCGAACTCGGTGTGTACTCCGAAGTACTGCCTTACGATACACCTTTAAATGAAATTCTTACAAAAAACCCTTCGGGAATCATCCTTTCGGGCGGCCCTAGCTCTGTAAATATTGAGAATGCCCGGCTCGTCGATAAAAACCTTCTGGAACAGGGGATTCCGGTGCTTGGCATTTGCTACGGTATGCAACTGATTACGCATCTTTTGGATGGTAAGGTGAAAAGAGGCGAAAAAGGTGAATATGGTAAAGCCACCCTCGAAATCAAAAAATCAAATACGTTACTTTCAGGTGCCAGCCAGTTTTCTACGGTATGGATGAGTCATTTCGATGAAGTTCAGGAAATACCAGCCGGTTTTGAAGTGAACGCGGTAAGTGATGTGATTTCAGCAATTTCTAACGAGGCTCAGCGCATCTACGGCGTACAGTTCCATCCAGAAGTGTCACACACGGAGGAGGGCGCTCGCATCATCGAAAATTTTGTCTTCGGTATCTGTCATGCGCCAAAAGACTGGAAACTAACCAATTATATCGACAGCGCGGTTGCCGAAATCAGAGCAAAAGTCGGCAGCCAGAAAGTGATTTTAGGACTTTCCGGTGGTGTGGATTCTTCTGTGGCCGCTGTACTCATCCATAAGGCAATTGGTGACCAACTACAGTGTATTTTTGTCGATACCGGCTTGCTCCGCAAAGATGAAGCTGAAAAAGTAATGACCAATTATGGCGAACATTTTCACTTGAATATTAAATTGATTGACGCAAAGGACCGTTTTCTCGGTAAACTCAAGGGTATTTCAGACCCTGAAGAAAAAAGGAAGATTATCGGTAATGAATTTGTAGCGGTATTCGATGAAGAATCTCACAAAATTGAAGGTGCTAAATTTTTAGCTCAAGGCACTATTTACCCTGATGTCATTGAAAGCCAGTCGGTTAAAGGCCCGTCTGCTGTCATTAAATCCCACCATAATGTTGGTGGTTTACCTGAAGAAATGGATTTTGAACTTTTAGA
Organism: Chryseobacterium sp. 6424; assembly: GCF_003692615.1. Classification (NCBI taxonomy): domain Bacteria; kingdom Pseudomonadati; phylum Bacteroidota; class Flavobacteriia; order Flavobacteriales; family Weeksellaceae; genus Chryseobacterium; species Chryseobacterium sp. 6424. The sequence goes on from NZ_CP023540.1 coordinate 761,335, forward strand.
ACCACTGCGCGAACTCTTTAAAGATGAAGTACGCAAAGTTGGGGAAGAGCTGGGCATCCCAGCGCATTTGGTTCATCGTCATCCGTTCCCGGGACCCGGACTGGGGATCAGGATTTTGGGAGAGGTGGACGAAGAAAAAGTAACCATTCTGCAACATGCAGATGATATCTTTATTGAAGAACTGTATAAAAACAACCTTTACGATAAAGTTTCGCAGGCATTCGTCGTGTTACTGCCCGTAAAATCTGTCGGTGTGATGGGGGATGAGAGAACGTATGAATATACCGCCGTTGTACGTTCAGCGAATACCACCGATTTTATGACTGCGACCTTCAGTAAGTTTCCGTGGGAATTTCTTGAAACGGTCTCTAACAGAATCATTAATGAGGTGCGTGGTATTAACCGTGTGACGTACGACATCTCCAGCAAACCGCCGGCAACTATTGAGTGGGAATAAAATATCTTAAAATGCGCTCTAAATTGGGCGCATTTTTCTTTAAAGACACTACTACAGCATTTAAAAATTCGTATTGCTGCTAAAAAACTATCTTTGCAAGATGGAAAAGATCACGTTTGCCGATTTCGAGTTACCAGAAAAAATTCTGGATGTTTTGGCCGATTCTAATTTATTCGAGCCTACACCAATCCAGGAAAAAGCCCTGAAACCTATACTGTCAGGCCGTGATGTGATGGGCATCGCACAAACCGGGACCGGCAAGACCCTTGCGTATTTACTGCCCGTACTGAAGACATGGAAGTACAATAAAAACGGAAATCCTACAGTGCTGATCCTGGTGCCTACCCGCGAACTCGTGGTACAGGTAACGGAAATCCTGAAAAACCTTACCCAACACCTTACGACAAGGGTCATCGGTATATATGGTGGCGTAAACATCCGTACACAAAAGCTGCTTTTTGATGAAGGTTGCGACATCCTTATTGGTACGCCGGGCCGTGTGATGGATTTGGCGATTGACAGTGCCATCAGTCTAAAAGAGGTACAGAAACTGGTGATTGATGAGTTCGATGAAATGCTGAACCTGGGTTTCAAAATGCAGTTAAGCACAATTCTTACAATGACGCGCGAGAAAAGGCAAAACATATTATTTTCCGCTACCATGACCGATGCAGTGGATGAGATGTTGGAAGAATATTTTGCAAGTCCGATAGAAATTTCATTAGCCAAATCGGGCACACCGCTGGAAAAGATTGAACAGTTTGGCTATAAAGTCAGCAATTTCAATACGAAGATCAACCTGCTTGAATATCTGCTGAAATCAAACGCAGACCTGTCTAAAATTCTAGTATTCTGTAATAACAAGAAGCACGCAGATTATCTTTTTACGAAGATAGAAGAGCTTTTTCCGGGAGATTTTGATGTCATCCATTCCAATAAATCCCAGAATTACCGCCTTCGCGCGATGCGGAATTTTGAAGAACAGAATCTTCGTGGCCTAATCACTACTGATATCATGGCGCGTGGCCTCGATATATCAGAGATTACCCATGTCATTAATTTTGAAATACCAGAAGTGCCCGAGCAGTACATACACCGTATTGGCCGTACCGGGCGCGCAGAGAAAGATGGGGTAGCCATCTCTTTCATCACTAAAAAGGAGGAAACACTGCTGCTTGACATTGAATTATTGATGGATAAAGCTCTACAGATTGTTCCGTTCCCTATAGAAGTGAAAGAAAATCCTGTGAAAATTGCTGCTGAAAATGAAACAGTAGTAATGAAAAATGCCCATACCATAAAACTTGAAGAAGGCGGGGGCGCATTTCATGAGAAAAAAGCCAAAAACAAGAAGGAAAACTGGGGCGGGCCTACCAAGAGAAATCCACCTAAGACAAAACCTGGCAACCGTGCGCAGGCTAAAGCAAAATCAAAGGCAAAAAGAAAGAAATAATAATCTATTTCCAGAATTCATCACTGAAATCAGGTTCCTTTAGTGCAGGATAATCCAGCGCCATAATCTTCTGTAGCTGCCTGTCTGTGGCTTGTCTTTCGATTTCGGGGAAAATCTGGCGCTCTTCTTTACGGATATGCGTTTCCAGCAAATCCCGGAAATTCTGTATCTGTGTGATTTCTGTAAAACCTTCCGCCACCATTTCACGCATAATGGCATGTTCCTGCAATGCTTCCGCGATTAACGGATGTGTATTTCCTAAAATGAGAAAGATGGTCTCTTCTTCCTCTTTAAAATGAGGATAGAGGTTGTGATTGAAAAACAACTGGATATAAGTTGCCATCCTCTCTGCACTGATTTCTTTATTGATCCCTTGTTTAAGCTTCCAGCACAGCAGCAAGCCAAAATGGTGGTCGCGACTCAGTTGTACAAGCGCTTCATGTCTTTTCATCCCAAATATTATTTTAAATAAGGTTGTATTTCCTTTGCCCAGATCCGGTAACCTTCTGGCTTCATGTGGAGTAAGTCGGCTAAGAAGAGGTCACTACGGGTGGTGCCATCGGGTCCGTTCATCGCTTTGGTAATATCAATATATGCTGTATTCTTATTTCGCTCCATAAACTTTCTGATCATAGTGTTCGTGGCAATAAATTTAGGCCAGAGCTGTTTGCGGCTTGGTGAAAGTTTTGTTGAAACATAAGCTACCGGGACATCTGGATGATATTTCCTTATTTCTGTAAAAAAGTGTCGGAATCTGTTATAAACCTGTCGGGGTTTCAAGTTAGGATTTGAAGCGAAATCGTTTTCACCACAGTAAATAATGATTTGTTTTGGCTGGTAAGGTTTTAGAAGTTCCACTGAATAGAAATTAAGATCTAACAGACTGGAGCCTCCGAAACCACGGTTAATGAAAGTTTTCCCCGGGAAATAATCGGCGACATCCTGCCACATGGTGAAAGAGGAACTCCCAACCAGTAAAATCGCATCACGAGGCGGTGGCGTTTTGTTGTCCGTTTCTTTAAAACGTTCTATATCATCCCAAAACGCGGGTTTCGACTGTGCGAAAATAAACGCTGAAAACAGCAAACACGCCAGCAGCGAAAGAAATTTTTTCATAAGAAATATCTTTTATCAGATAAAGTTAAGTAAAATTTCAGTCACTGCATATTTGCACTGTTTGTAATACTTATTGTGTGGTTTGTGCGGTTACGTAGATTCTTGCCATATCGTCGTTAATGTTATTACATCCTTTCGCATTGCCACCGTACACAATTTGGCTGTATCCACTGGTTATAGTAGGCAGGTTTTTGCCATATACGGCCAGGGTATGCGTACCTATCGGAAGATCATTAAATACCCCAGACAAGTTGAACTTCCGCCAGTTACAAACGAAATCGCTGCTGGAAGTGGTGTACTTGCTGGCAAGTTTCAGTTTGCCGTTGACGAAGATACCAATCGCAAACTGAAACTTCTGGTAAGTATCATACACGTTGTTTATCTGCACCATTCCCTCAGTCATGATATAGTTGCTGTTACTGGTTTTGGTGATTTTAATGGTGGTTGTGGTGTTAAGGTCCGTCCAGTCGTTGGTATTGTCATCCAAATTGAATAATGGTACACTGGAGGGGAAACTGCTGATGGTAGTGCTTTTCGTGCAGCTACCGGTAAAATTCTCTGTCTGTTTTATAATCGCTAATCCATCATTAACATCGAAGTTTCTGTTCCATTTTCCTTCCGCCCAAAAATTCGTTTTGTTGGTATTGGTGTTAAAGACTAGTACACCATCTACCGGTGTGGCTACAGTCACTTGATCAGTGTTGCTCAGCAGGCCCACCTGCGGAAGCAATAATCCTCTTTTGTCATCTGAAATATGAAGTACCGAACTTGGATCGGGCTTGGTCACAGTACTGTTTTTGGAAGTTATAAGAATCTGGCCTTTCACGGTAAACGCACAAAGGATGACGGCGGCGCAAATTATCTTTTTCATCTTAAAAAACATAAGGCTGGTTAATAAAAATTGTGCTGCTGATGGCAGATTCAAACTTTGAAAGGCTTTTACAGGTAGAACTTGGGTTTGGCGAGCCGTACGTAACTGTTAGTCCCGAGATGCTTGGCGCATCAATGTTTCTGATGGCAAATTTTACGGTATGGTTGCCCTTCGAAAGGTTTTTAGCCACTCCATAAATCATAAATTGCCGATATGCACAAGCGGTAGAAAAGTCTAGGAACATGGGTTTAACATCAATTAATTTGTCATCAATGAAAAAGCCGATGGTTGAGGTAATCCCAACGTTATCGACTGCGGAATTATTTGCCTGATACATCCCGTTGATACTCATCAAAACATCATTTTCTGCACGGTCAACCGTAATGTTTTTAGTGAGAGAAGAGATCACCGTCCATTGAGCGCCCAAGGCTTCCCCGTTGGTATGCGCGGAATAACCATAAAACTGATTGGTAGTGCTTTTAGTAAAAGTGTATGCGGTGGAAGATGATGCGGTATAATATTTCACCTGGTTCATTAAATTATTTTGGTTAAGGTCTGAAAACAGAAAGTTCCATTTTTTACCGTCCCAGTAATAGAACCCTTCATTACCCGAGTTGGCAGTGTTGGTATTATATACAATCAAAGATTCTTTAGGGCTACTGATGGTTGTGACATCATTTTTGTTTAGTAAAGCTACACGTGGGAGGCTTACACCTTTATTATTTGCATAAATATCCAGCGCTGCAGAAGCGTGGGGGGACTGTGTGTTGATGCCCACCTGCGCAGAAATGAAATGTGCAGTAAAGAGCATTACAGGGAGTAATATATTTTTCATGTCAGTTGTGTTTAAGGTTTTTCCGAAATCTGGATGTTCATAATAGATTTTTCCATTATGGGACTTAGATTGCCACAGGAGGTGTGTTTGCCACCGAAAGTGATGCTATAGCTGTCTTTATGCCTCACCCGCAGTGTTTCGCGCAATTCAAACAGGTGATTACCGGTACTTAGGTTACTGATATTGAAGTATACATTAAAATCATTGTAAAGGCATTTTTGCTTGCCGTTAATAATGAAATTACGTACACCTACCAGCTTAGAATCTACAAAAAGCGCAATAGAATAGGATAGAAAAGTATCATCAGTAGCCGCAGAATTTACTTGGGCGATCCCGCTACCGGAGACCGACACAGCGTTTTCACTCGAGTACAGAGAAATGGTTTTTGATAAGCCCGGGATTAACTGCCACTGATGGGCAGACGGTGCCTCGCCCATGGTATAACTTACACCCGTAATCGGTGTATTGTCATTAACCCCAGAGGTAGATACGGCGCTTTCTGAACGAACAATACCTAAATATTTGTAAATATTGGTGGTGTCTAAAAGCGGATTCCACCGGTTGTTGAGCCAGTAATAGAAACCTTTGCCGGTGTTGCCATTGGTATTATAGACCAGCAGCGAGTTGGCGGGCGAAGTAACCGGTGCAGCTTTTGTGAGATCTGAGATGGATACATTGGGAAGTAAAACTCCTTTATTTTGGGATGCGATCCGAAGAATTTCGGAATCGTCAAAGGAAACAGCATTGCTGCCAATGCCCACCTGGGCGTGCCCTACTGCCAATGGCAGCAGGCATGCCAGCAGTAAATATTTTTTCATCAGTGTGTTTTTGTGTTGCTTCAAATTTAACCATATAATCAGTCATATGAAAATGTTTTAACACCTTTATCACACAGTGAAATCACCTTAAAATACTTAGTGGTTTATAAGTAGTCTAAGGTGTGTTGATATTATAACATGCAAAAATCATGCAAAACCGCCGCAGAAACGCTGTGGCGGTTGATAATAAATGTCTATTTTTCTCTTAGTATCGGTAGTATTCAGGTTTGAATGGACCGTCAACGGTAACTCCAATGTATTTAGCTTGTTCCGGTGAAAGAACTTCAAGTTCCACACCTAATTTCTTAAGGTGTAAAGCTGCAACTTTTTCGTCAAGATGTTTAGGTAAAGTATAAACTTCATTCTTGTAAGCTGCTGAGTTGGTCCATAATTCAATCTGTGCTAACGTTTGGTTGCTGAAAGAGTTACTCATTACAAAACTTGGGTGACCGGTTGCACAACCTAAGTTTACCAAACGGCCTTCAGCTAGAATAATAATTTCCTTGCCATCAATGTTATATACGTCAACCTGTGGTTTTACCTCATATTTGGTATCTCCGTAGTTTTCATTCAGCCAAGCCATATCGATTTCATTATCAAAGTGCCCGATGTTACACACAATGGTTTTGTCTTTCATCTTCGCGAAATGTTCAGCCCTTACGATATTGAAGTTTCCGGTTGTGGTGATGATGATATCCGCGTTTTCAACCACAGTTTCCAGTCTTTTTACTTCAAAACCTTCCATGGAAGCCTGAAGCGCGCAAATCGGATCAATTTCAGTTACGGTAACGATGGAACCTGCACCACGGAAAGAAGCTGCCGTACCTTTGCCCACATCGCCATAGCCGCATACTACCACACGCTTACCAGCAAGCATTACATCAGTCGCTCTGCGGATCGCGTCCACCGCGGATTCTCTACAGCCGTACTTGTTATCGAATTTGGACTTGGTTACCGAATCGTTCACGTTGATAGCGGGCATTACTAGCGTACCGTTCTGCATTCTTTCATAAAGACGGTGAACGCCGGTGGTGGTTTCTTCAGAAAGACCTTTGATGTCTTTTGTAAGCTCCGGATATTTATCAAAAACCATATTTGTCAAATCACCGCCGTCATCCAAAATAAGGTTAAGTGGCTTGCGGTCTTCACCAAAGAAAATGGTTTGTTCGATACACCATTCGAACTCTTCCTCATTCATGCCCTTCCAGGCGTAAACGGGGATTCCGGCGGCTGCAATAGCTGCTGCAGCATGATCCTGGGTTGAGAAGATGTTACAAGATGACCAAGTAACATCTGCCCCAAGCGCTACCAGAGTCTCGATGAGCACCGCAGTCTGTATCGTCATGTGAAGACAGCCGGCAATGCGTGCGCCCTTCAGTGGTTGCGACGGTCCGTATTCTTCACGAATGGCCATAAGGCCTGGCATTTCTGCCTCGGCAAGTTTTATTTCTTTTCTGCCCCATTCAGCAAGGGAAATGTCCTTTACTTTGTAAGGAACGTATTGTGTTGTTGTCTCCATTTATTAAGAAATTTCTGCAAAATTAAGCAATTTTATTCTGACAAGTGGAGCGCTGACACTTTTCGGGCCCTAACTTTATTTAAAAACACTAATTTTACCGTTCTGCTGTTTAATATTTTTCAAATATGTCTTTATACAGAGATTTTTCGGATAAACAAGCCACAATATTACTTTGGAAATATGACGAAACGGAGTCGCTGGACCCACACGAACTGCTGGAACCAGAGAATTATGAGAAAGTGAAAGGTTATCATCCGGTGAAACTGAAAGAGTTATTATTGGTAAGAAAAATCCTGAGATCTGTACTTCCGGGGCATAAGATTTTATACGATGGGCGCGTCCCATATCTGGAGCCTAATGATTTCCATATCTCCATCACGCACTCTTTTCCGTTTGCAGCGCTGGCTATTTCAGAGAATGAAGTGGGCATTGATATTGAACCCTTTAACCCTAAGATTACGAAAATACGTCACAAATTTCTGCAAGAAGAAGAGTCGTATTTCATTGAAAGCCAAAAAGAAGTCACTTACCTGACCGTTATTTGGTCTTTGAAGGAAAGTCTGTACAAGATTCATCATTCAAAATACTGGTCGCTGAAAAAACATTATGAAGTGAGACCGTTTGATCTCAGTTACCCCTATGATATCCAGTGCAGGGTGCATGATGACAAGGTTTCAGACCTTTACACGGCGCGTGTGGAATTTTTCGAGAACTATTGCCTTACTGTGGTAGACTGATTATCCGGCTCATAATTTTCAACGATTTTCCGTTGCTCTTTTGCTACATCATATATCAGATCGAGAATTTCCTGTAGATTTTTGAGTTCTGTGAGACGGGTAATGCGGTTTGGGTCGCGGCGGTCGGTTAACTCGTTTTCGGCCAGTTCTCTACGACGCTTTTCAAGTAATTTTTCTACGGAATCTTCGGGTTTCAGCCTGCTTTCATCAACAATGTGTGTACGCAACTTTTGCTGCTCCAGCAATAGGGTAGTGCGCAGTAGTTCGGCTGAGATTTTCCGGTTCCAGTTATGAAAATCGATTTCGGGATATGCTTCGGCGGTTTTAGAATATTGTGATAGTGAAGCGATATACGCAGTGATGAGGTGTGTGGTAGTGACAAACTGATGCAGTTGCTCCATCTTTTTCTGCTGGTTTTTCGGATCGGAGATCATCCTTTGGAAATTATCCGACAGGTTGGCCAAATCAATCACCGCATCTTTGCGTTTCAGTTTATAATCCTGGATGCCGGTTTTACCATTCAGAAAGGTATCCATCACGGCTTTGTAGTATTTGAAATTACTCTTAGCCGATTTTTTCATTAAATCGAGATTCTGCGTATGTTCCCATACCGGTAGCACAAAATAAGATACCATATACGCTACAACGCCTGCAATGGCGGTATCAATAATGCGGTCTTTAAAGATCATATTGATGTTGCCGGGGTTCAGGAAGTTGAAGGTCAGGAAGATGTATATGGTCATGAACAATACGGCCCAGAAATACTGCGCCTTCAAAAAACTGAAACACAGGATCATGCTCAGCATTAAGATGACAAACAACACCGTATTTTCTTCAACAGTCAACAGAATGCCGTACGCCAGCACCGCGCCCACGATGGTGCCGTACAACCGCAGCAAATTGCGGTGTTTGGTGGTAGCATACGCTGGCCTCATGATAGCGATGATGGTAATTAAAATCCAGTAAGAATGGCCAATGCCTAAAAAACGCAACTGCGATATGAAATAGCCGATCAGCAATGCGATGGTAACCCGAAGCGCATGCCTGAAATGTGAGGATTTCAAAGAAAAATTACCCAGCAGTACCTTTAAGTTTGGCTTTTCACCGTCTGGTACAAATTTATTCAGGTCAAGCCCCGCGGATAGACTTTTCGCGAGTTTATTATCTTGGCTGAGGACTTTGTACATGGTAGTGATTTCATCGGAAATGGCGGTGATACGTGACAGAATAAGCCTCAACACCATAAAGTTCTCTAAGTTATGGGCATTGAGTTTCCGGTTGCGCAGATCAAAATATTGCTCGTGGATTTCGCTAAGTTCATGCGGTATATTCCCCAGCGGACGCGCCTTGGTGCCGCTTTGCAGCGCGATGCCCATATTCTCAAGCTCGCGGGCGAGATAACCGAGATAGGTACCTACATTTTTAAGGAAACCACTTTCACCAAATGTTTCCTGCATTTTCCGGTAATCACTCTCAGAGGTCATCAGCTTTTCATGAAGATCTATTGAGTTTAGAAACATCAGCATCAGCAAACGGCTTGTAGTGGTGGACTCGTTGACGATTTTCCTGGTTTTGAACACTGTTTCGCGCGTTTCTTCCTGTAGGTTTTTAATCTTTACCTGTTGTGCGATGACCTGTAAATAAAGTTCATCAAAATCAGGGTTTTCAAGATAGAATTTAGATTTTATATTTAAGTATTGGCCCAGTTCCATATAATTTTCACCAATCATCTGTGCGGCGAGTTTATACGGCTGGATTTTCGATACAATCATGAAAATGATGAAATACCACGTTGCCCCTGCCAAAAAGATAAGCAGGCTTTTACCAAGATGTCCGCCCAGCATATGACCATCCGCAAAAATCGCCAGTACCACCAGGGATAAAGATCCTACAGCGGCCAATCGCTGCCCATACACGCCAATCATACCAAAAAATATCCCGAAAACAAGGATTTCCGCAAAAATCAACAGTGGATAATCTTTCAGTAAACTGGCCACGGTAGCTGTGATGAAAAATGTGATGACTGCCAGCAAAAGTGCATTCCTGCGGCGGATGAAAGGGCCGGGCTGATCGGTAAGCCCTACAAAACTAGTCGCCAGCGGAAACAAAAAATATTCCTGAAGTAACCCGAAATGTGCGAGTATGATACTCGGGATTACAATAGCCAGAGCAATGCGCACCGCCGAATAAATATACTGGCTGGTTACAAATTTCTTGAGTTCATTGGCGTAATTCATCATGCTAATTTACGGTTTATTCATAAAAAAAGCCCCAATTTATGGGGCTTCACTGTTATTTTGCTAAGATTTAATAATCGTAGTTAGAGGATTCTTCCCCGATGTTCCATGTAAGTCCGAATCTCAATGTATTATCAAGTGCGGAGTTTACTTTAGAGGTGTTGATGAGATAAGACAAGTCTAAACCAAAAGACTGATATTTCAGACCAACCCCTACGGTAGCATACTGGCGCGCGCCTGTTGTTCACTTTCATGGAAGTAGCCGCCACGTAAGGCAAACGCGTTATCATATTCATATTCAACCGCCCCGCTGAACATGACACTTTTTTCATTGCTGAATGATTTTCCGATGCCTTCTATCACACCGACATTTGGTACATTACCGGTATTGTCAGGTCCTGGTACCAATAGTTTTGATGCTTCAAAATTCAGGCCTACACGGTTGAGGTCATCAATAAATAGATCGTAACCCGCGCCAAGTCTTGCCATGGTGGGAAGGTAGGATCGGGATTCGTCGTCACCGGTATAATCTAAACGCGGCCCTATGTTCTGGATGGCGAAACCGGCGCGCGCACGCCCTTCAAAATCATTGATACTGGTATGTCTGTCCGATTGGAAATACCCGGAAACATCTACTGCAAAACTGTTCGCAGGCTTCAAAGTGTTATCGGAACCCAAACCTCCGGAAAGGTCGGAACGGATGAAGCGGCCGGTCACTGCCATGGAGTAATAATCAGATAATTTCAAACCGTAAGCTACATCAATGGAGAATTCATTAGGCTTGGTAGTTCCGCGGTCTTGAACTTCGGCTCCTACAAGTTCGGTGAGGTTTACTTCGCCCATATTGAAGTAATAAATACTTGCGGAAATGGTAGAACGCTCTTCCTGTCCCAAAAACTGGTGATATGATGCGTACAGCAGGAAGACATCATTGGTAAGTTTGCTCATGTACGGCGTGTAATTCACACCTACCGCAGCTGTGGTTTTACTGAAGGGATATTTAGCGGCATTCCAGAACTGTGAAAAGGCATCGGTAGTGGTGGCTACACCTTGGTCGCCCAAACCACCGGCGCGCGCATCGGGTGATATCCTCAGGAAGGGGGCACCGGTAAGGACGGGATTGGTTTGCGCAAATGCTGCCACGCTTAGTCCTAACCCTAATCCTAAAAATAATTTTTTCGTCATTGTCATAAATTAGTTTTTATCGTTGTTTTTTTTATTTCAGTAAAACCATTTTCTCTACAGCGGTAGCGCTGCCTTTGCATTTCTCTTGGTTTTGGCTTTTTGCAAAGATCTTAAAAATATAGGTGCCTTTTCCAACTGCGTCTCCAAAATCATCGTTCCCGTCCCATTCAATGGCAGTTTTCGGTGTGCGGAAACCCTGAAAGGACGGCTCTGCGGTAACTGTTGTACTGATGGTTTTCACGAGTTTCCCGGTAATGGTGTAGATCTGTACATTTACATCAAGCAGGTCATCACAGTTATGCTCAAACTGAACATAGGTTTTGTTGGTAAAGGGGTTTGGCCAGTTTAGTGGTTTGTTTAGGGTGAGGTTCTGGTTGCTCTCGTCTTTAACTACAAAATTTAACGTGCTGGTAGTAGAATTATTGTTAATATCCCAAACCTTGAAAGTGAGCTGATGTGGGCCCGGCGCGAGGTTACGGAACGGGTAGCTTACAGTGCCTTTCTGGTAATCCGCTAAATTGGTGTTGTTGCAGCCATTGCCGTCACCGGAAAAATAAAAATCATTAAGAACCACGGTATCTATCACTTTACCATCCAGGATTACCGTAATGTCGTGCCCAATGCCCGAACCGGTAGAATTGATTCCCTTGTCATCAGTGATGCACGCCAGAAGCGTAGGGTTCTGATTGGTGATGCCGCCGTCCGCGAAATTGGTATTGTTCATATACAACTGCACTTTCGGCACTTCGTTGTCTATAATTCCGTCTGGATTGATGCCGCCGATCTGCTGCTCCTGGTTATTAAAGACATCAAACACGTTATTGTCCGCATAGGCTAGAATTCTGCCAGTTCCTACCTCGTAGTTGATATCTTTCGGCACATAAAATTCTACAGTGAACATACCATCCACGGCTTTGCCGGAAGCCTTTACGATCGGCCCGTTCTCTTCGGTGTAATTTAAAACGGGGTTCAGTTTCGAGTCGTTGTCGTTATTCAGCGTTTTTTTATTCACCCTTTTATCGAAAATGTTGATGGCCACTCTTCCGTTAAAATCTGCATCAACGGAACCGTCTGCTTTGGTAATGTGCCCCTTTATTTTCACAAAATCCAGTGCGCGCAATTGGCCGGGTATCGGAGATTCCACCGAATCTATTTTCAGCAATCTTTTAGGTCGGCTGAGTTTGGCCGCAGGATCGCCGAGCAGGTTTACTTTAAGGTGATTTTCATCGATGCCTTTCTCAATTTTGGCTTCCAGGAAAGCGTCACCCAGGCTTTTAAAATCATCATTCTCCAGTTCAAAAAGATGGCGGGTAAAAATGGTTGTAAAAAGTTCGCCGTAACCCACACCGATCGCACGGCTCGAGGTAAGCATCATGGACGCTCCGCCCTGCTTGGCTTTCATTACCTGCTCACCCGCGGAAAATGTGGAAGGCTCGTCCCAAAGTGTAAATTCGCATGTAATGGTAGAAACCAATGGAAACCGGGAATAGACATTGTTCCAGTTGTTAAAATTCCGGATCTCTTCCAGCGAAAGAACCCTTTCCTGTGCCCAGCCATTAATACCACCATGCCCGAAATAGAAGATGTAAAGGCTGTTACCCATATCATTGGCGATCGCCTGGTTGATCTGCGGATAACGTTGCCCGGCGGCGGAGGTCTGTGCCTGAAACGCATCAAAGTAAAGCTTACGGATGTTATACTCAGGTTTTTTATTGGTATAATAGATATTTGAAGGAGGCGTGAGATATCCGCTATCCAATTCTGCTTTTTTCAAGGCGTTATTCATGGTGTTATGGAATGGGACTCCGTTATCCGCGTCGTCGTCCACCACAAAATCCAGTTTCATGCGCCACTCACCGAAAGGCGTGGACTGTCCTGGTAACGCATTATAATAAGCCAAAGTTTTGTCAATCAATAGTTTGGCTTCTGTAATGTTTGCGGCAGGAAGTCGGCCAACAGGTAAATCTGGCAGCGTGGATGATAAGGAACTGGCTGTGATGCGTTGTGGAGAGGTCATCACGAAATAATCGTCAGTGACGTACGTCATTTCATAATCCCTGCTTTCCTCGCTCTGGTAAGATGGGATGATATCCGAACCAGGGTTTGCCTTTCCCTTGAAATCATAAGAAGTATCGCCCAGAATGAAAAGGTATTTCAGTCGACCATTGGTGGTGTTCAGTCTGGTGGTGAAATCGCGGATAGCGGTGATGTCTTTTCTGCCACTGCTGAATTCGTTATAGATTTTATTCACATCCACTACCGCTACATTATACTGGTTCTTATAATAATCAGCAAGCCGTTGCGCCTGCCCCAGCATTTCCGGTGCGGTAATCATCAGATAATCAATGTTCTGTAGGCTGGATAGGTCTTGGTTTTCAATTCTGCCAACGAACATAGGGCTATAGGCATCGGTATGTTTAAAGGCAATGAACTCGTTAACAAAGGTATTGCTGTTGGCAGTATAGCCGAAGCTGAACTGGCTGTTGTTGCCAGATTTATTAACTTTTCTGCGGGCATTGGTAAGATCTGATACCTGCCAGACCTGTTCGATATTTGTTGCGTTGGCAATCGAGAATGCGTAATCGCTGCCAGAGTTTTCATTGATGTCATACCGCCGGAAACTCAGTTGGCCGTCGCTATATTTCAATTCCTCACGATACTGTACTTCAGCATAATCGAAATAAAACCTGCCATTGGGGTTAGCGGAAATGTTTGGTTGATAGCTGAAGGTGAGTTTATTGCCCTGTAAACCTGTAAGTTCGCCAGAGAAGGTAATGGGTTGATAATCCTTCCGCGACTCAGATGGGATGTTGGTGACATCTTGCTGCTGATTATTGAAACTGATGGTGATATTATTACCTGCAGCCTGATAGCCGACGATTCGACTCCTGAATTTGACGGATTCATCAGCCTGAATGGGTGATTTTGTAGTAAATTCTACCGTTTTATTATCATTAAAGGCATCACCGACCCAGATCCGGCCTACCTTCATCAGGTTGTATTTCTCTTCGTTAATGTACTGATATTCATCATAACGTGTAAAGGGCACCGCAGATACTTCCTGGTCCTCCTCCTTGATACGTTTGCCAGGCCCGAGATCGAAATTGATGAAATAATAGGAGTAATCATCATAGATGTTGACGAAGTTCCTACTGGTGTCGCGCCGTGTCTCAATCCGTCTGTTCGTAGGGTCAGCATGTACATTTTTATACACATTAAAGCCGTGTGGACCTTGCGCATAAAAAAGCGCATAATCACCGTCATTCCAAACGCCGTCTTCCTCGCCGGTTACCTGTATGGCATTTTCCTGAACCGATGTGTAGCGTGGGTCGAGGTTATGTTCTGGCAGCATTAACCCACCATTTCCGTAGATCCTGAAGTTCTTCGGATTGATGTTAGAAGGATTAATGCCATTGTCCCGAAGGAATTTTGTGGTAATTTTAAATACCCCGGATTTATCCACTTTTATCTTATAGAATGTGCCGGATTTGAGCGGGTTATCGCTCGTACCGATTCGCTCGGTTCGGTGTCGTGCTGTTAAATTTTGGGGAGCATCGATCAATGTGAAAGCCATGAGACGGTAAACGGCTCCGTTCTCTGTTTTTAAAGCGCCTACCCGAATATTGATGGTTTTTTGGCCCGTGTACGGATTGGTGTAGTGGCTGACTTCCTTTATTTCCCGTGTCGGCAATACGTTCGGACTGAGGTCGTAAAGTTCCTTTATCGAAATTTTTTCCCACTGCAGGTCGGTGATTTGTTTTTCACCTGCACCAGCTTTCTCACTTGAACGGAAAAAAACAGCGCCTTCTTCATAAGCGAAACCAGCGTTTTTAAAAGCAGGGGCGGTTACTTTATAACTGCCAAAATTTATGGTTTCAGTACCTGCCCAGTCCAGACGGATGGTTTGCGCCGACAAAAGGGTAGAGGTAAAAAAAAAGAAAAAAAGCAGAAAAATTCGCATCATTTGGGCTTAGGAATTCAGGGATACAAATTAAACGAAAAATATTAAATTTTAGTGTGATGCAATAAAATATATTTCCCGGCGTTCTTGCAAAAATCAATCTATTAATTTGATTAATTAAATTATTTCTATTTTCTTTGTACCTTAAAATATCTCTATATTTATGAATAAACTAAAGTTGTTCACGATATTGGCGTTAGGTTCGCTTTTCCTGTTTACAAGTTGCGGCGGTGGCAACAGCAAAAAGGGGGGCGGAACGAAGCGTTTTACCAGTAAAACCGGCTGGAAACCCAACGACCAGAAAGGCTGGTTTTTTACCGGAAAGCAACAAAAGCAAAAGGGCTGGCCCGGCATGGTGTACGTGGAGGGCGGTACTTTTACCATGGGCTTGGTGAAGGATGATGTTATGCACGACTGGAATAATACCCCACGCCGCATGCAGGTAAGTTCTTTTTTCATCGGTGAGACCGAAATTACCAATTACGAATACCGCGAGTATGTTACCTGGCTGAAATTTGTTTTCCCGCCATCAGATCCTAATTTTAAAGAAATTTACCGTGGCGCTTTGCCCGATACTTTAGTTTGGAATAACGAACTTTCACGTAACGATTTTGCCGAAACATATTTCCGAAGACCAGAATACGATTATTATCCTGTAGTGGGTGTTTCTTGGCTTCAGGCATCACGCTACTGCGACTGGCTTACAGACAGGGCCAATGAAAAAGCACTAATGGAGCAGGGTGTGATCTCCAAAGACTTTTATACGAATGATGCGAACAATCAAGGCGCAAATTCTTTCAACCTCGATAAGTTCAAAGCCAACGACCCTGAGATGGAAACTTACCTGAATACACAGCGTCTTCAGCAGCGTTCCGGTATCAAAACAAGCAACCAGAGAATTTTAGCTGCCAACCGAAACGCAGCGGCTGGTGTGGTGGAAAAATTCCGACTCCCGACAGAGGTAGAGTGGGAGTTTGCGGCACTGGGCATGCAGAAAGAAAGAAATTATAACCTCTATACCAACAAAGAACCTCAAATAGAACAGCTGAAAGGCACCAAAGGCCGTGACCGTGGCATGTATCTCGAAAACTTTAAGCAGGGACGCGGAGATTACTCGGGGGTAGCAGGTTGGAAGAATGATGGTTCACCTACCACTTCTGATGTTAAACAATATCCATCAAATAACCTCGGGATCTATGGCATGTTTGGCAACGTAGCTGAATGGACGGCCGATGTCTACAGGCCAATTATCGATGAAGAGGCCAGCGATTTCAACTACTTCCGTGGGAATGTTGCCCAGCAAGTGGTAAGAAACGAAGACGGGACCTATAAAAAAGTAGATGCCGCAAGATACGATACACTGGCAGATGGACGTTTGGTTTACCGTGGTTTACCAGGACAGTATGAACGTGAAGTTGTTGCGGATTACCGAAACTTCCGCGATGGGGATTTCCAGTCGTCGCTAGAGGCTGGCTACGGCCGTGGGGAAGACAGCACCACAGCTGGTTATAACATGTACAATTCTAAACAGAAAAGATTTATTGTAGATGGAAGAGGACGTGTAGTAATGCAGAAAGATCCCGTAAGCCGAACCACAAGAGTATCAAACGAGGTGCGCGTGATCAAAGGCGGGTCTTGGTTGGATGGCGCTTACTGGCTGGACCCGGGACAGAGAAGATACCGTGACGAGGCGAAAGCTTACGGTTGGGTAGGTTTCCGTGTGGCACAGGATGCGAAATCAACTTCCAAAGGAAGAACCAAAAGATAATTTTACCTGAAAATATTCAAGAATCCTTCTGTTAATTGCAGAAGGATTTTTTATTTTTGACCCTTATGAACGTAGCTACCTTTTACCCCATTTTTTTGAGCGCCGCCAAAGTAACCATTGATAGCCGTAATATTCAGCCAAATGATGTCTTCTTTGCGTTCTCCGGCGAAAACTTCAATGCTGCCACACTTGCACAAGACGCAATTGCAAAAGGCGCTTCCGCCGTAATCGTAGAACAAGAAGCATTTGAAAATACAGCTGAGAATATATTTTATGTTCCGTCCACACTAAAGTTTCTGCAAGAGCTGGCAGCTTATCACCGCGACCAGCTTAACATTCCGGTTATTGCGCTTACCGGCAGCAATGGTAAAACGACTACTAAAGAAATTATCCACGCTGTTCTATCACAAAAGTACAGCGTACAGTACACCAAAGGCAATCTAAACAATCACATCGGCGTGCCCTTAACGTTGCTTTCAATTAATGATACACACGATATGGCGGTAGTGGAAATGGGGGCCAACCACCAAAAAGAAATCGCGGAACTGTGCCAGATCGCAAAACCGGATTATGGGTACATCACGAATTTTGGAAAAGCCCACCTGGAGGGTTTTGGTGGCTTTGAAGGTGTGATAAAAGGCAAGTCAGAACTGTATGATTATCTCAAAAGTGCCTCTGCCACAGTTTTAGTGAATCAAAATGATCTGATCCAAATGGAAAAAACCTCCGGCTACGAAAGATGCATCAGTTTTGGAGGTCAGCACGCAGATTATCAGTTTCAAGAACTCACGAAAGATAAATTTGTGGGCCTGAGTTTTCAGGGGAATGAAGCGTATTCAAACCTTACAGGAAGCTATAATTTCACCAATCTTTGTGCGGCCGCGAGTTTAGGGTTACATTTTGGTCTGAGTTTTCAGGAAATAAAAACGGCCATTGAAAGCTATCAGCCGACGAATATGCGCTCACAAATCGTAGAGAAAAACGGCAAGACCCTGGTGTTGGATACGTATAATGCCAACCCCAGTTCAATGGCTGAGTCGTTAAAAAACTTCAGTAAGTTTAAGGGTTCTAAAACGGTTATTCTGGGTGATATGCTGGAGCTTGGTGAGGCGTCACAACAGGAGCATCAAAATATACTGGATCTGGCCTTAAAACTGCGTTTCAATGAAATTATTACCGTGGGTAACCTCTTTATGGAGATAAATAAATCAGGTAACGCATTCGGGTCTACCGCGTCATTATCAGAATATCTGAAAAACAATTCAATCGCTTCCGAAAATATCCTTCTGAAAGGTTCCCGGGGAATTGCGCTGGAGAGCATACTTGATTTTATCGCTTAGTGCTGCAGCCAGAAATCATTTAAAATAAGTTTGATGTTTTGGAAGGTTTGGGGCAAGACCTCGGCGGTCACCGCCTCCTGATCTTTCCATGCCACCTCAGAGATGCCTTCTTCGGTTTGTGGTATCGGTGTCTCATTGCCAACATATCTCATCCGGAACCAATACGTGGTTTTCAAGATTTTATCGCCGTTACGTTCGGTGTACAGGTGGAAAGTATTGTTCAGGAATTCCTCCAAGATCAGTTCCTTTAGCCCTGTTTCTTCTTCTACTTCGCGCAGGGCGGCCTGTTCCAGTGATTCGCCTTTTTCAATTTTTCCTTTGGGCAGGTCCCATCGTCCGATCCGGCGGATGAAGAGTAGTTTTCCTTCCTTGTTGCTTACCACCCCGCCAGCCGCTTCAATCACCTTGAACATATGCGTGAAATCCTCCCACATTTCCTCGATCTCTTCACCGTACACATTTATTTCCGGGCACGAGGTGTTCTGCAAAAGATCCACGGCTATTTCAAGTGTAGCAAAACCCTCATACCGAAGTTTCTTCTCGAAATCTTCGGGGTATTTACTTAATGTTAATTTTTTTTCATTCATAAAAACTTTATACATTTGTAGGGCTTTAATATTACAAAAATATAAAAATGAAATTAGAAGGACGTAAAGTAACCGTAAATAAATCATCTGCCGAACTTGTAGAAATGCTTAAGAATCCGGGCGATTACCGCAATCTGATGCCAGAGTCGCTACAGAATTTCGAAGCCCGTGAAGATGGCTTTAAATTTGGACTGAAGGGCATGCCAGAAATCGCACTGAAAATTGAAAATGTTTCTGACCGTGAAGTCGTATTGAAATCTGCCGCCTCGAACCTTGATTTTAAGCTTACCGGCGCAATGAACCCAATAAGTGAAAACCAGACAGAAGTACAACTGCTTTTTGATGGTAAATTCAATCCGTTTATTAAAATGATGGTAGAAAAACCACTGCAGAATTTTATCAACTCGCTGTCCGACAGTTTAGAGAAACTGTAAGAAAAATTAAAAGTGGCTGCCTCAAAAGGGCAGTTTTTTTTTGCTTTGAGAACTTTTACTTTTTGCTTCCTACTAATCCATTGTTAGGTATTAAAGAGGAAATTTAATTACAAATCAGTTTGTCCTGAGAAATCAGGACTTTTTTATGTGTGTATATTGGCTGAAGGCTTCTTCGAGCGTTTCAAATTTTCCTTTAAACTCAGAAATCGGCGAGTCCTGGATGATCTGCCCCTGATGGATAAGAATTACGCGCGAGCAGAGTGCTTCCACTTCCTGCATGATGTGGGTGGAGAGCATCACGGTTTTCTCGTGCCCAACATCCTTAATAACTTGCCGTATCTCTATGATTTGGTTAGGGTCCAGGCCATTGGTAGGCTCATCGAGGATCAGTAGGTCAGGAGCGTGCAGAATAGCCTGTGCAAGCCCGACACGTTGTTTGTACCCTTTAGAGAGTTGGCTGATTTTCTTCGATTTTTCTGGGGTAATGCCTACCAAGTCTATCACCTCATTCACCCGTAATAATGGCAGTTTGTGTAATCTGGCTACAAAACCCAGATATTCCTTTACAAACATATCATGGTAAAGCGGATTGTTTTCCGGTAGAAAACCCATGTGTCTTTTGGCATACAGCGCTTCCTTCTGTATATTTTTACCGTTGAAGATCACCTGCCCCTCATCAATTTTTATGCTGCCGGTGATCGATTTCATGAGTGTGGATTTTCCGGCACCATTAGGGCCTAAAAGTCCGATGATTTCGCCTTTCCCGATTTCGAGATTGATGTGGTCCAGCGCAGTTTGCGAGCCGAATTTTTTGGTAAGATTAGTGATCTGAAGAGACATTCCAACGATTTTGCGGTAAAGTTACGATTAAAAGTTGTCACGGAAACAGACAGGCTTAAAAGCAAAAAACCCCACAAAAGTGAGGTTTCAAGTGAGCGCGATAGGATTCGAACCTATGACCGTCTGCTTAGAAGGCAGATGCTCTATCCAGCTGAGCTACGCACCCTTAGGCCGTAAAATAAAAAATTCCCGAAGGAATTTTAAATAAAAAGTCGGGGCGCAGGATTCGAACCTGCGACCTCCTGGTCCCAAACCAGGCGCGATGACCGGACTACGCTACGCCCCGAGTAAATTTTCCAAAGGTTGCGGAGGGTGTGGGATTCGAACCCACGCGACCCTTTCGGGCCGACAGTTTAGCAAACTGCTCCGTTAACCACTCCGGCAACCCTCCATTGCAATATTTTTATGAACTTCTATTCCGTAATTGCGAGTGCAAATATAGAATAGTTTTCAATATTTACCAAACGTTTTTACTTAAATTTTTTTGTAATTTTGAAAGAAATTAATCCCAAATCATTTCGCTGATGCGTAAACCATTATACATCATAGGATTAGGCGCCATGCTGTTTTCCTGTGCTTCTCAAAATAAATCTAAACAAATCACAGTCACACCTGTGAAAACTGCTGTTCCGGTAAAAACAGTACAGCAAGCGCCACCTAAAGCCCAACTTGAAAAAGAAGGCGGATATGATTTTTTTAAGATAAATATCGCCAACACCGCCAAAAACGACAACACCATCAGTTACGGTTCTATCGTGTCGGCAAATCCTGCCGGTTATAGAGTGGTGAAAACTTATTTCCCGGCGGTCGCCCAGAATTTCCGGCAGAAATATATCATTCTTCATTATACGGCGCTGGACGATGACCGTTCTGTACGCGTATTGACAGAGCAGTCCGTAAGTTCGCATTATTTAGTGAACAGTTTTAACGACCGCGAAATTTATCAGCTGGTGGATGAAAACAAACGTGCTTATCACGCGGGCATCAGCGCCTGGAGGAATGACAGTATGTTGAATGATACCTCCATCGGTATTGAAATTGTAAACGCAGGATATGTAACCGATAGTTCAGGCGTAAAGATTTTCCCCGAATTTGACGAAGACCAGATCAAAAAGGTGGCTGCTCTCGTAAAGGACATCGCTACGAGGTATATGATCCCACCCACCAATATTCTGGCACATTCAGACATCGCCCCTACCAGGAAGCAGGATCCGGGTCCAAAATTTCCGTGGAAAAAGCTATATGATGATTACCAAATCGGTATGTGGTATGATGAGCCTGTCATGCAAACCTTCCTGGGGCAGATCATCCCGGAAGAATTTGCGCTGCAAAGTACCAGTTCAGAGTTTATATACAGATATCAGGTGGCTCTGAAGAAACTGGGGTACGCCATTGATACGAATGGAAGGGCAGATGACGCTACCAAAAAAACCGTGGAGGCTTTTCAATATCACTTTCGGCCGGCAAAGTATGATGGACAGATGGATGCGGAGTCTTGGGCGATCTTACAGGCATTAAATCAAAAATATCCTTAACAATTAAAATATTTTCACTTCTTTTGAAGTAGGATTTTAAAAAGCATAACGGGCGGTTTTATCGCTCGTTTTTTACAGTTTTTAGCAAGTAATTTAAAAATATTCAAATATCTTTTTATGGAAAATTTCCGGCATGAAAGCGATTTGCTTGGTACACTGAAGGTCCCTGCCAATGCCTACTACGGAGTACAGACGCAACGCGCCATCGAAAACTTTAAGATTTCAGGGCAGTATCTGATGTCGTATCCCCATTTCATCAATGCGCTGGCAATGGTGAAAAAAGCAGCGGCCAAAACCAATTATGAACTTGGCCTGCTCAGCGAAGACCTTTACCGGGTGATTGCCGAGGTTTGTGATGAGATCATCAGTGGCCAGTTGCACGATCAGTTCCCCATTGATATGATACAGGGTGGCGCGGGCACTTCCGTAAATATGAACGCCAATGAAGTGATCGCCAACCGTGCGCTCGAAAAACTCGGTAAAAACAAAGGTGAATACCAGTTCTGTTCACCTAACGACCATATCAACCTCTCGCAGTCTACCAACGACGCTTATCCTACCGCTATTAAAATGGCCTTGCTGCACATGAATATTGATCTTGTGGCTAAACTTGAAA
Organism: Chryseobacterium sp. 6424; assembly: GCF_003692615.1. NCBI lineage: Bacteria > Pseudomonadati > Bacteroidota > Flavobacteriia > Flavobacteriales > Weeksellaceae > Chryseobacterium > Chryseobacterium sp. 6424. The sequence goes on from NZ_CP023540.1 coordinate 783,644, forward strand.
AGACCATCCAGGCATTCAGAGAGAAAGGGCGGGAGTTTAGTGGCATCATTAAGATGGGGCGTACACAGCTTCAGGATGCTGTACCGATGACTTTAGGGCAGGAGTTTGAAGCGTTTGCGGCTACTTTAGAGGAAGACATCTCGAAACTGAATAGCAACGCCAATCTTTTCGTAGAAATAAACATGGGTGCTACCGCTATTGGTACCGGTATTAATGCACCGCTGGGTTATGCGAAACTCTGCGCAAAAAATCTTTCTGAAATTTCAGGGTTTGAGATTGTCTCGGCACCGAATCTTGTGGAAGCGACTCCGGATACCGGTTCGTACGTCATTTATTCCTCCGCGATGAAGCGGCTGGCCGTAAAACTCTCGAAGATCTGTAATGATTTACGTTTGCTGAGTTCTGGCCCGCGTGCAGGTCTTTTTGAAATCAATCTGCCGCCTATGCAGCCAGGTTCTTCCATCATGCCAGGGAAAGTAAATCCTGTAATTCCGGAAGTGGTAAATCAGGTGTGTTACAAAGTGATTGGCAATGACCTCACCGTTACGTTCGCGGCGGAAGCCGGGCAGTTGCAGCTTAATGTGATGGAGCCGGTGCTTTCGCATTCTATCATGGAAAGCATCAATTTCCTGGGTAATGCGCTCGATACGCTTCGTGAAAAATGTATCACTGGGATTACCGCCAATAAAGAGGTTTGTTTGAATATGGTGCGCCACAGCATTGGTATTGTAACGGCGCTTAACCCGTATATCGGTTATAAAAACGCTACGGAAATCGCCAAAGAAGCCTTGGAAACGGGTAAAAGCGTGTATAATCTGGTACTCGAAAAGCAAATCCTCTCGCAGGAAAAACTCGATGAAATCTTGGATCCCGCCAACATGCTGCGCCCGCACGATTTTTAAAACCGATTTACCATAATGCAATGTAATTCATGAAGAAACTCATCAGCACATTAACCCTCATAGGAGCACTTACCATGACACAGGCACAGTCCTATCAAACCAAAATAAATACCGATAGCCAAGGTTATACCTACGAAACCGTACTGAATGATAAAACCGGGGTAAGGGTTTATACCCTGAAAAACGGTTTAAAGGTTTATTTAGCACAAAATTTCGATGCGCCAAGAATTCAGACCTACATCCCAGTGCGCACCGGCAGCAACAATGATCCGGAAGATGCGACAGGATTGGCGCATTATCTGGAGCACATGCTGTTCAAAGGAACCTCAAAATTAGCCTCGGCGAATTGGGCTAAGGAAAAACCGCTTTTAGACCAGATCGCTGACCTGTACGAGCAGCACAAGGCAGAAACTGATCCGGAAAAGAAAAAAGCCATCTACAGAAAAATTGATGAAGTTTCGCAGGAAGCCAGTAAATATGCCATTGCGAACGAGTACGACAAGGCCATTTCCTCTTTAGGAGCCTCCGGAACAAATGCCCATACGTGGCTGGATGAAACTGTTTACAAAAACAACATCCCAAGCAACGAGCTTGAAAAATGGTTAAAAGTAGAAAAAGAAAGATTCTCTGAATTGGTTCTCCGGCTTTTCCATACAGAACTTGAGGCTGTTTATGAAGAGTTCAACCGTTCGCAGGACAATGATTCACGCCTTGTGAACTATGAACTGATGGACGCGCTTTTCCCGAAACACCCGAACGGGCAGCAAACCACGATAGGGAAATCCGAGCATCTGAAGAATCCTTCAATGGTCGCCATTCATAAGTATTTCAATACCTATTACGTACCGAATAATTATGCCGTAGTGTTGGTGGGCGACCTTGATTTCGATAAGACGATTAAGTTGGTTGACCAATATTTCGGCACTTTCGAATATCGCGAGCTGCCCCTGAAGAAAATGGTGACGGAAGAACCGATGACCAACATTGTAGAACGTGTGGTGAAGAGTCCGTCTGCACCACGCCTACAAATCGCCTGGAGAACAGATTCCTATGGTACTCACCAAGCAAGGCTGGCAGATATTACCGCCAACCTGTTGACCAACGCCGGCGAAACGGGCCTGATCGACCTCAACATCAACCAAAGCCAAAAAGCACTACGCGCCATGGCGTACGCTTCTCCTTTTAAAACTTACGGAAACTTCTCGATGGTGATCGTACCAAAAAACGACCAGACCTTAGACGAAGCAAAGCAACTCCTCTTAAGCCAGATTGAACTCATTAAGAAAGGCCAGTTCGAGGAATGGCTGATCCCCGCTATCATCAATGATATGAAGATTCAGCGCATGAAGACCGTTGAAACTGCCGATGGCCTTGCGACTGCACTTTACGGCGCATATATCAATGGGCAAAACTGGCAGGATGAACTTAATGAAATCAATGAATACGAGAAGATTACCAAAGCAGATATCGTAAAATTCGCGAATGAGTTCTTTAAAGATAATTATGTCATCGTAAAGAAAGAAAAAGGCGTGAATGACAAGTTGGTTCGTGTAGAAAACCCAGGCATTACCCCCATCAAGCTCAACAAAGAAGCGCAGTCACCATTCCTGGCTGGTATTTTGGCAGAAAAATCTACTGAGATCAAACCTGAATTTGTGGACTTTTCAAAAGCCATCAAAACAGATAAGATCGCGGGTAAAAAAGCCAGTTTCGTAGAAAATAAATATAATGATGTCGCACAGACTTACTTTATCTTCCCGTTCGGCAGTGACCATGATAAAGAATTGCCATTGGCCATGCAGGTGCTGGAATATCTGGGTACCGATAAGCTTTCGGCCGAGCAGTTAAAGCAGGAGTTCTTCAAGTTAGGCATCAGCTACAACTTCCGTGCGGGTGCCGATCAGCTGATCGTTTCATTAAGCGGTCTTGAGCAGAACATGCCGAAAGGGATTACCTTGCTGAAAAACTGGATGACGGATGCCAAACCTAACCAGCAAGTGTATGAAGAAAACGTGAGAACCATCCTCGAAAGCCGTGATGTCGCCAAAAAAGACAAAGGCCGAATTATGGCAGCACTCACCAACTACGCAAAATATGGCAGAACATCGCGTTTTACCGATGTGGTTTCAGCGGATCGCCTGAAGCAAATCCGTTCCGAAGAGATGACGGCAAAGGTTAAGGATCTGCTTCACATGCCTTATCAGATCTTTTTCTATGGCAATAACTTTAATAAATTTAAAAAGTATGCGAAGCCATTCGTAGAATCTGAAAATATGAAGATCCCTGCTAAGAAAGTCTATCCGGAGCCTGCAACCGAAAATAAAGTGTACTTTACCAATTACGATATGGTACAGACGGAAATGAGTAAAGTTGCCAAAGCCGGTCCTGTAAATCTTAAAAATTTCGGAAAGATAAATGTGTTTAACGAATATTTCGGGCGCGGGCTTTCGTCCATCGTCTTCCAAGAGATTCGTGAGAGCAAGAGTTTGGCTTATTCCGCCTACGTTTCTTACGCCAGCGCAGGGGAAATCAACAAGGCTGATTATGTGACCACCTACATCGGTACACAGGCCAATAAACTGGGACAAGCCGTAAACGCGATGAACGAGTTGATGGCAGATCTGCCGCAGGTGCCCGCACAGTTCGCCAATGCGAAGAACGCGGCGTTGAAGCAAATCGCCTCTGGCAGGATCAACCGTACCAATATTTTCTTTAATTACCTGAACCTACAGAAACTGGGGATTGATTATGATATAAGAAAAGACCTTTACAACGAGATCCAAAATCTTACGATTGATGAAGTAACCAAGTTCTATAATGCCACGATAAAACCATTGAATTACAACACAGCCATCATCGGGAAGAAAGAGAATCTTGATATGGAAGCGATAAATAAGATGGGCACCTTCCATGAAGTTTCGCTGGAAGAAATCTTCGGGTACTAAAGACTTTGCAGCATCTAAAGAAACGCACTTTCAGGAGTGCGTTTTTTTATTTAATAAAGACTGTTGATATAAAAATGGGTGAAAAGACGCGAATACAGCAGCCAAAATTTCCGCAAATTTGTACTGTTAAATAGCGACCTATTTAATAACTAAAAACCATGAAAACTGAAAACTCCGGAACACATGTCCCGGAGTTTTTATTATAGCTGAAAATCCCGCATAGTGGCGGGATTTTAAGGATGAATGGGTATCTTATTTTACGATCTTCATTTCATTAATCAGCCATTTAGCATCAGCATATTTATCAATGATGAACAGAATGTATTTCGTATCTACCATGATATTACGGCTGAATCGCGGATCGAAATTGATGTCGCTCATCGTTCCTTCCCACTGCCGGTCGAAGTTCAGGCCGATCAGGTTCCCGTGGGCATCAAGTACCGGGCTTCCCGAGTTACCGCCGGTCGTATGGTTTGTCGCCGTGAAGTTTACAGGTACTTCACCGGTTTTATCTTTGTAGATTCCGTAATCTTTGGCTTGGTAAAGATCAATCAGTTTTTTAGGAACGTCAAACTCGTAATCTCCCGGTACGTATTTCTCCATAATCCCTGAAATATGGGTTTGGTAACCGTAATAAACGGCATCACGCGGGTTAGATCCTTTTACCTGTCCGTAAGCAACACGCAGGGTAGAGTTGGCATCCGGGAAGAAGGGTCTATCCTTGTCCGTTTCCATCTGCTGCGCCATGTATCTTTTCTGAAGAACATCAATCTGAGACTGTAACTGGGCGTATTTATCCTCCGTAGAAGTCATATAAGACGTTCTGAGTTGCGTAGCTAATTTGATGAACGGGTCATCTTTTAAAGCCTTCACAAGTTCTGCCGGATTCGCGAATACTTTCTGGATGTCAGTTGCTGCGGTTGCGCCGTTAAGACTTTTTCTGCCGCTTACCACCGAGTTTTTCGACCACTCTTCAATAAGGGAAAGGTTGGCGTTTTCATCTTTAAACTGCGCGAAGTTTGTCGGTAAGAAGGATTGTGGGGTTTTGTTGGCATAAAGCGCAAGCAACTTAGCGGTCACTTTTGCATCCAGCGCGCCATCGTAGTCTTTATAGAAAGAAGCGAGACGGTTTTTTAGGGAAGTCATGCTTTTATCGTCGGTTTTGCCGGCTTCATAGCTTTGCATGAAGTTCAGGTATTGGTTGGCAAGCGACAGCGTTTCCGCGTTACGGATCACCTCCGAATAATATGCACGGTTCAGGGCGTAAGGTGCCTGCTCTGTGTAAAGGGCGTTTAACCCGTCGATGGTTGTTTTTACCTGCGGATTTTTAGCGATAAGGCTTTGCTCGTATTTTTTCTTTTTACCTACCGCGTCAGATTTTTTCAGACCTTCCACTTCGCCGATCCATTTTTTCCAGTAGTTGGCGACAGAGGCGTATTTAGAGGCATATTTAATTCTGGTCTCATCATCAGCACGCATTTTTTCATCCAAAGTCTTCAGCGCTACTTCGCGCACCGAAATCATTGCAGGATCAGTATCAGTCATGATCTTTTCTACAGCGATGGCCGGTAGGTATTCGGTAGTTCTTCCCGGGAAGCCGAAAACAAACGTAAAATCGTTTTCCTGCTTGTCTTTAATGGATACAGGTAAAAAATGTTTTGGTTTATAAGGGACGTTGTCTTTTGAATATTCTGCCGGACGGTTGTTCTTGTCAGCATAAATACGGAACATGGCAAAATCGCCGGTATGCCGTGGCCAAACCCAGTTATCGGTGTCTGAACCGAACTTCCCGATGCTTGATGGCGGCGCGCCTACCAGGCGGATGTCCTTAAAGGTCTCAATAACATATGCATAATATTTATTGCCGTAATACATGGGTTTGATGACTACTTTCTGCCAAGGTTCCAGCTTGAAGCCTGCCTGCACTTTTTCAAGATTTGTACGGATCAGGTCCTCTGCTGCCTTACCCTCCAGGTTTTGTGTACCGGCAAGTACCTCAGCGGATACCTCTTTGATATCAGTGATGAAATCTACCGTTACACCAGGATTCGCCAGTTCACCTCCCATGTTTTTCGCCCAGAAACCATCAGACAGATAATCGTTCTGTACGCTCGAATGTTTTTGGATTTGCCCGTAGCCACAGTGGTGGTTGGTAAGCAAAAGGCCTTGTGGCGATATGATTTCTGCGGTACAGCCACCGTTAAACTGTACTACGGCATCTTTAATGCTGGGTTTTGCAGGATCGAAAATCTGTTTTGCCGAGATCTTCATTCCCAGGTCCTTCATTTCCTTTTCATTAAGTTCTGTGGGGATCCACATACCGCCGTACTGCTGGCCAAAAGCCATCACTGCCGGGAAAATTATTGCTGCAAGCAATATATTTCTTCTTTTCATTTCTATAAAATTTGCCTAAAAATAAATAAAATAAAGCAATTGGGAAAAGTTAGCTGCCCAAACACGTTTTATTTATGAGATAATTGATAAAAAACATGAATAAATGCAGATTCAGTCACTTGAAAACGTCTGTACGTGGCATTACTTTTGAAGATCTGAAGAAAAATAAACCGAATGGGTGATCTGGGTGAACAACTCCTGTGGCTTTTTCTATTGGCAATCCCTATTGCATGCGTTGCCTGGACGGTGACACACGAAGAAATCTTCCGCGAACCAAGGGAATACTGCGTGAAACGTTCGCAGCACGCAGAAAAGATATTAGAGCGAAAGTTCTTCTATCTCTTTACCTGCGAATACTGCTTTAGCCATTACGTGACGGCTTTCTTCCTCATTATTACACAATTTACGCTTCTCATGGAAGGTTGGCGTGGCTATTTTGTTTCATTTTTTGCGTTGGTGTTTGTAGCCAATTTTTATATGAGCCTTTTTGCCTATCTAAGGCAGAGCCTGAAAGTGGAGCGGATTGAAGCCAACCTCAAAGACAATGAATGGCATGAAGTGAAGGAGGAAGTCCAGACTAAAAAATAACATACCGACTATTAAAAAAATACAATTATGGACAAACATGAAAGACTACAGAAATACAAGTATGATGAATATACCGTAGTCACCAATTTCGAAACGTATGAAGACGCGCTTGAATATGCCGACAAACACCACGGCGAACTTATAGAGGTAGGTTTCACCGATGGCTCCGACAATCCTCTGCCGGACGATACCGGAAACCTCATCGCAGAACACCGAACTTTTAAAGTAGGACTTGATAAGGAATACAAGGTATATTATTCCCAGGATAAGGAATTTCAGGATATGGCCGAAGGAATCCTCGAACTGATGAAGGAAAAAGAAGACGACAATACCCCGGAAGACTGGATTGCTGACCAGAATATTGCCACAGGCGACCGTATCATCATTGAAAAGAATGGCGAAATAAACACCGTCACCACCCGCGAAAGAGTGAAATTCCTGATGCGCGGCAGTTTATACGAACTGGCGGTAAAAGTTCCCAACAATAACGAAGACTAAGCAAACAGTACTTTTAATCTATTTAGAATCAGCGATACGCTGATTTGCCGCGCCGTGGTATTTTGAATATATTTGAATGACATTTAGCCGCACTTGTCCGACTATTCATTCAATCCCGAAATTATGGAACGTGTACTCCCTCATTCGTTATTTACAGACGCAGATATTTACCTTTTTCGTGAGGGAAAACATTATCGGCTCTATGAGAAATTCGGGGCGCATACCATAGAAAAGAACAGTAATAAAGGCGTTTATTTCGCTGTATGGGCACCAAATGCCGAGGCGGTCTCCGTTATCGGCGATTTTAACCATTGGGGCTCCGGTTTACACAAATTATATCCGAGGTGGGATGGCTCAGGTATCTGGGAAGGCTTTATCGAAGGGTTGGGCTGGGGCGATATTTACAAATACGCCATCCGTACAGCGACCGGGGTGCTGCTTGAAAAGGGAGATCCATTTGCCCTTAGCTGGGAGCAACATGTACAGGCATCGTCAGTCATTTCTACCACCTGGTTCGAGTGGCAAGATCAGGATTGGCTTGCTTCGAGACAAAATAAGGATATTTATAATACTCCGCTTTCAATATATGAAGTACATTTAGCCTCATGGATGCGGGGTACCGACCATCCCGAAAGATTTCTTTCATACCGCGAAATGGCCGAGAGGCTCGTTCCGTACTTGAAAGAGATGAATTTCACGCATGTGGAATTAATGCCGGTGATGGAATATCCTTATAATCCCAGTTGGGGATATCAGGTAACTGGTTTCTATGCCGCGACTTCACGTTTCGGCGCACCACAGGATTTGATGTATCTGATTAATGAATTACACCGTAATGGCATCGGCGTTATTTTAGACTGGGTTCCCGCGCACTTTCCGGGGGATGCCAATGGCCTGCATTTTTTCGACGGGACTTTTCTTTACGAACACGAGGATCCGCGCAAAGGTTTCCACCCCGAATGGAAATCGCATATCTTCAACTATGGCCGCCCAGAGGTGAAATCATTCCTGATTTCAAATGCCATGTTTTGGCTCGACCGCTATCATGCCGACGGTTTAAGGGTGGATGCAGTTACCTCCATGTTGCATCTCGATTATGCCCGAAACGAGGGCGAGTGGGAGCCTAATGCCGAAGGCGGTAATGTGAATCTCGAAGCCAAGAAATTCTTACAGGATTTCAATGTAGCCGTTTACAAAGAGTTTCCGGGCATCCTAACGGTGGCAGAAGAAAGTTCAGACTTCCCCATGCTTACAAAACCCGTACACGAAGGTGGCGTAGGTTTCGGCATGAAATGGATGATGGGCTGGATGCATGATACCCTAAAATATTTTAAGGAAGAACCCATTCACCGAAAATACCATCACAATAAACTCACGTTTGCCTCCATGTACGTGAATAAAGAAAACTACATGATGCCTCTCTCGCATGACGAAGTCGTACACGGCAAATCGAGCCTTATCTATAAAATGCCGGGGGACGAATGGCAAAAATTTGCCAACCTTCGGGCACTTTACACCTATATGTTCACACAGCCTGGCGCCAAACTATTGTTCATGGGGAATGAATTTGCCCAGACCAATGAATGGAACTTTGCGCAAAGTTTAGATTGGCACCTGCTGAAATATCCCATACATAAAGGTTTACAGCAATACGTCAAAGCGCTGAACGCCCTTTACTCCACCGAAGAATCTCTTTACCAAAACCAATATAAACCCGATGGTTTTGAGTGGGTGGAAGCCAATGATGCCGAGAATTCCGTATTCATTTACCTTAGAAAAAATAGCAACCAATCGCAAATCACCATGACGGTGCTAAACCTTACACCACGGGTATTAGACTACAAAATCGGTGTAGATGAAGGCACCAATTGGCAAGTGATTTTAAACTCTGATGAAAAAAAGTTTGGCGGAAGCGGGGTGATGGCAGAAATTATAGATGAGGAAGATGATGAGTGGATGTACCGCCCGAACAATATCGTACTCCGTTTGCCGCCTTTGGCAGGGGTTATTCTAAAGCACTGCGGACCACCGGTGGCGCATGTTTAAACCAATAGTTGTATGAGGATTCTCAATCTTTCAATGGAATGTTATCCGGTGGCCAAAGTGGGCGGACTGGCAGATGTGGTGGGCGCGCTGCCCAAATACCTTAACCGTATCGATGGTGTTGAAAGTGCCGTAATCATGCCTTGGTATAACAAACCCTTTGTGCATCAGCATCAGTTCGAAACGGTATTCACTGGCTTCATTCGTCAGAAAAACCAGTTGCTCGAGATTGAAATATCGAAGGAACAATCTCAACTCTTAGGTTTTGATCTGTATCTTATCAAGATTCCCGGCTTGTTGGATCGGGACCAGCCTTACGGGTATTGGGATGAAAGTCAGCAGTTCCTGGCTTTCCAACATGGTATCCTGCACTGGCTCAGCGAAATGAAGATCCGGCCCGATGTGTTGCACTGCCACGACTATCATACGGGCCTCGTCCCTTTTATGATCGAAAATTGTCCCGAGTTTAGTTTCCTGAAAGGCATAAAAACCATCGGTACCATCCATAATGGCGAATATCAGGGAGATATGTCCTGGGAAATGGCAGATTATCTGCCTTGGTTCGAGGGTGGGAATTGGGGTTTGCTGGACTGGAACGGACGCATAAATCCACTCGCCGCCATGCTCAAATGCTGCCACGCCTTTAACGCCGTTTCTAAAGGATATATGACGGAACTCTTTGATCAGTTGCGGGGGTTAGAGTCTTTGGTACAGCACGAACACCGCAAGGCTTTTGGTATCCTTAACGGTATTGATACAGGTGTCTGGAACCCCGAAACCGACCATTACCTTGATTTTCATTATAATAAAGAAACCGCTTCGGAAGGTAAACGTAAAAATAAAGCGGCGCTTTGCGCGGCATATGGCCTGGATCCTAAGTTGCCGCTTTTTAGTTTTATTGGCCGTTTTGCCGGTGAAAAAGGTGCCGACCTGCTTCCCGAAATCGTAGCCAACAGTATCCGCGAGACTTTTGGCGGCCTCAACGTAATGATCTTAGGCTCCGGGGATCAGGATGTTGAAAATCAGTTACTCCATCTCAACCAGGTGTTCTCCAACTTTGCCCTCGATTTAGGTTATAAGGAAGATCTTTCACATAAGATCTATGCGGGTTCAGACTTCCTGCTCATGCCTTCGCGTGTAGAGCCGTGTGGCCTCAACCAAATGTATGCGATGCGCTATGGTACCGTACCGATTGTGCGCTATACTGGTGGCTTGCGAGATACGGTGCGCGATGTTTCAGTGGGCGGCGGCGGTGTAACCTTTGGTTCGGCAACCGCCAATGATGCCGTGCATGCCATGCATCGCGCCATGCATATATACAACCATGATGGGTTGATGGGGCAGTTGGTGCAGACCAATATGTCCTATGATTTCTCTTGGGAAAAATCTGCGATGGAGTATCTGAAACTTTATGCTGACTAAGTTCTAAACAATCATTAATGATTCACTTTTAACGTGAAAAAGTTCAATAAGAGCGTCGAAATTTAATACAACCGTGTCGAAGCCCTGTTATCCTGATACCGAATTATATTCCTCCAAGTGAACCATATGATGCCATTGCAGCGCTTCAGTAGGGCGATATACTCTTTAATGCTCCATCCTCCGGATAGATTCTTCCGCAAACCAGCGCAGTTTATCCATTTGCCTACGCGCTTTTCTCTGCCCGAATAACGAAGCCAGATAAGTTAATATCAACAGTACCAGCATCCCCAACGATGCAGGCAATGCCCACCGGAAGTCGGTGCTGCCAATTTGCAACGCTACAAACCACACGGTGAAGAATACCATCCACAGCATACAGAAGATGAAGTAAAGAAACATGAAGAACGTCCATACCGCGGCACTCGGCCCGAAAATTCCACGGATCACCGTCGTGTTGTCCTCGGTTTCAGCCCGCAGGGACAGGGTTGGCTTCCAGTAATTATCTTCATCGGTTTTCACCGTAATCGTGGCACTTTCGGTATTGATATTTCCTGAAAATTCGGCAGTGTTTTCCGCCAGGAAGATTGTAAGGTGGGCCGTATAATCTTGCCGGCTCAGCGAAGTGTAGATCTTAAACCTTGGCCGCGCACGGATGCTGTCCAGTACAGTTTGTTCAATTTTCATCTTGGTAAGGGATTGGGTCTGTTAATATAATCTCTACGTTCAGTATCTGTCCGGCACGTTCAATCTTGAACTGCACGGTTTTTCCGTCTTCTTGTTTCAAAAGATTATTAAGTTGTTGCAGGGTATAAGCGCTCGCTTTACGCCCGTTTACATGGGTGATCTTGTCGTTTTTCCGTAAACCCGCGCTTTGGCAGGGCGAGTTTTGCCGGCAGCCAGCCACAGAATGCTGCGGTTTCAGTACAAAATGATACCGGAAGCCCGCGCTGGCATTGTACACAGATACGCCTTCAGGTTCGCCGGGCACTTTGGTGGGCAAGATATTCACAAGGTCGCTTTCCCATACCATCCCGTCGTGCTGAATATCAAGTCCGCTTTTATTGAAAAGGAAGGGGTCTTTATAATACCGGTTCTTCTTCAGATAGATTTTATTTTCAGGGTAATTGAATATTATTGTGAACCGGCGCAGGACTTCACTGCCTACCGAGCCTTTCCTTCCCGGTATAAGCCGCAGGTTTTGTATCGAATATTCATCCGGCATGGCTACCAAAGGTTTCACGAAAGCAAATTCACCCAAGTACAACCCACGTATGCGGCTGCGTTTACCAAAAATGTCGCCATTGAATCCCTGTCCGAGATAATCATCAATGAATGGGCGGTTATACACAAAACCCGGAATCAGTTTCGGGAACAGCCATACGGCATCGCTGTTGCCCAGATCCAGCAATAGTTTCGTGGGTTTTCTATCGTGCGTCAACTCAATGTCCGCAGCGATGTACGGTTTGTTACCTTCCACGGTGATCTCGAACTCGCGGAAGGTTTTCTTCGGTACATAGCTTCCTACAGGATGTATGGTAATCCTCTTTCTGATGTAATCAATTTCCACCGGGTGGTTTTTAAAGAAATGGTAGCCAATGATCCCATTGACCGGTATGCCGACATGGGAAGAGAAGTTAATGTTCTCATCCAGAATAATAAAGACCGTATGCTGCGCATCGTTGTAATTTGGGCCTACCGTTACCAGATTGTTATCGGAGCGTAGGCCCTCGATGTTTTTGTTTTCTCCAAGACCGGAAAAGGTTATTTTTTCTACTTTATTGAAGTTTACTTCTTTGTCTTCCAGGCTGAAAAGGATGGTTTCATTAACACCGGAGTCCAGAAGAAACGTAAGATTTGTGCCATTGATGCTGAGTGGCACAAAAATTAGATTGTTAATTAACTGAAACGGTATCACGGTTTTTTTATGTCCTGAGACAGTGAAGCCCTGTTGCGCAAAGGCAACTGAACTATATAAAAAAACATGATGAGCAGCAGTTTCATGAAATGAAATTACAATATTTCTGTAACAGTTTAAAAATATACGGGTTAAATCACCGAAAAACATACATTTGTTATATGCAACACCACGAAATTACCGAGAAATTCAGGCAACTTGTCGAAAATAAGTTCCAAATCTATAATTCACTGTTTATGAGTCTGCCTTATGACAGAATGACGAATATCGGCATGCTTTTACCATTTCTTTATGAAGAAAGCAAGGCCGGTTATCAGCTGGGGAAAAGCCCCGAAGAAATTATAGAAGAATTCTTCATTAAACATACCGGGTTACAGACAGAGGAACAAAAAACCGAACTCTTGTTTAAGATCATACAGTATATTGAACGACAGGTTGTTTTGTTTGACAGTATTGAAGATGCTGCTTTTTCGCAGTTACACCCCGAAAGCGAATCTGGCACGCTGCTTCAGTTGTATGAACGTGCCATGCAGGACCGGCGCTTGGATGCTGTGCGGAAAAAAATGCAAGACTTCTCGGTGCGGGTGGTCTTCACGGCGCACCCTACACAGTTTTACCCGAACGCGGTACAACGCATTTTGCATGACCTGAGGTCGGCTATTATGAAAGATTCGGTGACAGACATCGACATGCTGTTGCAGCAACTTGGCAAAACACCGTTCCTCAACCGCGAGAAACCTACGCCCTTGGATGAGGCTCTCAGTATTATTTTCTATCTGCGTTACGTGTATTACGATTCTATCGGTGAGCTTTACCGTAAAATAAAAAACACCTTTGGCAAAGACCACGACCAGCCTAATCCCAATATTTTTCAGTTAGGGTTCTGGCCAGGTGGCGACCGCGACGGTAACCCATTTGTCACCGCGGATATTACACGCAAGGTGGCGCAGCAACTGCATATTTCGATACTTAAATCTTATTACGCACATCTGAAAAAGTTACGCCGGAGACTTAGTTTCCGTGGCGTCTCTGATGAACTGGACATGCTTAGTGAAGAAATTTACAGCGCTGTGTATGACGGCAGAAACATCAGTGAAAAGCAAATTCTCAGTCGCATCAATAATGCCGAAGAAATCTTGATGACACAACATAACGGATTGTTCAGTAATCTGCTTGATGACTTTAAGGATAGGGTGACGATATTCGGGACGCATTTTGCTACACTCGATATCCGCCAGGACAGCCGTGTGCATCAGCAAGTCATTGATGAAATTGTGTGGCGAAAAGCAGGCTTTACGCATGAGCTTACCTCGGAAGAAAAACTTCATTGGTTGCTGTCCACACACGAAGTCATCCGGCCGGAAGAATTTGATGAAGTCACCAAAGATACACTTGAAAACATCATCAATATCAAAACCATCCAGCAGACCAATGGTGAACGTGGGATGAGTCGTTATATCATCTCAAATTCTGATGAGGTAAAAGATGTACTGAACGTTTTTGCGATGTTCAGGCTTTGCGGATATGCGGAAGAAGACATTAAAATGGATATTGTTCCCCTGTTTGAGACCATGCAGGGCCTAGATGCCGCCGCAGATGTGATGAAATCTCTATATGAATTGCCTGTTTACCGCCGCCATCTTGAAAGACGGGGCAACCAGCAAACCATCATGCTTGGTTTTTCTGATGGAACAAAAGATGGCGGATACCTAAAAGCAAATTGGGAAATCTACCAGACCAAAGAAGAACTAACCAAACGCTCCGAGGAAAATGGCATTAACGTCATCTTTTTTGACGGACGTGGTGGCCCGCCGGCGCGTGGCGGCGGGAAAACCCATGATTTCTATGCCGCGCAGGGCAAGACCATTGCCAACCATAAGATTGAAATTACCATCCAGGGGCAGACCATCACCAGTGTGTTCGGGAATAAGGACCAGGCAAAGTATAATTTCGAGCAGTTATTGACCGCAGGTATTGAAAGCGAAGTATTCAAAAATGATAAAAAAGACATTGAGCCTTCCGAAAGAGCGTTGATTGCCGAACTTGCGGAACTGAGTTTCCGTAAATATACCGACCTGAAATCGCATCCCCGTTTCGTGCCTTATTTGCAGGAAATGAGTACGTTGCAATACTACGGTAAAACAAATATCGGCAGCCGCCCTACCAAACGCGGCGCAGACGGCGATTTGAAGTTCGAAGATTTGCGCGCCATCCCCTTTGTAGGTTCATGGAGCCAACTGAAACAGAACGTTCCGGGTTTCTTCGGATTTGGTTTCGCGCTGAATGAGCTTAAAAAACAGGACAGGTTTGATGAGATAAAGGCCTTATACCGCGGTTCGGACTTCTTTAAAACTTTGGTACTGAACTCGATGATGAGTATGAATAAAACCTATTTCCCATTGACTTCTTACATGAAGGATAATGAAACATACGGCGAATTCTGGCAGATATTATTTGATGAATATCAACTTTCAAAATCCATGATGTTAGAACTTACAGGTTTTAAAATGTTGATGGAAGAGGAACCATTGTCGCGCAAGTCTATAAAAATCAGGGAGAAAATCGTACTGCCGCTCCTCAGTATCCAACAGTATGCGTTAATGAAACTACATAAAAACGAAGGAAACCGCGAGGCCTATGAAAAACTGGTCATGCGGTCGCTTTTCGGGAATATCAATGCCAGCAGGAATTCGGCTTAGCAGAAAGAACTGAAAATTCGCTCATTGCAAAATACATGTTTACAGTACTATTATGTCGGTTAATATAATTTTTGTATTTTAACGTCTTGTTTAATGTATAGCATAATATATCTTACATTACCAATTTACGTTAAACCCGTTAAAATATATAAAATATGAAGATAGGACTATTTGGATTTGGAAAAACCGGTAAAGCTGTCGCTAATGTGATTTTGCAACATGAAGAATTCATACTTGAATGGGTGTATCGCCAGAGCAACATTTTAGAAGGCCGCAGCGTCCCTGAATTTCTGGGTGTGCAATCGGATGATCCGGGTACAATTTATTCTTCACAATCCATTTCTGTCGAAGACCTGCTAAGGGCACAGCCAGTAGATATGGTGATTGATTTCTCTTCCGAAACCGGCCTTTCGGTTTATGGGGAAGCCGCGGCGGATGCCGGTATAAAAATCATCAGTGCGGTATCGCATTATGGCGAGTCTCAGAAAGCTATGTTGCAGAAACTTGCCCAACGCACGGTTGTATTCTGGAGCCCTAATATTACTTTAGGCGTTAATTATCTGCTTTTTGCGGCACAATTCCTGAAAAAAATCGCTCCTTGGGTAGATATTGAGATTAATGAAGAGCACTTTAAAGAGAAAAAAGGCACCTCGGGCACCGCTGTAAAACTGGCGCAAGCCCTTGAAATTACAGAGAATAACATCAACTCCGTCCGTGCCGGTGGTATTGTGGGAAAACATGAAGTCATATTTGGTTTTCCGTATCAAACTGTCAGGCTCATCCATGAGTCGATTTCCCGTGAGGCTTTTGGCAGCGGTGTCATCTTCGTGGCAGAGAATCTAAAGACAGACCAGCCGGGACTTTATAAGTTTGAGGATATTCTGTTGCCCTACTTCTCTCCGCAACAGGTCATTCAGGAATAAAAATCTTCGTGTTGACAGTTTTTCGGATAATCTTTAATCCCATAAATCACCAATGTAAATAGTAGGGAATACATTCTTTTAATTTTCCCGAGCATTTTAATTTTCTTAAATTTGGATAAATATTTTTTATGAAGAAAATACAAATGGTTGACCTGCAAAGTCAATATTATAAGATAAAAGCAGATGTAGATAATGCGGTGCTTAATGTGCTGGATTCTGCGGCATTTATTAACGGACCAGAAGTGAAATCCTTCCAGTCGGAACTGGAGGCTTATCTTGGCACCGAGCATGTCATCCCATGTGCCAATGGTACGGATGCGCTGCAGATTGCCCTTATGGCGCTGGACCTTAAAGAAGGTGATGAGGTGATTACGGCCGATTTCACTTTTGCCGCTACCGTGGAGGTGATTCACCTGTTAAAACTGAAATCAGTTCTTGTGGATGTAGATTATGATACTTTCACTATTGATCCTGAAAAACTTAAGGCCGCGATAACGCCCAGAACCAAAGCCATTATCCCGGTTCATCTTTTTGGGCAATGCGCTAACATGGAAGAGATCCTAAAGATCGCGCGCGAGCATAACCTGTATGTCATCGAAGATAATGCACAGGCCATTGGCGCCGATTTTACCTTCTCTGATGGGACCGTGAAAAAATCCGGGACAATGGGTACGGTAGGGACCACTTCCTTTTTTCCATCGAAAAATCTGGGTTGTTATGGAGATGGTGGCGCTATTTTTACCGATGATAATGATCTCGCACACAAGATCCGTGGGATTGTAAACCATGGGATGTATGAAAGATATTATCATGACGAGGTGGGGGTAAACTCGCGTCTGGATAGTATTCAGGCTACAGTTTTAAGGAAAAAACTTCCGCAGCTCGATGCATATAACGAGGCACGGCGCAAAGCGGCAGATTATTATGATGAAGCCTTTGCCAATCATCCGCACCTGTTGGCGCCAAAACGCGCAGATTACTCAACCCATGTATTTCATCAGTACACGCTTCGGGTACTGAATGGTAAGCGTACGGCACTTCAGCAATATTTGGCCGAAAAAGAAATTCCGGCGATGATTTATTATCCGGTAGCTTTAAGGAAACAAAAAGCATATTATCAGGAGAGTAATGATGCCGATTTTGTGAATACAGACAAGCTTCTTGATGAGGTTATCTCGCTTCCGATGCATACCGAGCTTGATGAAGAGCAACTGAAATATATCACGGATGCCGTACTTGATTTCTTTAAATAAACCCAGCAAAATTTAACATGACAATTCTTGTAACGGGTGGCCTTGGCTATATAGGTTCGCACACAGTGGTAGAACTTTTAAAGAATGAGTTTGAAGTGGTGATTGTGGATGATCTTTCCAATTCGGAAAGATTTATCCTTCAAAATATAGAGAAAATTGCAGGTAAGAAACCGGCGTTTTTCCCTTTTGACCTGAAACGGAAGGAGTTGCTTACGCAGATTTTCGACGCGTACGAGATTGCAGGCTGCATTAATTTTGCCGCTTACAAAGCTGTAGGCGAAAGCCAGGAAAAACCGCTTGATTATTACGAAAACAATCTGTTTACCCTCATCAATATTCTACAGGAATTTAAAGTGCGAAATATCTCGAACTTTATCTTCAGTTCGTCCTGCACGGTTTATGGCCAGGCTGATGAGATGCCGATTGATGAAAACACGCCACTGAAAACGCCGGAATCCTCTTATGGCAAAACCAAACAGATGGGAGAGGAAATCCTGAAAGACTTCGCAACGGCTTATGGGCGTAGGGTGTCCCTGCTTCGCTATTTTAATCCGATAGGTGCGCACCCGAGCGCCTTGTTAGGCGAACTGCCCATCGGTATCCCGAATAATTTAGTTCCGTACGTTACACAGACAGCAGCCGGAATCCGCGAGAAACTCAATATTTGGGGCAACGATTATCCTACTGAAGACGGTACCGCCATCCGGGATTATATTTATGTAGTTGATTTGGCGAAAGCCCACGTAAAAGCCTTACAGAAGCTAATAACGTCAAATGAAGAAACCGTCATTGATATCTTCAATATCGGTACCGGGAAAGGATCATCCGTATTGGAAGTGGTAGAAGCCTACGAACGCGCTAACAATGTCAGCGTACCCTACGAAATCTGCGAGCGGCGCCCCGGTGACATCACCATCGCATACGCCAATGCCGATAAAGCAGAACGGGAACTCGGTTGGAAGGCTGAAACATCCCTGGAAGAAGCACTCCGCACAACATGGGAATGGCAGAAATACTTGGAATCACGCCTTTAAACAAGGGGTTTTCTTACGTTATTACTGTCATGGGTACAACATAGGTACAACATTTTAAAAATTTTCAGTAAACAGGTAGATTCCCTGCTCGTGTTGTTTTGCCTGAAAATTTAAAGATTGATATTCAGTAAGCATCGAACAATAATAAGAATGGCTGGCTTTTGCCCAGCCATTTGCTATTAGGAGCTCATTCAGACATTCCCCTGAAGGCAGAATAACATAGGCCAACTGGCGCAGCCAGAAGTCCAATTCGTTTTTCTTTTCGGTGAGGATTGTGATACGTGTTCCAGGTGGGCACACCTGGAGCACGTAACCTAAACTCTTCAGACCGAGTTCCAGTAAGAAAGCTGCAGGCAGGTGGCTTTTCGCTTCATCCTCGCGCATTTTCCGGCTCATGTGCACTTGCGGTGCATCGAGGCCGTAAAGTCGGATTTCTTTGCTTTCCTGACCGAATTCTTCTTTTGCGATAATGGTATCTCCATCCAGAACTCTTTCCACAATCCAATGCGTTTCGGTAATTATTCCCGGAATCTGGAAATACTTTGCTGACGGATTTTCTGTTTTGCTGACGTTCATGGTAGTGTATTTTGGGTTAATTTCATTGTAATGCATTGATTTACTGTGTTTTAACTATTGGTTTTGTAAAGATAATTTAAGAAATTTATAACTGTCTAGACAACAGTGTTTTTCTTCAAATTATCAATTATAAAATTTAATATCATGGCAAGACAAAAAGGTCTCATGAAATACGTCGGAACCATAGGCGACGTTAGACATTTCAAAATCAAAGGGCAAAAAGGATTTTTTGCCGGCATGGTGGGCGGACCCACCGCAGAACAGGTTAAAACCGCTCCGGAGTTTGAGCGTACCCGCGAAAACATGAACGAGTTCGGTGGATGCGCCATTGCAGGAAAAGCGGTGCGAACCGCTCTTTCCCAGCTGATGGGGAAATTTACCGATACTCAGGTAACAGGCAGGTTAACTTCAATTATGAAGAAAATCAACCTGGAGGACGGAACGGAAGCCAGAGGTTACCGAAAGGTAGAGATCTCCACTCAGAGAAATTATCTGAATGGGTTTGAGTTCAACAAGAACCAATCGATCAACGGTGTTTTCAATGCTCCATATCAGGTGAATCATGATCCTGCAAGAAATACTGCAGATTTCATTGTAGAAGAGTTCATACCAATCGAATTGATCGCTGCTCCTGCAGGTGCTTCGCACTTCCGTTTGCTCCATGCTTTGGCAGTGATCGCAGACTTTTCGTATAACCCGATAACCGGAACTTATGAACCGGACGACGCGGTGAACAATGAGCTGAGTGTAGTTGCCAGATCACCTTTTATCCCGCTTAATGAAAGTTATTCCGGTGATACCATTACGGCAGACTTGCCAGGTTTACCAACTCTGGACAATACCGTTTCTGTACTTCAGTGTATCGGAATTGAATTCTTCCAGGAAGTAAACGGAGTTTATTACCCTTTTGCTACCGGTAACTGTCTCAAAATCGAGGAAGTGTTTTAGGATGTGATCATGAAAGGGCTTCCAGAAAATGGAAGCCTTTTTTTATCACTCATTTCAAAAATCCAAATACAGAATTTTATGAAAACAAAAATAGTAAGAGTAGCCCAGGGAAAACAAAGCACCCTTTCCCATCTTTATATTGACGGCATTTTTCAATGCTTCCTCCTGGAGGATAAAATCCGCCAGGTTAAGATTAAAAGCAGGACCGCGATCCCGGAGGGAAAATTTCAGCTTAAAATCAACACCACCGGTGGAATGAACAGAACGTATTCCCAGAAGTACGGACAAATGCATCAGGGCATGATTGAAATTGATGATCTGCCGACTTTCGACCTGGTGTATATCCATACAGGAAACACGATCCAACACACAGCCGGTTGTCCGCTCGTCGGGTTAAGTTACATCATGAAGGACGGAGATTATCAGGTTCTGCAGAGCCGCGATGCATACCGGCAGGTTTATCCTAAACTTTTGGCGGCAGCCAAAAGCAAGGATAATCAGATTGAGATCCAGAACAATTTTCAATTTTAAAACCGGAAAATCATGGCTAATGAATTAACACTAAGCGTTCTGTTCGGTTTTATCAGCAGTGTTCTGCTGGGGATTGTGGCCTACTTTATCAAGCAGCTGCACACCGATTTCAAGAGTATGGAAAGAGATATGTCGGAAGTCAAGACCATGGCTCTAATTATCAAAACAGAATTCAGAACCTCTTATGATATCCTCACTAAGAAAGTCGAATATCTGGAACAACGGATGAACAAATTAGAAATTAACCAAACAAAAAATCAGGATCATGAAAAATAGAAACATGAATTTAGCAAGCAGAATGAGTTCACCCACTCCCAAGTGGTTTCGGATTGCCCGCAATATCGGACTGGGTTTGTCGGCGGTCGGCGGTGCCCTGGTGGCTGCACCGGTGATTCTCCCTGCAGCTGTAATATCCATTGGAGGATATTTGCTTTTAGGCGGCACGATCATCAGCGCGGTGAGCCAGACAGCCGTGAGCTCAGAAGAGTATGGCGAAAAATCCGGAAAAATTCCCGGAAAAGCCCTGGAAGATCCAGCTGAAGAAGCTGTGAAATAGCACTTAAGTCCCATAATTAGAATTTTATTGGTTAACCGGCCTGTTGTCATGACAGGCTTTTTTTATGCCTTAGATTTTTTCTGCGTCCGTTTTCGCTCGTTTGTTAAAAGGGGTGAAATAAGTATGACTCTTGTATGGGAAAAGGGTGAAATAAGTGGCAATCAAAATAAAAAATTCCCCGGAGGGAATTTTCTGTTTTCAGATGCTGTAGTAGTATTTCTGAATGAGTGCAGCGCGTAGCTGGCTGAGCAATCTGGACTGTTCTACTTGCTTCTGTTCCAGCTCGTGGATGGATTTGATTTTGTGGATCATTTCGGGATTACGGGTAGCTTTTTCGATGCCTGGCTGGATGAAGTTCTGCAGGAGTTTTTTCAGCTCGAAGAGCCGGAGCATTTCGATGACGCTGCCGCAGAGATAAGGGTGAAAGAATCCGTTTTTCCAGAGGGAGTAAAAGGTCCAGTAAACGGTTTCGAGTTCTTCCTGGTTGCCACAGTAGATGATGAAGCAGTTCGGGCAAGGTTCACGCAAAGGTTTTCCGGCATTGTGGCCACGATTCAGAATAAAAACAGCCGTTTCCGGGGCTGGGCGGTGGACTGCGTAAGTCCGTACTTTGTTGGTAAGCATAACTTTTGTTTTAAAAAATTTGCTCTTCTGAATACTATTCAAAAGAAAAAAAGAAAAAAAAGAAAGTGCTCTACCCTTCGGGAGGAAAAATGCGATGCAATATTTTTTTGCAAAAAAGATTGCCGTATCATTTTTCACGGCCATCTTTTTTGCAAAAAACCCGGCAGGGCAAGATATTGTCAGGGCATTTTTCCGACGGTATACCTTTACTTTCTTTTTTTTTATTTTTTCTTATCCGGGTTTATCGATTGGTGCAGTAGGAGTTTTGTTTATTATAAAACTCAGGGAATTCGAAGCGGTATTTTACTAAATCCCTTCAGCGGAGGGAAAGACAGCGGTATGGCGATGCGAGGGCTCGCAGCAGCGGCATACTGCTGTGCGCGGTACCGATAGTGAATAAACTGCCACTACACTATTCCGCTGAAACCAGGCAGTTTATTGACTAGCGGTACAGGCAAAATTGTTATAAATGCCTTATGATTAAATAATTTTTCGGTTATTCGATTAGGGAATGATTTGCTTGTATAACCGACTTTCAAGGGATGGAAAGGGGATGGAAAAATCAGCTGTATGACGTTGCAAGTTCAGAAACGACCGGCATGATTCCATGGACAGGATTGGCTGAATATTGTTCTTATTTAAATTTTCTGTATTTTTAAAGAAAAACATTTGAAATGAAAAAAATTTTACTATTAACTGCCCTCTTTGTTTTTAATTTTGGGTTTTCACAGAAGCCTCTGACTAGTAGTTTGGAAAATCTTGATCAGAAATTTCTAAAAAAATTTCACATTAAAAAAGATGTATTCGATAACAAAACTGTTATTTACGAGAAGAAATCGTACGGACAAAACATCCGTATAAAACCGTACCTTGTTATAAAAGATGGGCTGGTATTTTACAGGGTGGGATTAATGTTTGATGGTTATTCGGAATGGCCGGATATGCACACCTTCAAGTTTCTTATTGATGATCAAGTATATAATCTACCGCTAGGAGAAACTCGTAAGAAAATAAGCCATCAAATTACAGCCGTAGAGACTTCTAATTTATTACTTAACGATGAAGAAATAGAAATCTTCCGAAAAGTAGGATCTGCAAAAACGCCGGTACAATACAGGATTAGCGGGAATAAGAATACGGATCTGAAGTTATATGTAAATAGTTATATAAAAATAACGAAAGAGTTATACGATATGCTTACTAAATGAAAATATATAGCGCGACAGTTTAAGCCACTCATTTTACAGTGGCTTTTTTGTTTCCTGAAAGTATTGCTCGTAGCTAAACTTCATAAACATTATAGAATATATTTATGCACCATGGTAGATATTTGGGTGAAGAGCGGAATATCAGCGCGGTGGAGAGGGATGGAAAAAACAGCGGTATGACGGTGTGCCGGAGCCAAAATAAAATAGAAAAATCCCGGTATACCGGCATACTGCTGTGCGCGGTGACGGAAGCGTATAGTTGGCTGTAACGGAACGGCCGGGGACGTCCGTGAAGTGAAAGCCGGCTATGTGCTGGAGGAACTTGGGAAAGCGATTGGCTACCATTTTAGCGGATTTCGAATAGTATAGTTGGCTGCCATCGTTTCAATTTCATCTTTTGTTGTTTGCCTGTACTTCTTTAACCAGTCATCAATATCTTTTTTTACGAAATAGATTCTTTTGCTTCGTTTAGTAAATGGGATCTCATTCTGTGAAGTTAATTTATAAACGTGGGAAGCAGAGAGTTCCAAGTAAGAACATAATTCTTTTAATGTCAGAATTTCTTTGTTAAAATGGGCATTTGTCATCGCTGCTTCGGTAGGAACTAAACTTACCAGAAGCTTTTCAATTCTGTCCAGTCTTTCAATGATTGATTCAAATGGATTTTCCATAACATGTTGATTTAATGGGTTATTACTCTCGCAAAATTATAAAAAGAGCCTAAAAAATCAAACTTATACTGTAAGCGGTTGCTGCCTATGTCCTGGAGGAATATGGGAAAGCTTCGGCAACTCCATTGCGATAAAGAAGTACTAAAGGAGCTGGAAAGACAGCGGTATGGAGGGCAATGGAAAAAATGCGTGATGGTGCTGGAGGGGGGCAAAGGGAAAGCGATGGCTTACGCATTTTTTTGTTGCCCAGAATACTGCTGTGCGCGGTGCTGAAGTGCATAGCCTGTTGACTTACCTGTATTTTCAGAAACTGAATTTGGTACAGGCTGTGGACTGCAGGCACTTGGCTATTTTAGAACCGTACTTTCCGGGTAGCGCAGTGGATTGGGAAAATAGACTTCTAAATTATAACTATCCTGGCGGCTGGAAGGCGGTGGCTTGTGTGGGCTTCGCACAGACAAAAGGAAAGCATTTAGCATAATTTTCAATTATAGGTGATAATGGTGCTGGTTTGCACGTAACGCAGCGGAGCGGAGTGGAGGGCAACGGTTTGCGATGGCAAATTGACTATAATTGCAATTATGTTATTTGCTGTGGCAGAGTGGGGATTTTAAGCCGAATACTGGCTAAGTTCAATACCATAATAGCTTTGTAACTAGAATAAGGTATTGTTGCCTTCCGCGCTTTTTTTTGCTTCAAGCATTGATTTTTCAAATGAAACATAGTCATCTTTTGATTTAATTGTGTGAAAAGACGATATTGCTATTTTTTCAGATTTTAATTCTGTCATTTCAGTAATGCCCTTCCTGGAATTATGAATTATTTCAATATTTGCTTCGTAAAACTGTAAGGCATCAGCATCACCGATTGGATTGATTACCGCTAACGGCCGATAATGTTCAGCAAATGCTTTTACTGTGTATTTTGAGCCACCGGTCAGTGAACTTTGAACCAGCAAGAGGCCATGTGACATTCCGGCTTGGATTCTGCAGGATTTTACTACTGAGAATGTATCCTCTTTTTTGTTTATGGGCATTTCTGATATCAGAAGCCCACTGTTTTCCAAGATTTTCTCGGCATTTGCGACTGTAGACTTAAGTAGTGTTTTACTAGAATTGTAGTTCAGCCCCCCTGCAAGAACACCGATCACATTCTCATAATACTTTGTACCATCTTTTATTGAAAAAGTATCAATTCCCTCCGCAAGGCCATTGCATATACTCCATTTGTTTTCTGAAAAATACCTTCCCACCCGTTTAGAAATTTCTTTTCCTATCTCATTCGGTCCTCTTGTTCCGATGATGCAGACTGTATTGCTTTGGAGATTTTTTAAGTTGCCCTTTAAAAAAATAACCGGTGGTGCATCTTTGAGGGCTTTTAGCTGCAAAGGATATTCATCGGAAAAAATGGACACAGCCTGAATGTTATTTTCTGCTGTTTCGCTGTAAATTTTGTAAGCATTATCGATCTGAAAATTAACCTCGTCAGCATCAAATGTCTTTTTTCCTACAGTCAATATATTTTCGATTTCATCCAGTAGATTATCCGAGGCAAAATGAGATGTATTTATATATTTATTTATAAAGGCGGGACCAATTCCCTTTAAGGAAGAAACTGCCAACAAACCAATCAGTTGAGTATTGCTTTTCATTTAGTTAATATTTTCAATGTGACCACAGCCATTACCGCCAAACCTTGCCGGCAGACATGAATAGAATTTTGAACCTTCGGTTCTTTTGACTTTAATTTTTAAAGGGAGACCGCATTTGGGGCATGGTTTACTAACTATCGGACTAATGAGGTAAAAAAAGGCAATAAACAAGATATTTTTGACCCCTTTTGCTCTTAACTGGTGACAAATTTCCCACGCCGTAGCTGAAGATGTAAACTGATCATCCACTACAATAATGTTTTTACCCTGTAATTCAACGGAAGAGTTTATTTGTAGGTATCTTGAAATGAATTCACGCCTATCTTTGTAATTGGCTTTATTTCTTAAGCTTCCTTCAACATCTCCTGACCATTCAAACAGCTTATTTTTTGGTGTCTTGGATATTATCATGTCAAAAATTTCCTGCATTTTGTTCGGTGGAACTGTAGTTTTTTTGTCTGAAACATAAGATAAATAATCCCAGTGATATTCCGGAAATCGTTCCACAAGATTTAAATAATTAGAAATTCCTTTAGAGAGTGTTTTTAGA
Organism: Chryseobacterium sp. 6424; assembly: GCF_003692615.1. Classification (NCBI taxonomy): domain Bacteria; kingdom Pseudomonadati; phylum Bacteroidota; class Flavobacteriia; order Flavobacteriales; family Weeksellaceae; genus Chryseobacterium; species Chryseobacterium sp. 6424. Next base: position 809,575 of record NZ_CP023540.1, read on the forward strand.
AACTCATCTGATCTGTCAGGATTATCAATTTGATAGTATTTATCCGCCCTGGAAAAACGGTCACACTCTCCATCTTCCTGACGAGCCAAACATCTGAATGCTATAAAACCTTCAGCACTTTTTCGGTACATAAATCTCACCATTTTTTCCGAATCCACATTCTGAAAAGCAGCTTCAACAGCCAAAAGATTGAGAAAAGGGTTTTTAATTATATTCTGAATATCTTCATAATTGGTAGCGTAAAATGTTGGACCCATTTTTATGGCTTTCCATGACTGGCCGATGCCGTCTCTTTCTTCCACTGACGATGCTTTATAAAAATCTGTTAAGACGGTACTCATACCAAGCCTTCTACCAAGTTCAATATCTAACCAGCTGTCACCTATCATAAGACAGGCATCCTTATTTAGGAATTGTGTTTTTAAAGATGGATTTTCCCCGATAAACTTTAGCGTTTTGTCTGTATTTGGCTTATCAGTCAGACTTACTGCCGGAATATTGAAGACCTCTGCAGCAATTTTGTTTACATATCTGGGGTGACTATCTGAAACAATCACCGGCGTATGCCCATCATTTACCAGCTGACGAATAAACTCCTGCGCCCCATTGAACAAGGGAATACTGCTCACTGCGAAATCATTCAAACCATCTTTATAAGGTTTGAAGTTTTCGTGAGCTGTATCGGTTAATGTACCGTCAAGGTCCAGAAGAATAAGCATGCTACTAAACTAGTGAATTTTTAATTTCAGATGCTAGGAGAGACCTATGGCTTTTGATTGCCAATCCTTTACAGTTGTTGTGAGAATATGATCGAAACTGGATTTTGACATGCTGTACAGATCCTGCCATAATGATGTTCAGAATTTAGAAATTAGGAAACCAATTATTAATCCGATGACCAGCAACAGTATGTAGGCCATGACATTAGATTTTTTCTTATCGAGCTCAGTTTTCAGACTAGTGTTTTCTGTATTCACCACTTCTATTTTTGCATTTAGCAAAGCGGTTTCTGACTGGATGGCGGATTTCAGGTTTTTCTCGTATAGCGCTGCAATCTCTGCTTTATGTTTAGCTGTTTCGTCTGCCTGGGCTTTCAGCTGCTTCTGATTATTTTCATTGATCTGGGTAATGTGCTTTGCAGTTTCTTCCTGGAATTTAAAGAATTCTTTATTCTTCTTTCCTAACTGTTCCGTAAGGGTTTTTACCTGTTCTTCAAACTGTTTTGTAATGTCCTTTTTGACTTCGTCAATCAGGATTGCTCGGGAGTTTGATTTTTCTTCTCTGAGCTTCTCGATGATTTTATGAAGGCCATCGCCATAGTCGTGCGGAACGTGGAATCTGCGGTCTGCCAGTTTATCGAGCAGACTTTCGTCAACGGTGTGCCCAAGGGCTGTAATGGTGATGCTTTCAAGGTTAATAAATTCATTGGCAAGATCCACATCACTGAATACATCAAAGCTCTGGCGGTCTCCACCGCCGCGAACCAGTGCGATAATATCGAACTGCAATGGCTTCAATTCCTGCAATTTCTGAAGGATGGAAGTTGCTGAAGTGATATTGCAGGTAAAATCGGTGATTTCAAATTCACCGGAAGAGATGTTTAATCCTTCGTTGAAATCGTGCTGAACTATTGCGGAGTGGCCGTAGATGTTTGCAATTCTTATAGGTTCGTTACGCAGTTTTTTTTCACGAATGAAAGTTTCCAGGTCGCGAGAACCTTTTTCGAGTTTTGCCTGAATTAAATCGTATCTTTTTAAATCTTCTTCTGAAAACTGTCTTTCCTCCTGCTGTACTATTTCTTCTGCTGCAAACCGTAAATCAATACTGGAGTTCCTGACACTTTTTTCAATAAAACCTTTGAGTATATATACTTCACCATTTACCAATTTGGAGCGAAGTATACCGGATAGCTTTACGCTGATACTGGTGGTATCGGATTCGGAATACAGGAAATCGTAGTAATAACCGGCATAGGCTTTTCCCTGTCCTTGAGTGTATCTGCCTTTCAAAAAGATTAAACTAACGGTTTGAGGCAAACGCAGGGCATTGTTGAAAACCCCAATTACAGAAGCGGGTGAATAAACCTGCAGAATATTTTCTTCTGTCATTTCCAAAGATTTTCTAATAGTTACTTGTCAATTGAAATGGTGTAGAGAATAGGATTTAGATCTGCCTTTTTTATTTCAATAACATCAACATCGAAGATGTCCTCAAATTTCTGTGCATTCTTGGCAAGCCAGCCATGTTCAACGCCTGCATCAGGTCTTATTATTATTTTAAGATTAGGTGCTTTAAATACAAAAAATCTGTAATGCGGAATTTTTTCTTCAAGTACTTCCACATTCGGAATATCAAAATTATTTTCTGCATATGACTTTATAAACTGATTTCTTTCAGAAGAATTTTCGAAGTTATTGAAGAACATTTTTTTATATGAAAACTCTGAAAATTCTTTAAAATGCAAAGTAAAACTTTCAATATTAAAATTTAGATTTTGCCTTAAGCTGTCTAAGAATTGTACTAACAAAATTGATGAAAAAGGAGATTTCACATATCTATCAAAATACGAAACCTCAAAGTTTTTACCAGACATTTCTTTCTTTAGATCTAATCCTTTGTTTTTTAATTCGTTTACAACAAGTAATGAAATTTCATTAGAGTGAATTATATTTTGTTCTTCAATAAATAATTCAAAAGTCGGTAATCCAAAAGACGGTTCTGCTGCTTTGTCAAAATTTTGAAGTTCTTCTGTTTTTACTCTGAAAGAAGCCCCCTGGGTAACAGTACCCCAATTTTTATTAAATAAATTGTCAAACATTTCTGCAAAATACTCATAAGTTGTCCCATCAATTAACTTAATAACTGCAATCTTTTGTAAGGAAGCTTTGGTTTTGGTATTGTTTAACAATATTGAGCTCCAAGAGTTAACATTAACGAATGTTATTTTATCTTGCTGGTTTTGATAAGTCGCTTCCTCATTCAGCACAAAATTAATGTTAACTTTATTACGTAAGCGGTTAATAAAATTTGCATCGTCAGGATCCCAAAAGTTTACTTTTGAATCCACAAAAAACCATATTTCCGAGACTGCATTTCTGAATATCTGTTTATTAATATCATCTTTTGCATTCCCAATTATTTTTTTAATATCGGGAAATTCCTTAACCAGATTTTCAGCAATTGTTTGATCAAGGGCGCTTATGATCCATTCAATCGCAGGATTTCTATCTAAAAGATGTAAATTTTTACTTGTATGTCTATCGACAAGGCACTTTGTACAAGCATTTTGACAGTCACAAGTTTGCAATTTTCGAAGTGCAATATTTAGGATTGATTCTAAATGAAATGAAAACTGAGATGAATATCCCGCGCCACCGCGTGCCGTGTCAAAAATAAAAACTGTTCTATATTTATCGTACTGTTTTACACCAAAACTTAATTCCTGCTCTTCAATCGCCAAATATTCAGCTAGTGTTTTTGTAAAAATAACACCCAAGGAATACAGTAATGATTCGTTGTTACTATATTCTCCATTTTTTTCTCTGATTCTTACTTCACAAAAGTCCGTCTGATAACGTCCACCCAGAATCACATTCTTTCTTATGGAGTATTTATTTTCGTTTCCTTCACAGATGTCATTTTCATTTTGGTTTTTACCTCCACGTAAGCGTTTATGGTTCTCCAGACGCTCCTCTGAAAGTTCTGTACGGCCACAATTTAAACAAACAGCAAAACCATCCCCTTTTCCTTTATTGTAGTATAAGATTTCAGCATTATCTGAGCTTTCCCTAACATCTATTAACGATGATTCATCGGTGGACCAGGGTCTAATATTCATTAACAATGGTTCTACAACGTTGAAAGACGAAGACTCAGAAATTTTTCTAGATTTTGAATCTCTGATATCAACTGCAAAACCCACTGGTTCGATCAATTCTGTAAATCTCCCACTACGTGCATTTTTAAAATTAATTCCGGTGTAATTTTCTTCACCGCAATGAGGACAAGGTGAATTAAGTCCATTTTCAGCAGTGTTTTCTACAATACGTTGGAAACCACAAGATTTACATGACTGAATTATATCCCGACGTGCCTGATTACCATAAATATTTTTTGTAATGATACCGCCTGATGTGTAACTCCAGCCATCTAAAACAATTTGATTGCCTGGCGCAAAATCTACTAAAGCTCTGGTAATATGGAAAGATGGATTAGATTTTCTAAAATTGCCACCTTTACCTAAGTCGGCTACGGTGGTAAGATCCATATCAACAATACCTGTAGGAATACCGGCGCTTGGCGTAAAGCCTTCTTCTGCAAAATAAGTCAAAGCATTTTTGCCAATAAACTGAGTAAGCTGATAATTCACGGCTTTATATTCCGGACTTGTTGCCCCATAGGATTCTGCAATTTTTGATAAAGACGTCTCGAAGTTTCTGATACGTTCAGCTACCTTCGTACTTAATTTTTCAAAATTAAATCTTGCCTTTATGATATATACCGCATTAGCTTTTCCAGAGAGAGTCGTTCCCTTTACGAGCTGTATAATTTCTTTGTTATATTCATCTTTTGATAACGCAAGCAACCAATTTGAGAATTGCAAACCTAATGGATTACTGCCAGTGAAGAAACCTTCAATCTTTTCGTTCACATTAATACCCTGAACTGCATCTGACTGAATAAATTTTCCCAAGAAAAAAGCATTTAAGTGTCTATTAACGACTTCCGGACTATTAAATGACAACATAGGTGGTGCAATTTTATGATCCAAAGCCCAAGAAGGCGTATTGAAGGCGTTCGCTCCGACAGGGTTTGGTGCACAAATGGTTAATGCCAAAGATTTGTTTTCAGATCGTCGACCAGCTCGACCGGTTCTTTGCAAGTAATTTGCAGGACCTGGTGGTACATTGTTCATAAGTACTGCAGAAATACCACCAATATCCACGCCCATCTCCATTGTTGTTGAGCAATTCAGTACATTTAGCTTTCCACTTTCGAACTTTTCCTCAAGCTGTTTTAATCTTGCTTCTTTCTGTTGAGCAGAATGTTCTCCTGCCACAAATAAGGGTTTAATATCTATGACTCTCTCATGAAGACTATTCCAAACTCCATTGTTTCTCAACTCAACAGAGTTTTCACGTATCCATGTCAATGTTTGATTATGGTCAACAACATTTTCACTATTGAGATTGAATGGAAATGGGAATATTGGAAAGTCTACTTGCTTTTTTATTTTGAAATGTCGGATATTATCAGCTGATAAACGACCTGTTATCCAAGGGGAGTAACCTTTAAAAGCTCTGTCAATAAGTCTTTGCTTGACAGGACACAGGAAAAGCTTCGTTGCAAGCTCAAATTCCGTTTTCTCTTCAAAATTTAATCTATACCTTCCTTCATCATTAGTCAGAATATTTGTTGAAATAACTTTCCACAATTCTAGAATTAAATCATTTATTTCATCAACTTTTTCAGCGGTTAATTCTTCCTTTTCAGTAATATTTAAACCAGCGCAAATTAACAATACAAGTCTGTTCTGTCTGATACTATTCTCATTTACCTGTGGCCAATCTTCTTTAGTTAATGAACTGCGCCGAAAAAATGAATTAGAATAATTCCACACCGTCTGCGGGATATGAAAGTTAAAATTTGCTCTCACGAAATAGTCCATAGAAATCTTCAGCAAATCTTTCCACTCGGCTAAATCAATACCTAGTTTTTTTGCAATATCAGGTAATTGAGCTTTATCGAAATGGGGATAAACTAAATTTACCATTCCAAGATTCTCCAAAGATCTTTCCCGCGGAATTCGTCGTGCAAATTGGTCAAAAAACAATGATTGCAGGAAATTCTTCCATTCGTCGTTGTAATTACCACCAATATTATTATTGAATAGTACTTTTAAGCCAGATTTTCCACTTAATAATTCATATAACCGATTCCATGATAATCTAGGAGCTGAAGGATCACCTACCGAAGAATTTGCTTTTCGTAAATTATCTATCTGGATTTGGATTTGTGTTCTGAGCTGATCGTTTGGCGCAAATTCCAACAATTGTTCCAGCTGTTCCGTTCCTAAACCTCCTGAACTATTGGTTGTAGCAGGTTTATGATCTTTAGTCTCCTTACAAAGAAAATGATAAACCATTGCTCGTAACCAATTTTTCTCATTGTCTATATTAAGAAGTGCAGAGATTCTAGCTGTGCCCTGCCGGCTGTCTGTAAATGAAATGTATTTCCGACCATCCCACAACATGGATTCTGTCACGTTTGCATCTTTAGGTGTTTCTTCCAAAAGTATGTCCGACAGTATTCTGTTAATGAAAGTCGAAGAAATTCTAAAATGTATTGGGTTAACTGTATTTTCTGCACAAAAAGGACAATTTTGTTCTGCCCCCAAATGAGACATAAAATGGGAACTGCTTGAATTTGTTCTGCCATTAATATCAAATCCCAGAGACTCCCAATCATCAATTGCCAATTTTTGACCAGCAATATTTCGAATAATCAATACACGATTACTTCCGACTTGGTCTAAATCTCGATTAGTTTCATCATCTTCCGCATCAAGGTCAAATGCCGCTTGAGTGACATTACTAATCTGGGTAATTATACGAGCTTTGTTCGAGTCTGATTTTAGTTCACCTTCGAGCATAAAGTTTCCGCAGGATCTGCAGGCAATTAGTTCTAATAAAGGCCATCCGCAATCACAATTTTTTGCTGATACAGTATGGAATGTACCTGGAGCTGAAGCCGGTTTATTTGCACCATGTATATTGCAACTCGGATTTGTACAGACGAAAACTCCTCCTATACTTCTGGAAAAGAAATGACCTCTAACCGGAAGCGCACCTGTTTCGGCCAACTCATCAACCCATTCAAGAGTATTTATTTTTGGATCTGAATGAAAATACTTGGAAATATTACTTCTACTAAGGTAGTTTTTGGCAAGAATATCACTTCTTAACTTATCTACCAATTCTTTGTCAATATCTAATGCAGCAATACTTTTAGGATCATAAGAATTCAAAACTCTTTTACCTTTTATTATGGAGATTTGGGAGGAATCAATCCCACACAAATCAGACATAAATTTTATTAAATGTTCATCGTTTCCATCACCAACAGTTGCAGAAGTTATAGCAAACCTAATGCTTTTAATATCTGTTTTGAAAGCATCAATTACTCTCCTTATCAGTAGTGCCATTTCCGACGCTGAAGAACCAGTTAAGGTGTGAGCCTCATCCAATAATATCCATCTTAGTTTTCCTTCTGAATTTTTTAGAAGTTCTGTGTCTTTATTTCTAATCAGAATGTACTCCAACATTGTTGGGTTGGTAAAAAGGATTTGCGGAGGAGATTGCCTAACCTGTTTTCGAGAAATCAATTGAGGTAAACTTTCAGTAATAGCGCTTTGTGGAGCATCTTCCGATGTGTTCCCATTGTATACTGCATAGTTGATACCAGGTAATGCTGTACACCATTCATGAATTCTTTTTTGTTGACTTGCAATTAGGGCATTTAAAGGGTACAGAAAAATAGCATTTACACCTGTGTTATTCCTACAGTTTTCATATATATCCTGCAAAACAGGCAACATAAAACACTCAGTCTTACCAGAACCGGTACCAGTTGTAACTGCAATTGATTTTTTTTCTTTTAAGAGTCTTTTCCAACTTTCAATCTGGTGTTTATATGGATTTCTGTCAGCTGGAAATTGAAAATCTTTTTTCTTGATTTTATCTAAAGCTTCAATAAGTTTGGGATCAAAAATATCCGTTAAATCACTCATTTTTTGTTCTGAAGGTTCCCAAGGAAAAGTATTTTGAAAAATTGGTTCGGCTATTAGAGGCTTCTTTTCAAAAAGATAATCAAAATACCTCTGCATCGTGCCATCACCTGTAGCCCATAGTGAAGTAATAGAGTCCCTTAAACGGCTTTCTGTCTTGTTGTAAAAATTATTAAAATTCATGATTATTGCTTATTGCATTTTTTGTAAACTATAAATTAAAGCTTCAGTAAACCACTCCGGGTTAAGATCTGTGGAATACTTAATATTACGGCGAACAGTATCACTTCTAAAAGAATTATCCCAAATATCATTATCTCTGTCCTTTATTGATTGTGCAACCGCAACTGGTGATTTAAGTAGAATCTTCACGAATGCATTATCTTTATTCACAGGGATGATGTTTTTGTATTCTTCAGAAACTTTAGGGCAAATAGTTGGAATTTCACTAATTACTCTTGCACCTAAGGACATCCGCAAATTATAAATTTTAGAGCCGAGGGGAAAAGCAAATTCTGGCATACCTGTGCCATAAAAAAAATTAAGAGGAATATGCATAAAATTACTGTTAGCTACACTATTTCCTAAAAACTGCCCTAAATCGTCTAAATAAATCTTAGGATTTTTTATCCAATTCATTGCTAAATGCCAAGAACCACTTGAAAGCCAGTGATAGCTAAAACCTAGATCGTTTTCAAAAATTGGCAGAGTTTGATACAAAAATTCCTCTTCTGGGTTGTACATTCGGAGAAAGAAAAATGACTTTGCTGCAATCTCAGGACAAATAGTAACTGTTTTCAAAATGTCAAATGTGGAGTATGGTAAGTCATTAGCTTTGCAAATGAAAAAATAGTTAATAAATTTCTGCCAGCTTTCATCAGTAAATGCTTCGTTTAAAAGTACTGTTTTATGTTTCTCGACTCTTTCAAGTCTGTCATCATCACTTGTTTCTATATTTTCTTCATTCGCAGAAATAAAAAGCGGTAAAACTCTTTCTTCGGTATTGTCTGAGGAAGAAAATAAAATAAATTTTTGAATCTCCGGGTTTACCATACCAAATTCAAAATTATTATTTTCTTCTTTTACCAAAGCCTGAGTACTTATTTGCGAAGCATTGCAGTCCAGTGGAACTGCAAAAAGATCATTCTCGCTATCTCTAACATATCTTAGTCTCAAACTGCCATCTACAAACTCTTTTGATACAGCATTACTATATTTTCTAACAAAAAATTGCTTTTTAACCCTTAAAGATTCATCAAAATTTTCTGTACAAAGCTCCAACGTTACTGCAGTTTCAGGATTCAATACATCTGAAAGCAAAAAAAGTTTCTTGAAATCTTCCAGGAAGGAGTTTACAGGAATAAGTTCCCCATTACATAAACGGCTAATTTTTATTTCATCTTTAAATGTATTTTTAAATCGGACAAAAATTCTACTGTCCAATCGATTTAATATACGTAAACCATATAAATTGTTCAGCAGTAGTACAGACTTGTCATCAAGTATTTCTCCATCTGAATTTAACAATTCAAGACCTCTGAATGGAGATGAAATTTCAGTCAGAAGTGATTTGGTGTCTGCCAAGAATTTAAAACTACATTTTATAGATTTTGGAATTTTGCGGTGATCTTTCAATCCAATTTGAATATTGCGGTTTTCTCCAATTCTATAATTGCAAAGGGGATTTTCATTTATGGAAACTCCAAAATTCTCTCCTGCAAAGCGAAGCACGGCACTACTTGTATCTGCCGATTTCATATCCAATGAAAATCTACCGATATTATAAACAAAATCTCTTTCTGAAATACCATCTTTTGTTATTTCTATTTCAAGAATACCCAATGGTAATGTATTTGGATAATCATTCCAAGCATCATTATTTTTTCTGAATATGATAGATTCTGCAGGTAAGGAATTACCATTTTCATCAAATACCAGAACTTTTAAAGAACCTGTGACAACTGGTATATTAGATCTAAGCATCCAATCAGGCTTATCTCCAGTAATAATATAATCCAGTGAGGGCTGACCGGTCTTAAATTCAACATCACCATCTGTATTACTTATAATTACAGAATTTTTTAAATCAACATATCTGAATTCAACCCCATTTACTTCTATAAAATTATAATTACTAGTTTCAAAGCCATTGCTAAACAATACAAGCGCAGCTTCAGCTTTGGTTTTGTTAGATTTTTCCAAAATCCACTGATATTCATTTACCTGACCCCAAAGCATCGGTGTTTCAATTGAGGGTAAGGTATTTATGATTGATGTGTTGGACCATTTTTCTCCTTTATTATCTGTAATAAATACTTCGGGCAGAATTTCATAAGGATCCCAAAGAATTTGAGATCTATGCCAATAAGCGTTATAATTCCCGGAAATATTTTGAATCAGTTCGGCAATCAGAGTATCTCCAACAAAAAAAGAATATCTTTTGTCCAGATCTTCACTATTCAATTTTGGAAACAAACCTAACAGTGAACTCTGTTCAAGCGTTTTGGGAATCTGAATCTGTAAATTTATTCTGTATTTATCCTCTTCTTTCGTTAGAATCCAGTTACTTTTGATTGAACTCTTTCTGACTACATTTCCCAATCGGCTTTTTTTAGTAACCAAGCCTCTTATTATTCTCTGCACATGATGTTGCTCTGCAAAAATGTTTGTGTATGCAGGATCTTCATTCCAAATAGCCTGAACAATTTCCAAACAGCTTTCATAAATTATTTCGTTCCTTAAAGTCACAGGCAATATACCTATGATATCCGGATCATATGCAAAATCTTCAATAGATTCAGGTCTTAACTCCAAAATCCGATTAAGGAAATTATCATAATAGTTATAATTTTGACCTAAATGACGAATAGGTAAACCTCCTTGCGTCAGTAGGGTTCTAAAGAAAAGGGTATTCTGTTTCTGCAGCCATTTAATTCCCAATTGCTTGGCTCCCTTTTTTGCGTGTTTGTAAAAATCCTGAGCATCAAAACTGAAATAGCTGTTACCTAGAGAGTTAAATATATTTTGCTTAGAAGGCTTGCCACCAAAATACTTTTTCTGCCACCAAAATGCATAATACAAACCGGCGTCCCTAGGATCAAGTGCACTAATTCTGGTATTATTGCAAATCTCTGCTTTTAATCTTTCGAACTCATCATCCGTTAAGCGTAGTTCTCGGAAACTTCGCAATGTATTTTTATCAATATTTTTTTCTGCAAGAAGGGTGTTGAAATATGACATAAACAAATATTTTTTTCAAAAGTAAAAATGACCTGTGCAACCCATCCGCACAAGTCATCAAAATGCTCACTCTACTAAATTAGCAATAAATCTTTCATCACCCAAAATAGCATTGTCATTTATTGACAATCAACTCTATATCCCCCTCACAGCTCTGTCATAAATTTCATTGAACCAAAGGCGTTTAAATTCTTTGTTGACGCGGTCTTCGGTGAGTTTGTTGTAGAGAGACAGTTTGCCGTCTATGAAGTTTAAGAGTTCGTCATCAATAGTGTCATTGAACTTGTCCTGAATGTTGGCTTTTGAATTGTTTTTGTTGAAGAAGGCCATTAAATCTTCATTCTGATACACATTCTCTTTCATCTTGAAGAAATCCACTTTGTCTTCATCACGAAGATCAATTCCGAAAGTATCATTCAGAACTTTAATAATTTTGGTGAGTAATTCCAATTCATCTTCATCGGGGCCGGAAGCGCGGCAGGTTTTTGACCACTCATTGCATTGTTGCCGGATTCCAATGGTAAATCTGTGGTAAAATTGTGCTGAAGTTTGTAAGATTCCAAGTCCACATCTTCCAAAACTTCAAAAGGTAACATTGTTTTTTTGTAAGGCAGTTTTTTGTACAAAGCGGTTAAAAGGACATAGTATTTTTCCAACTCCACATCGGTAAAGGAAATGATCTGCGAAAGGAAGCGATACAGACGGATAAAGTCGTTGGCATCGGATTTAAACGTTTCCTGTTCTTCTTCCGGCAAGGCTTTGTATTTTTCTACAATGGCGTTAAGAATAGGCTGTAATTTCTCTTTATGATCGCCTTTGCGGAAGAAAATCTCTGCAAAAGATTCCAAATCGTTTTTGTAAATGAGGTTGGTGGATTCTATTTTGTTCAAAACATCATAAACGCTGTTCTGATCGGTCTGATCTTCCAATTCCATAAAATTACTGCCGTAATAAGCCTGAAAGTCTTTCTGGATTTTCTCGGGATCGTTTACAAAATCCAACACCATTGTGGTGTTTTTGCCTTTTTTGGTGCGGTTGAGTCGGCTTAATGTCTGCACCGAACTTGTTCCGCCCAATTTTTTGTCCACAAACATGGTATGCAACAGCGGTTCATCAAAACCGGTCTGATACATATTGGCTACAATCAGGATGCGGTATTTCGGTAATTTCAATGCTTCAGGAACTGAAATTCTGCCTTCCAAGTCGTTCATTGACTGCATTGTATTTTCAGTGTTATTTTCGTGATCCGTTACGGTTCCGCTGAATGCTACCAACGCTTCATAAGGCAGATTCATTTCGCGCATAATTTCATCAAACTTGCGTTTGTAGCGCACGGCGTGAAGACGGCTTCTGGTTACCAACATTGCTCTGGCTGTGCCCTGAATTTCCTTTTGTGTCTGCGAAACAAAATGCTCCAACATAATACGGGTTTTCTTTTCAATGGCATGATCCTGAAGATCGACATAATTGGACAGCAAACGCACGGTTTTCTTTTTCGCGTATTCTTTGTCTTCCACTTCGGAACGCTTTACGAGTTTGTAATAGCGCTTCCACGACATATAATTTTTCAGAACATCGAGAATGAAACCTTCTTTAATCGCCTGTTCCATTGAATACAGGTCGAATTCCTTTTTGGTTCCGTCCGGCTGAACAGTGCCGAAAATCTCTATTGTTTTCGGTTTTGGTGTGGCTGTAAATGCAAAAAATGAAATATTTTTCTGGTCGCCTTTGCTTGCGATTTCCTCTTCAATGATAACATCAATGCTTTTTTCGGTTTTATCGGCAGATTCGGATTCTTCCAAAGACAATGCCTTACGCAAATGGCGTGCAGATTCTCCGGCTTGGGAAGAGTGGGCTTCGTCTATGATCACCGCAAAATTACGGTCTGAAAAACGCGAAACCGTTTCTGAAATTACAGGGAATTTCTGTAAAGTAGTTACAATAATTCGGCTTCCGTTTTCTATGGCTTCTTTTAAATCCTGCGAGGTTTTACTTTCATCAATGTAAGCGACAGCACCTGGAACCTGCTCGAACTGTCGAATGTTGTTCTGGATTTGTTTATCCAAAACGCGTCTGTCGGTAACCACAATAGTAGTATCGAACAAAGATTTTGCATCGGAAGGATTTTGGTAAAGATCTGAAAGACGGTGCGCGAGCCAAGAAATGGTGTTTGATTTTCCGGAACCGGCAGAATGCTGAATCAGATATTTTTGTCCGACTCCTTTTGAACGGACATCTGACAACAATTTGTTGACGGCTCGGCGTTGGTGGTAACGCGGAAAAATAAGGACTTTGGATTTTTTAGAATCTAATTTTTTGGTCTCGTTATTATAAAATTTTTCTTCGTTTTCCTGAATATTCACGAAATTCTGAATCAGGTCGAGCAACGAATCTTTGGTAAGAACTTCTTCCCACAAAAATGCGGTTGCAAAACCATTGGGATTAACATTGACCAAATGCTCGTTGAACGGTAGGAAATAAGTGCTTTTGCCCTCTAACTTTGTCGTCATTGCCACAGATTCTGTAGAAACGGCAAAATGCACGAGGCAACGCTGAAACTCGAAGAGTTTTTCGCGTGGATCGCGGTCGTTTTTGTACTGCTCAATCGCCTGTGAAAGGTATTGCCCTGTTAAAGCGTTCTTGAGTTCCATTGTAATCACCGGAATACCGTTGACAAACAGCACGATATCCAAAGAATTTTCATTCTGGTTGGAATATTTTAACTGACGAACCACAGCCAAACGGTTTTTGCCATATTTCTCCAAATGTTCCGGGGTGCGGTTGTGGTTGGGCTTGAAAAACGCCATCTGCAGTTTTACACCACGATCCTTGATGGTGCCTTCGCGCAGAATTTTTATAGTTTTGTTGGTGTTGATAGATTTGGCCACATTTTCCACGATTTTACGGTCTGTATCTTCACCGTATTCTTTGGAAAGCTGTTCGTATTCTTTGGGTTGTGTGTCTTTTACAAAGGCAATAACCTCTGCCGGAATGAGGCAAAGGTCTTTATCGTATAACGAGCGGTCTAAAGGCGTGTATTCTTCGAAACGGCCCAAAGATTTTACCACGTCGTATTCAAAATCGGATTCTTTTACTCCTTCTGCCATAGTTTTTTAATTTTTTTAATTTGAAACTGCAATTTTTCCCGTTACTGCTTCAGATATTATGGATTGGCGATATTCTTTAAGTTTTTCAATTTGAAAATTTAATTTTTGAGATACTTCAAAAAATTTCTTTTCATAATTATCAAGATATTTTGCAATAGATTTTTGTTCTTCCAAACTCGGCAAAAAAATAGTCAATGATTTTAATAATGTTTGGCTTAATGACGCTCTCGTTACCAAATTCATTTCTTTCGTAAAACTTATTCTTACATAATTGCTTCTAAAAAAATATTTTGAAAAACCTTCAAATAAGCTACTGTTTAAATCAGGTCTAAATCTTATAGTAAAACCTGAAAAAACTGCATTCGGAATAGTTTCTAAACAGGTTGACGCAATCCCAATTTCTTCTATAGTTTCTGAAGTTCTTGTAAAAAAAACATCTCCCTTTTCCACAGAATAACTAATTCTATCTTCTTCAGTAGAATTTGCCAATGCTTCAACCTTTAATGGTAAAGAGAAATTTTTATAAATATCTCCATAATTAACAAAGGGATAACCTGTTCCAAAATAATCACCGCCTTTACTTACACCATTCTGAAAAGAACCTAAATAACCAAGTTTAGAAACCTCCCAACTCTCCGGAATATCGCCAATCCATTCAATCCCTGAATCTTTCATGGGAACATTTGGGTTGAGACCTTTGGTAACGGCTTCATTGATGACGGATTTTTTCTTTTCTTCGAGGAGCTGGAGGAGTTTCTGTTTTTTCTCGATGATGGTGTCATTCTGCGTGGTTTTCCGGTCGAGGAAATCGGCGATTTTTTGTTGTTCTGAAAGTGGCGGAACAGGAATTTCAAAATCATTTAAATTGGTTAGCGAAACACCACCAATTAATCCCGATAATGAACTTTGAAACTGATTTTTAAACTCATTGGATTGAAGAAAATAGTATACGAATTTAGAATGAGTAGTTTCTGTTGATTTAAAACAAGCTAACTTATTAACAAAACACACGTCCTCCGTTGTGAAAGTAATTTTTTTACCTGCACTTCCACCTTCAATGCAAAGCAAAGTTGAATTAGACGGTGCTACTTTATATTTTGTTTCTGAAGTAGGAATAATAATACCTGTGTCGTAGTTGCACATTCTGGTGCCAACATCAATATCCTTAGAGGAAATATAGTTATAGCCTTTTAATTCAGGATTCTCATCAAAGGAGAATCTTAGTTTTTCGCCATCATTCAAGCTATTTCCGGTAAAGATGTTTACCAAAAATTTAAGTTTAGAAATGTGCCAATCGTCAGGAATTTGATGAAACCATCTTGATGCGGCGCTTTTGTAATGAATCTCTTCTGTCATTAAGCAAAAAGTTCTTTAATTAAATTTGATATTCCTTTTTCGCCATTGTCGCCGAATTCTAGGGCTTCAATTTCTGCCTGCACTTCTTTGGAAGGACGCAATGGCACATACTGGTAGAAGTATTTGGAGAAATTGATTTCGTAGCCAATTTTTATTTTATTGGGATCAGGAAATGCACCGGGAAGATGCGGAACAATGTTTTCCGCAAAGTAATCTTGGATCTTCGCCGTCAGCGGTATGCGCTCGGTGCTGTGCTTTTTTGCTTTCGCTTTGGGGTTATCAGGATCTGCTACAAATACATCGGCGCTGAAGTAACCAAAGAAATCGTTTTCAAATATTTTAGAATAGGTATTTTCCTCAAAAGCGGTGTAGAGTTTTACCACTTCATCAATATGTCGATCGAGAATATCATTCCTTTTATTTCCCAAACTGCGTTTGTTGACTACGGCGAAACCTTCTTTTCCAGCACGGCGGTCTTCCACATCGGAAGCGTTGATGAGCTGCACCTTGCCACGGCGGTGTGCTGGTTTGTTATTGTCTAAAAACCAAATATAAGTGCCAATGCCGGTGTTGTAGAACATATCTTTCGGCAGGGACACGATACAGTCGAGCAAATCGTTGGAAATTATGTATTTGCGGATGTCGCTTTCGCCACTTCCGGCACCACCAGAAAAGAGCGGAGAACCATTGGTAACGACGGCAATTTTACCACCGTTGTGTTCCATTTTGGAAATCATATGCTGAAGAAACAGCAACTGACCATCGCTTTTTGCAGGAAGTCCGTTGTAGAATCTTCCGGCAGGATTCATTGCCTCATTGGAAACGAAATCGTAATCCTTTGCCCAGGTAACGCCATACGGCGGATTTGCCAACTGGAAATGAAATTTTTTATCGGGAAACAAATCGTTGGTAAGCGTGTTGCCGTGCTTGATATTGTCCACATCGCCACCGGTAATGAGTGCCTCTGCTTTTGCAATGGCATAAGACTGTTCGTTAATTTCCTGCCCGTAAGTGAAAATAGTTGGTTTTTGATTTCCTGAAACCAATTCATCCAAAATATAATTTTTCGCCAAGTTGATCATACCGCCCGTTCCGAGTGTGGGATCGTAGATGGTACGGATGGTTCCCGGTTGTGAAAGTTCTTCCTTTTTGGTGGAGAACATCACTTTATACATTAACTCGATTACATCGCGTGGGGTGAAGTGTTCCCCCGCAGTTTCGTTGGACTGCTCATTGGAAATGCGGATGAGTTCCTCGAAAATGTAGCCCATCTGGTGATTGTCGTAATTCTGTAATGACAAATCTACCCTCGTGATAGCCTGAATCATTTCGTAAAGCAGTTTGTTTTTGATGAGACGCGCCACGATTTTCTCGAACTGGAAGTTGTCCAAGATTTCTGTTACGACCGGATTGAAACCGTTAATGTAATTGTGGAAATCAATTTCAATGGTTTTGGTGGATTCTTTAAGGGATTCCAAGGTGTGTTTTGAGATGTTGTAGAAATTGAGATTTCCGGCTGACTTTTTCAGAATCGGCTCGAGTTTGTCATCGGCAACTTTGCCTTTGAATTTTTCGTAGGCAGAGCGCACCGCTTCGTTTTTGTCTTTCAGAATGGAGTCGATACGGCGAAGCACAACGAAAGGCAAAAGTACATCTCCAATTTCGTTTTTCTTGAAGGTGTTCCAGAGGACTTTATCGGTGATTTCGAAGATAAATTTAACGTCGGGGCGTTTTTTGGACATGGTATATGAGGGGTTTTATTTTGTGGTGTAAAGATATGATTTTGGTGTGCAGGGGAAGTGCATTGGTTAGGGAAAATTTAAGAACCTGGAAACTTTGTCGCCTATGATGTACTGTTTATCAACATTATCTAAAATTTTTTGGTATTTACTTAATAACTGAAAATACAGGTCATAATAGTTTTTGTTTGCAATACTCCGGAAAGAAATTATATCTGGCTTCGACATCGGTTTCCCTGTAGGATAAAAATATGCGTTAAATGTTGGGCCGGAATTAATTAAAAAGCAATTATTAAGAATAAATCTATCATGTACCATAAAAGACTGGATGATTGTTATATTTGGTTCTTCTTCGTGAAACTTTGCAACAGCGGCTTTCATTTTCCTTTGTATTTCTAATAGATCCAAATTAATTTCACCTTGCTTAACAAAAATTACTATGTTGATTTTTTTTCGGTATGTACATCCAATAAAATTTTCTAACATTGGAAATAAGTTCGCCTCAATATTATCTTCATTTTTAAAGAGGAAGTTGTCTACAATAATTAAATCTGTATAAGGTACATTATGTTTTTTTAAATAAGACCACGAACCAAATTTTTCTATAGTTTTAACATCTTCAAAAAAATACTTTGTGTTCTGTAAGAACAACTTTGTAAAAAGCTCAATTTCTTCCCCAACATCTGCGATTAAAATATCAGATCTATCTTTCAGTTTGGCCAGATTATCATCTTTAATAAAAAAAGCAGAAGTCAATTGATGTACATCAAAATCTTTATGAGTGTTTGATTTTATTGTGCGAGCCGGAAATTTTTCTGGAGCAAAAATATGCGTGTTATCTCCACGGCCTTCCGCTAACAACTTTGGAATTAACATTAACAATTCTGATTTTTTTAACTCATCCTTACTGAAATTAAAAACTAAGTCTAATTCTTCCTGAATGAGATTTAAACAATTCTGAAAAAACTTATCTTTTGGACTTGATAAAAAAGATTCAAGGTTTTCTATATCAAAGTATGCTGTCATGTCTTAAAGTAATTCAAAAGCAAGGTTAGTTGACTCGTCAAAAAAGCCGGTCCCGAATTCGTTTTTGAATTTGCCATCTTCACGGTATTGCATGGACCATGCTATTTTTTCCTCATCAAAATAAAGCACGGTGAAAGGATTTTCATTTGGAGCTATCTGCAGTTCTTTTTCTTTGACAAAAAGTTGAGTTTTTCGAATGAGGTATTCGGAATGTGTTTCTATAATTAGTTCTATACCTCTTGAATAAACATCGTAGAACAAATCGCAAAGTTCACTCTGTAATTTTGGATGCAAGTTCATTTCCGGCTCCTCTATGATGATTATCTTTTTTCTAACATCTGAGCTCCTTTCAAATATGCAAACAGCCAACTGTATTACCAATTTTACTATTTGCACAGCACCCATCCCTAAATCAGCTAGTAATATCTTTTTATTGTCGGCTGAAACGATTTCAACAATGGAATAATCCCCTTCTATAACTGATACTTCCAGCTTCTCACCGATATCAAAAAAACGAAACCACTTAGTTATAAAGATATCGCACTCGGACCTATTTTCAAAATCCAGATTAGCATACGCATAAGCAGCCTGGCCAAGTTTATTCTCCTTTGAACGAGTTGGCAATAATGATAATTGTTTTTGCAGAGTTGCCGGTAGATATAATGACGCCCTTTGTTTTTGTAATTCAAGAATAGACGACATAGTATATTCGAAATATCTGATTTTTTGATAAAAATATCGTAAATTCTCGAATTCGAGAAGACTCTTACCTCTAAGTGTCTTTGATTGAGATTTTTTAAATAGTATATCATATTTGGAGAGGAATGTTTTAGTAACCTCGCCAAACAGTTTACTAGGAATTG
This sequence comes from Chryseobacterium sp. 6424, assembly GCF_003692615.1. Lineage (NCBI taxonomy): Bacteria > Pseudomonadati > Bacteroidota > Flavobacteriia > Flavobacteriales > Weeksellaceae > Chryseobacterium > Chryseobacterium sp. 6424. The sequence goes on from NZ_CP023540.1 coordinate 828,692, forward strand.
AAGTAGTGGTGTTGCACTCCAGGAAAAAAGAAGCTATGTCATTAGACTTATTTAAAGATTTTGACTTTTGTTCTTTTAGACTTCTACTATACAGTTGTTCCAACCTATTTCTTTCAGTTAGGTTTTCAATATATTCCGGTGACAATTTGTTTTCAATAGAATCTAATTCTAGACTTATGTTTTTAATTGCACCGGTAATTTGCTTTAGGAATTCTTCGCCTTTACCGTCTTTGTGCTCATCTTTAACAATCTGTTGATTTCTGAAATATTCTGTTTTATTTTCAATTTTAAAGTAGTTAATAGCTGGAAAAAATGAAAAAACAAATTGGTCAGCTAAATCACTAAAGGAAATTTCTAAAACATCTGCTTTGGTATTATTTTGATTTCCAGTAACTTTTATATAGAATTGATATACTCCGATTCGATAAATAATATCTATAAAATTACCGCGGGACCGATAATCTAAATTTTTATGGTAAGCTCGTGAATACGTTGAAAAATTGACCGAATCAGCATCTTGACTGTCAAATTTGAAAACAGACCAATCTTCGGATTTTAAAAACTGCTCGAATAAAACCAGTGCTTTAATAAAAGTTGATTTTCCGGAATTATTTTTACCTACCAAAAAGGTGATGTCGCCAAACTCAATGCTTGGAAATTCTTTGAATTTTCTAAAGTGGTGAAAACCTAAACTATTGCTCATTTGTAACTGTATATCTTAGAGTGTCATCGATTTAAACGGCGTGTTCATTTGAGAAATTGAATGCATGTAATTCGTTACCATTCTTCTTCTATGTCTAATCAAGTCGTAACCCCATTTGTCTAAAAGTGAGTAGCATTCAACTTCTGTGTTGACTGACTTTCTTCCCACTCTTTCAAAGCCTTTTCCGGCTTTTACGATATAGTAAGGTGTAATAATATTTCTATCGTGAAAGTCATAATCGCCGTCTAATTCGGCATTAACTACAGTGATTTTTATATCAGGGTGTAGGCGCTCCTTTAGGTAAGAGGACAGAGCAGTAAGTTTTTTCTTTAGATCATCATATCTTCCTCTATCCAAATCTGATGATTTTATCAGTACCTTTAAATGTTCATCCCCAGAATGTAAAATTTTATTTATCAGAAAAACGAAGTTATTATCAAATTTTTTTATGTTATTTTTATCTAAATACGCAGCTAAAACATACTTGTCTGTAATTGTTATCGTAGAAACTAAATTAGTTCGAAGACTCTCAAACTCCTGCCAGGAGTTATTTTCGTCTGGAATAAATTTAAACGTAAATTTATCCTCAAAGGCCTGTAAAGTTTTAGCAAATCTCTCCGGCGTTAAAAGTAAGACTTTGTGTTTTATCTCCTCATGCCAATCTTTTTTTTCGGCAGCAAGATATATGTGAGCATCATCCTGATATTTTTTAAGGTCTTCTTTAAAATCCTTAATCACTAACACCTCATTACTTCCTTTACTACTGATTTTCGCGAATAATATGTCTGAGACCTCTCGTCGTTCAAAATCCTCAAGTGAAACATCAGCGTTAAAGACCCACGTCACTTCCGCATAATTATCAATTATATTCCACAGGATTTTCACCGCCTTATTATGATCTCTGGGTAAGGACAAAAAATGATCCTTAAATCCCTGTTCTACATACACCCTCATAGTCTATTAATTTAGCTGTTCGCTATTTAATTTCATTAAATCATATCGAAGTCTGATGGCTTCGTCGTAAAATCCAGGGCCGAAGTCTTCGGTTAATGTACCATTTTGGTTAATGTTAATCGACTTGACTTTAGGTTCGTGTTCATTTACAAATTCATCAGCGTTAAAATAGTAAATCTGAGTAGCATCGGTATCCAGCTCTTTCTTTGCAGTAAGATATTGTAATTTTCTAATTATATACTCGCTGTGTGATTCTATTATTAAACGGAGATTTGGAAAGGTTTGCACCGCAAGAACAAAGAAGTCTGCCAGTTTGGATTGTAAATTTGGATGGAGATTAGCTTCCGGCTCTTCAATAATTAAAATATTTTCATTACTGTTGATTCCTATGAATTTATTACCTGAAACAGCAATCTGCAGAATAATAGGAACAATCTGCGAAAACCCAAATCCCAAATCTGCAAAAGAAATTTCTTTGCCACCGACTGACATGTAGGGAACCATTATGGTATTTTCAAAACTTTTAACTTCAAATTTTCCTTTGATTTCAAAAATATCAAAAGCTTTTTCTATAAAGGGCGAAATTTTGGAATTGGTCTTGTTACTTATATTTTCATACTCTATCAGTACTCTGTTCATTTCCAAGTTGCCATTGTTTAACAGCACTCTTTCGGTTGATCCTCTTTGCGCGCTTAAAAAGTGAACCTTTTTCAAATAGTTTTCAAAAAGCTGGATCTGTTTCGGAAATTGCTGAAAAAAAGTAAACCCGGAATCATTATCGCTCCAGTCCCAACCCACCAATTTTTCATTAAAAAGCAATCTATAGATATCATTTTCCTTTAATACCAATGTATCAACGGATTCGTCAAATAGCTTCAATTTTACGAGATGCTCCTGAAAATCTTCTTTAATTTTTTTAAATGGCAACATTAAGGTGCTTTTTAAAATTAGTGAGAAATTATCACCCGGTATATAATGTGGGATTTCTAAAAAGTTTTTAATCAACAGCTCATCTTGTACTTTAATTAAAATATCAGTCAGTGAATCAGTAACATTAATATCATTAACGAAAATATCATATAGGGCGTACCTGTTTTTATTTTTAATATTTTTATTTACAACACTATTTATCAGAGAAACAGTTGGAAAGTATTCCAGATCGATAAAAGAAGTTTTAAATGACAAGCCATCACGTTCTTCTTCATTCTCTGAATCATAAATTCTGGGATAATCTATACTAAGGATACTTTCAGGACTTCTATAATTATGAAAAGAAATGGCATCTGTTGAATAAGGATATGTACTCAATTTATTATAACTTACCTTTCTACCGCTAATACCGGAAACAATATCTATGTCCTTCTCAAAAAAACAGTCTATAATTTTTTTGTAATTTATCTTTAGGATTAGACTGTCCCAACTCACTGTGCCTGTGATATCCTCGGGATGTGTAGCAATTGCTGTATATATTTGAAATTCGAAAAAAGCAGTTTCTGAATCACCTATCTCCATTTTTTTAACTGCCCCATCACGGAAAGTTAATTTAGTTGTAAGGTCACTCTTAAAAAATTTAAAATTTGATGAGAAATCAATTTGAAACTCTTTAACTTCGCTTTGCCAATTTACCGCATTTTCAAATTCTCCAAGATTATGTCTTCCTATTTTTAGCTCTAAATTGTCGACACCTAATTTGAGTAACTCTAACAGCTTGGTAAAAGCACTTTTTCCACTATTATTAGGTCCTGTTAGCAGAACAATTGGCTTGATATTAAAAGACTGATAATCTTTAAATATTCTGAAATTTTGCAGTCCAATTTTCATATGTTATTTTTATTTAAGAAATATTTATATTTCTTTTGAGTTTAATGTGATAATTTTTTCTCCTTTTATGTTGTTGAAGACCGCAAAGGTATCCTGATACAATGCAGTACAACTGCATTAATAAAAACTAATTAATTTTTTGATCTTTCCTTTCAATTCTTTGACTAAGTTATCCGGTTCCAAGACTTTCATATTATCTCCAAATGACAAAATGAGAGATGTGAGTTCATAATTTAGTTTTACATTAATTTCCAAAATTTTGCCTCTAATTTTTTGTGATCCATGAAGTGGTTTGGATATGATATATGGTAAAATGGAATCGGAAAGCTGAATCAATATTTTTTCCGGTTTCTTTTCCATATCATTACTAACTCCCACAATATCTTCAAAATAATCTGTGAAATTTATGGAGCTGACTTCAAAATCCGAGTCACCAGATTGAATACTAATAATACGGTCTAAAGCCAGATTCTGGATTTTCCTCACCTGATGGTTTAGCCCAAACAGAAACCAGCGGTTATTGTACTGCTTCAGATAATAAGGAGAAACTGTAAAAACATTTTCCTTATCTGCACTAAATCCTTTGTAGGTAATTGATATGCATTGATTATTTAGTATAAACTGATACAAAGGATTAAGAAATTCCAGCCCTTTTAAGAATTCATTTTCTTCGAAACTTATGATCTGATGTCTTTGCTTTCCTGTACTAATGCCAGATTGCAGTTTTGTCTGCAGAGAATTTACCCAGTCGAACCCCGGTATATTATTCATGCGACTAAGCGTTTCCAAGGCTTCCTGTAGGGAATCCATTTCTGCGGGATTTAGGGGTTTTTTAAGAATTGTAAATTCAGGGTCTGAATATCGGTAAAAAACTTTTCGGCCGTCTTTTACACTTTCAATTGGCGCATCAAAACCGGCCTCGCTTTTCATGAAATCCATATCGTCAAACATCTGGCGGCGGGAAACCGTAGTTTCCTGAGCATAATGATGGGAAAGAATATCGGAACAATAATCAATTAAATCATCGATGTAGAATTTTCTGTACTGGTTTGCAAAGCATTTGTCCAAAGCTTTGTATCTTATCTGAGCATTTTTATTTTGAGCCATTCCAGGATTTCGTGTGAATCTCAAATATACGCATTGCATTTGAAAGTAAAAAAGGGAATCTGTAAAAGGGAGTAAGTAAGTAAGTGAATTTGGGCAAAATATTTTTTTTATTTTTTGGTTTTGAAAACATGTATTAAAACGAATATTTTAAATGCAAAATAATAAACAGTAAGTGATTGTTTGCAGCCCCTTACACTGGATTCATATGTTTTTTTTAGCAGAAAAAAAATAAATTTTGTTTTGCGAAAAAGTACTTACTCCACTTACTCCCATAATTCAGTGAATGTAAAAGAAAATGAGTGCACTTTTTGCACTCATTCATTTTTCAGGTAAATATGGTAAGATTTTACTCAAATAATGCCTCCTCCAATTTATCACCAGACTGCTTATTTTCCTTATCTACTGCCTCGAATTCCTTGAGTAAAACAGGGTAAACGTAGGTTTTGTTTTTGGAGATTCTTGTAAAGCCATGTTTCTTGAGGGCCATCCCGATTTTCCGGATGGTTGTTTCGGTGATGTTTAAGTTTGCTCTGGAGGAAAGCACCTGCGCGATCTGTGTGGTGGTAAAGAAATATTCTGCACTGTGTTTTTCTGCTGGTTCGAACCATATCAAAAGGAGTTCTTCTTCAGGACTTTTCAACTGATACTGTTCATTATTTGCATCAATGTTTTTAATTTCTTCCTTGTTGAACCAATGGCGGAAGCCGTCTTTGTAAAGTTTTAATGCCTGAGCATAGCACAAGTTGATATCTACTTCGTGTTGGTACTCGATGTTTTCGAGCTCGAAGCAGAGGAAGCGGCGGGAGCCGGTGGTGTCGTTAAGGAATTGGGCGGTGTTTACGCTGCCGGCGAAGCTGGCACGGCGTGGCATATTTTCGTTGTTGTGGCCATAGGCTTTTCGCATTCTGATGTGCGTTTTTGTGATGAGTTCTTTCAGGGAACCGATTTCTGTACGGTTCAAATTTTCGAGCTCGTCCAGGTTGATGAGCATGCATTCTGCCAGGTGAATTAAGGTGTCCTTGTTGTTTGGGTTTACGGTTCCTGAAAAGATGTACTGTTTGAGTTCCCTAGGCATTAGTTTTTCTATCCAGGTTGTTTTTCCGAGTCCCTGTTTGCCGGAAAAGACAATTACAGTTTGATTGATTTGCTTTTCGTCCAGAACACACGCAACCATTGCGACAAACCATTTTTTGAAACATTCTTTCCAGAGATCCTGTTTTGTAGTGGTAATCGTTAAGGCTAATTCTTCTATGTAGTCTTTATCTCCCGTATATTCCGGCAAATTTTCGAAATAATCTTTGAACGGATCGTACATTTCGCAGAAGTCGGAATGAAGCAAATTTCGAAGAGAATTGATGCTGCAGCGGACTTTTGCTTTCTGGATTTCGCGAAGGATTGAGTTTTCTTTAAAGTCGGTGATGTATTTCCATACTTTGCCGTTTACACGTTTGTATTCGAGTTTTCCCAGGACTTCGTTGTAGCGGAATTTGTATCGGTTGTTAAGGAAGTTTTCGAGCTTGTCGATTTGGGCGGGTTCTTCTTCATCGTCGATGGCCATGGATTGTGATGCGGTGGCTGGCGCGGATGAGTCACTATCGATTCTTCTTTCGCGCACGGATTTCACAGATTTCACAGATTTATTTTGGGGCGTGAAATTGTCGGTGGCATGTTCGGAGGTATTGGAATAGGCGCTTTTTACGGCGGTCATTACTTCCTGGGTGTTGTAATCGTAATCGGCTAAAATGTAGCCTAAGGCAAGACTTTCGGGAACTCCTTTTCTGTTCAGGTTGTTGGCTAAGGTGAATACAAAGTAATTGCGGCTGCCTTCTACAAACTGGTATTTTTTCTCGGTGAATTGGATGCAGTGGGCGTACAAAGCATCGTAATTGTCAGAAGCTGGAAGCTGGGTGCTGGGTGTCGGTGCAGGCTTTTCTATTTCAGGTTGTTCTCGTGATTCAATGACCGAGAATTCTTTTGAGTTCTCATTGAGATAAAGTTCAGGATCATAGGAAAAGAAGCAAAGTCGGGTGATGTCTTTGCCGGATTTGTCGATTTCGAGCTGGAGAAGGTTTTCGAAATATTCCTGAAGTTTCAAGAATGTTTCTTTGTGTTCGGTTTTGTCGGTACTGACTTTTACAAAGATTTTCAGGCCGTTTCCTGATGGGCTGGTGAAGGCTGCAAATACAAACTCGTTTTCTGCGAGTTTTTCTTTGGATTCAGTGAGTTTTTCTTTGGTGATCTTGTCAATGTCGAGAACTACTAAAGCATTATAGGCTGTTAGGAATTCCATTTTCCTGCCGCCTTTAAAGGTAGCTGAGGGTGTGAATGCCGGAAGGGATTTTTTGGCGCGTTCTGCGGCTTCTTTTTTGTCCTCGGCAAGGGATTTTCGGAGGTAAGTGATGGCGTTGCGGTAGGTTCCGGTTTTAATATCGTCGAGGATTTTCAGGATGTCTTTTTGTTCGATGACTTCATTGAAGTTTTTGAATATGGTAGATTTCATTTGGGGAGATTTTAGATTGTGGATTTTAGATTTTAGATTGAGATTCTTCGCTTCGCTCAGAATGACAGATTCAAGGTTTAAATGTTCTGTTTACTCTTTTGTCTTGAAACAAAAGAATCAAAAGTTCAAGACTGGATTTATTTGCTAAAATTTTCGAAGGGTTTCCTAAAATTCCCAGAACTCGCGCGATTGTGGCTGGTTTCTTCGGTTGAAGATTTTAGCGCGCTCAAACAATGGAAATTTTTTAACGGAAACCCTTCAAAATTTTTTAACGCAAATAACTCCTAGGTCATTTTTTCAGTGCCGGATTATTGCTATTTTTTAGCGAAGGCGGAATTGCGGTAGTCCTGGATGAATTTTTCTACGTCGGAGAGTTTGTAGTAGATTTTGTTGCCGACCTGGGAAAAGGTGATCTTTCCTTCGTCGCGCCAGGATTGTGCAGTGCGGAGAGATACATCAAGCATTTCCATGAACTGTTTGTTGTTCAGATAGGTTTCTGTTTTGGCAGATCTGGAGGAATTCAACTTTTGATTGATTTCTTCGATTTTTGAAAGGAGCTCGTTGAACTGGTCTTTGGTAAGGATGATTGCTTCCATAATTTTTATTGGGTTTAAGATTATGAAGCAAAATTGCAAGATAGAATGAAGTCCCCAGGTCCCCATTTGGTCCCCGGGGACCAAGTTTTTTATATGAGTGTATTCAAATCTATTCTTTTACCGTTGTTTGGGCGTTTTTCTTCTTTGGAAGGTTTCAGAATTGTCTTTACCGTCTGGGGACTTATTGGATTTCCGTCCTTATCGACGAAGTTATTGACGATAATTTCGGCTAATTGGTTGGTGTTTGCATCGATATAAGGCAGGTTGTCGGGAGTGCGCAACGTGCTTAATTGGTAGAATACATCGGCAATCTGGTTGATATTGATGTTGATTTTTATTTTAGGCTGAACGGTCCCCAGGGACTTTTCAAAAGTCACTTCTTTTTCCAGGTCCTGTTTGAGTTTTTTCATGGCATAAATCTGCTGGATTTCTTTTTCGCACTGTTCATCATACGCCAGGGTGTTGATGTTTACCGTCTCAATGCAGGATTGTTGGTACTCGAACTTTTCTTTGGTAAGCAACATGATCCGTTCGGCATCACAGCCCAGATTTGCAAGGTCTTTTTTTAGTTCATGGAAGGAGAAATACCGGTCTTCGCTTTCGGCGTTGATGTATTTTTTGGCAGGTTTTACCCTTGTTGTTTTGGCTTGCTCGTCCAGGATCCGGTTTCTTTTCGTTTCAATGCTGACCATGAATTTTGTATGCCGGTGCTGGTTGCGAATGCCATTAAAAAGATCGTCGTTAAGGAAAGCAGTTTTTCGAATTTATTGAGCCACTGTACAGGATCTTTCACCAAAAGGCAATGATGGCAGATGAACTCGGGGATCTGGGAGTGGGTGATGCTGAAAGACCGGTTGATGAGCTGCTGGCAATATTCATCCAGAGTCTGCTTGGGTGTTTTTTCAATATCGAATTCGGGGTTAAAGTCATCCGTCGGTTTTACGGATGAAAATTGCACGAAGGGTGCGGTTTCTTTCAGCAGATACTTTTCCGACATAGCAGATTTGTGTTTTTAAAATAATAATACCGTTAAGGGAGGGGGAAGTTCTAATCAAAGCATCGGGAAACAAAAATCGCGCGGCAAAAGGCAAAGCTTAGTGGCAGATTCTGTTCTTTTCATCATCAAGCTAATTTATGAAATTGGGTGCAAAAAAACGCACCTTCTTTTGAAAAGAAAGTGCAAAAGTTTTCAACAAAATTTTTTTGGAATTATGATCTTATTAATTTGGTAGTCAGGCAGAGGGAAAACATTTTTTTGGTTATAAAAACTAGAAAATGTATTTGTCTACTGCATCGTCGAGTTCGGAATTAACGATTTTTGCATAAATCTGAGTGGTGCTGATATCACCGTGATCCATCAGTTTGCTCACGTATTCGATCCGCATTCCGTTTTTTAAAGCATTCGTTGCGAAAGTATGACGGCTCAGGTGAAAAGTCAGGCTGAATGGGAATTTTAACTCTTTGCCCAGTCTTAGTAAATGGTATCCACATAATCTGTTAGTTCTTGCAATCTCCTTAGATTTGTTTTCTTTGCTTTTTTCGAAGAACGCCACGTCTTCTAAAACCGGAAATATAAAGGATTCAGGATTACAGTTTTTCGGTCTGTACCTCTTAATAATATCCGAGGCTTTACTCGCTACTTTGAACTGATGCTGCCTGTTGGTTTTTTTAATCGTTTTAATGACTCGGTGTTCTTTGAGATCATATTCTGACCATTTTAAGGAAACGACGTCGCTGAATCTTAATCCGCCAGCATATACGGCAAAAAGGAACATATCGCGGAACACTGAACATTTTCCCGGGCCTTCTATTTGGTGGTTTTTGAGTTTTTCCAGCTGATCATTGTCCAGGAATGTCCTGGTTCCTTTTTCTTTTTTGAGTTTGATTTTTTTGAAAGGGAAGAGGGTGTCCTCGATGAGATCTTCATTGTTAGCGCTGGTGAACATATGTGAGAGCGCTTTTAGTGAACCAATTATCGTATTGCTGCTGTTGCCTTTCACTTTCCGGAGATAATTGATATAATCGTTTAAAAGCAGGACGGTGATATCGTCAAAATCCAAATCCCGGGTACCCACAAAGTTTTCAAATTTTTTAATGTCCATTTTATAATTCCGGCAGGTGCTGACAGAGTGGGTGAGTGCAAGTTTTTTTAATCTGTCATCGGCATAATCGAAGAAATTAACGGTCGGCTTTCCTTTGATGGCATCTTTTAATCTGCGGGCTGATATGTTGTTTGTTTTGCGCTCACTGTCGGCCAACATAGCGGACGCATCTGACAATTGTTTCAAAAGAAGGGCATTCATGCGGGCACTGTTAGGGTGATTCTTCTTTACTCTTCCATTTTCGTCATCCCATTCGTTGAGTTTTAATTTTACTCCGGTTGTGATAAATTTTGTTTTCCGGTCCTTAATCACGCGGATATAAATGGGGTAGTGGCCAGTGTTGTCTTTCTTTTGAGTTCGCAGAACCAATTTTAATGATGCCATGATGGTACAATTTTTTAAGATTTGTTTTTGAGTGCAAACGGATGAAATTCATGTAGACTGCCTATTCATAATCAACTGCATCCTAATACAAAGGTACAACATTAGGTACAACAAATGCTTAATTTGCTTGCATTTTGTTGCATTATTTTAATAGTATTTTTTTTAATATTGTCGATTTAATGGGCATTTAAGAGTAATTACTTCAAAAAATTTGAATATTACTGTTATCCTGGGAATGGCAGAAGTACTTGGACACGGGTAAGTCGATAGAATATTAGCTACAGGAACGTTGCCTTCGCCATTGTACAAAAAAAATCCTGGAACACATATGTTCCAGGAATTTCTATTATGTGGGTAGATTGTGCAATCCGCCGCAGTTATTTGCAGTCGCCTTACATTGGGCCCTGCATTTCCTCATCGCCGGCAGCATTGCTGTTGATGTCTTTTTTGCGGCGTGGCTGGTCAATCTTCTCACCCTGTCTGAAGCGGTAAGTGAGCGATACGCTGAACTGACGTGGCTGCCACTGCATCTCCATCTCGCGGGTAAACTGTGGGGTGTCCGAGTAGTTTCGCATTCTTCGGGTGTTGAAGATGTCGCGCACATTCACTGCGATGGTACCGTTACCGTTCCAGATCATCTGTGAGGCCCCGAAATCAAATCCATACATCGCTTTCCGGTTGTTCATAGCCGTTTTCTCGCCTGCTCTGTAGAATGACTGTAACTGCATGCTTAGGTTTTTAGTAGGCCTGAAGATATTGTTGAAACGTATTCTGTAAGAAAACCCGTCCCCGGAGAAATCATTTGCAGTGATAGGATTATCAGGGAAAAGGTTGTAGCTGCCTTCGTTCTTATACCCATACAGATCGGTAGAGAGCATGACTTTCCACCATCTGAACGGGTCGAAAGTCGCATTAAGGTCTAACCCGTAATTGGTTTCTGTACCTGCGTTTACCGGGATGGTGTTGATGGCGCCCATACCGTCAACGTACTGGTAACGGTTCTGTTCATCCTCAGATTTTTTGAAATAGATGGTAGGGTTGAAGGTTATTTTGTTCTTTGAAAGGCTGTAGCCAAGCTCAAAAGAGTTCTCATAGGTAGGGTTTAGGTTCGGGTTACCACGGAAGTAGTTTCTGTCGTCATCAAATGACATAAACGGAATCAGGGAGAATGCTCTTGGCCTGTTGATCCTTCTTGAATAATTAAGCAATATCTGGTTGTTCTTGCCCAGATCATAACTTAAAAATACCGACGGGAAGAATTGCGTGTAGTTTTTCTTTACCTCTGGTTGTTCAATGGCCTGTCCAAAGTTGTTGAAATTGGTAAAATTAATGTCGATGGCGGAAGTTTCACTTCTTAAACCTAGCTGGTAGCCTAACTTTTCGCCCAGTTTGCTTTTGAACTGTGCGTAGGCCCCCAAGATACTTTCGGAGTAAATGGTGTTGCTCGTAAAATCATAGCGGGTATAGAAAGCCTGGCCGTTGTCACTTTGATTTACAAAATAATCGTACGTGTTTTTGTTATAATCGTAACGGATACCGGCTTCAAGTTTTGATGTTTCACCGATGGGCAGTTCATAATCTGCCTTACCGATGAAGGTGTCGCTTTTAGAATCTGTAGTTACGTTGTTAATAGAGTTACCGGTGGCCTGCAACACATTGCCGATAAAGGTATTCTGTACAATCTGGTTGCTGCCTTCGTTTTTATTGTTTTGGATGCTCCCTGATAGCGTCAGCAATTGTCCGTTGTCGCCTATTTTCTGGTCTAAGCCGAAGTCGATCTGAGTAGCAAAGTTGCTGTTATCACCGAAACTGTTACGGTTTCTGTTAATATCATTAAATGCCGAAGCGTTTGTGTAGATTCTTTCTTCATAACTGTTCAGTGTGTTTGATTTGTTATCAAAACTTCTCAGCATTCCCGAAAAATTTATTGAAGTTTTATCGCCAAGATCATGCACGAAACCGGCGGTCAGGTTATAATTTTCGCCGTCGCGCTCACTTTTCCCTATCTGGTTTGAATATTGTGTGAATGGGAAGGCGCTGCTGGCAAGGCTGCTCAGGTTGTCCTTTCGTGTAACGGTATTCTTGCTGGAGCTTTCATTCTCACTGTAGCCACCACCACCGTTCACATACCAGGTCCAGTTGCCTTTTCTCCAGTTAAGGTTCGTGTTCAGGTTTGTTCTTGGTAAATATCCTAAAGTACCCGTCACGGTACCGTTGAACCCCATCTTCTTATCCTTTTTCAAGATGATGTTCAGAATACCTGCGGTTCCGCTGGCTTCAAATTTCGAGGAAGGATTGGTGATGACTTCAATTCTTTCAATCTGTTCCGCCGGGATCGACTGTAAGGCATTAGCGCCGTCATCAATACCTAACAGAGAGGAAGGTTTCCCGTTGATGAGGAATCTTACATTGGTATTCCCTCTCATCGAGACTGTTCCATCGGTATCTACAGAAACCGATGGCACGTTTGAAAGCACATCCTGAAGGTTTCCGCCTTTTGATACGATGTCGAGTGAAGGGTCATATACTTTTTTGTCAATTTCCACACGGTAAGGCTTTACGGCCTGCGCGGTAATCACTACACCCTGGATGTCCTGTGTCTTTGCGCTGGTAAGCGAAGCTTCAGCCTCAATTGTTAGATTTCCCAAACTTCCACCGGAGGTGATCTGGCGGTTGAATACGGCTGTCTTATAATCAATGGCTTCTACGGTAATGTCGTAATTTCCGGGTGCCAGCGCAAGGGTATAGGCACCTTTTTCATCAGTTAAAACTGCATCGCTGAAGAGTTTATTGACCTTGTTGCTAAAGCTTACAGAGGCGTAAGGTACGGCGGCATTTCCTTTGTCGCGAATAACGCCCGATACGTTTACTTTCTGCTGCGCAAATGCTAAACTTGCTGCACCGAGGACAAAGGTGAGGCCTAATGTCCGCTTTCTGATCATCGATGTAATTTCAATTTTGTCTGTCATAGGTATAGTTTACTTTTTTATACTGATGGTTTTTTTTAGGGTTAGTTAAATGCCGCTTACCCATAAAATCTCTGTTCAGTACACAACTGGCTGAACGGTAGGAGGTAAGACCGCTGAAAAATTATTTAATATTTTTTGAATTCAGCCAGTTTTGATAGTCTTTGGCATTTTTGGCATGTTCTGTATCGCTGGCCGTGAAACGATGGTAACCCAACCTGTCGGGATCGGCAGCCATGAAGATGTAATTGTTGTCCTCGGCGTTTAAGACCGCGTCCACCGAGTTCTTATCGGTAATACAAATCGGGCCTGGCGGGATGCCGGGATTCGCGTAGGTGTTGTATGGCGAAGGGTGAGAAAGATGTTTGTAAAAAACCCTTTTGATTGGTGTGGTAAAATTACTTTCTTTATTGATGGCATATATCACCGTTGGGTCGCTCTGCAACTTCATGCCTTTACGATAGCGGTTCAGGTAGAGGCCGGCAATGGTTTTCTGCTCATCGGGTTTTCCGCCAGATTCTTTGTAAACAATGGATGCCAAGGCGTAGATCTGGTTACGCGTAAGCCCGCTCTGCTTTTCTTTGGAGACGCGTTCTGCGGTCCAGAAGCCGTTATACTGATCTTCAAATTTACTGAAGAACTCTTCGGGAGTGACAGTCCAGTAAAAGTTATACGTATCGATGAAAAAGTATTTTTTAAGATCCTCAGCGTCGCGGTAGCCTTTTTTAACGGCGATGTTGTTAAGGTCTTTCACAAACCGCAACGAGTCGAGTTCCGTTTTTCGGGTGACGCGGCCGATCATTTGGTACACATCACCAAAATCCCCAATTCTGAAGGTGTCTTCGGTTTGGTTACCGGCTTTTATCATGTTCACAAGGGCAGAGTTGTCCGCGCCTTCCTGTATGTGGTAGCGGCCGGCATGGTAAAACTGGTCCAGGTTTTTGCTCAAAGCCACCTCTTCAAACTGTTTGGGATTTTTCAGATAAGGGGAAACCGAATCGAGTATCGCCTTGAAATTTGAGTTATGAGGAATCAGCACGTAGCCTTCTTTCGCCACATTGTTGCCGAAGAACTTCTGATAATAGCGAAAGCCGAAAACTGCTAACACCAAGAAAATGACTGCGCCCGCAATAGCAAGCACTTTAATATTTTTATTCATAGATTACACGATTAAATAATACGCTTTAAATATCCAACTTACCCCGGAAAACCTGCTTTGCAGGGCCTTCGAGCCAAATATTACGGAACGAATCTCCTTCGCGGTCCGCATAAATACGGAGGTTTCCGCCCAATACCTTCACCTGTACCGACCTTAGATCGTGCTGCTGCATGAACACGAGTGCGGCAGCCGTGGCACCGGTCCCACAACTGAGGGTTTCATCTTCCACGCCACGTTCATAGGTACGCACGAAGATTTCTGACTCCGACAGCGCTTCGGTGAAGTTTACATTAATCCCTTCCGCAGAGTAAGTCGGCGAATTTCTTATTTTGTTACCTTCGGCATACACGTCATAGTCCTGAAGGTTTGTTACAGCCTTCACGAAATGGGGCGATCCGGTGTTGGTTACCCAGTTTTCACCATCTTTAAGCAGGTGCTCTACATCAATCATTTTTAACTTTACGGTCCCATTGTGGATTTGTGCTTCGTGCCCCCCGTCTATAGCCTCAAAAACAGTGGTGTCTTCAAAGATATCGAGGAAATGGGCGAAGGCGACAATACAGCGGCCACCGTTTCCGCACATTGTACTCTCGTTCCCGTCAGAATTGTAATATACCATTCGGAAATCGGCCTGATCATGATTTTCAAGCAGAATAAGCCCATCGCCGCCAATGCCGAAACGCCGGTCGCAGAGTTTACGGATGAGTTCTTGATCTTTAGGGAACTGAAGGTCGCGGTTGTCGATCATTACGAAATCGTTCCCGGTACCCTGATACTTATAAAATTCGATTGTATTTTGCATATATTCAGCCGCTGAATTGCGGATGGCAAAGATACTCAAATTCTTACCCGGCCATTCGTGGGCAGGGTGTTAAAAAACTCTTAATTTATATCGAAAGTTACGATAGCTGCGTATTTTTCGGTGATTTTCGCCACTCGAAATACCCGATAGTTGCCATTACAGTAAAAACCACATACTGCACGCTGGTGATTCCAAGGCCTTTATATAGCATGATCGGGACACAAATTAAGTCACCAATGATCCAGAAGATCCAGTTTTCAATTTTCCTTTTTGCCATCAGCCACATCCCGACCAAGAAGATGGCGGTCGTAAAGACGTCCAGCCAGTTGGCCCAGTCCAGATGACCGAAGCCGGCTATCGCCTGCTGTTGCGACAAATGCCCGTCGAGCAGTGGTTTATAATAATATACAGCCGTAATCAGCAATAAACTGATGATGAACAGGATGCTGACCACCACCCATTCCTTTCTGCTGGTGTACGAAACTTCTACATGTACATGATCATCGGCGCTTTTAGCCCACAATACCCAGCCATAGACACTCATCGCAGTGTAATATACATTAATCAGCATATCTCCCAACAGCCCGAATTTATAAAGGATATACACATAAAGTGCGGTAGAGATGATGCCGGTAGGGTACACCCAAATGTTCTTTTTGATGGAAAAAAACACAGAAAGCAAACCAAAGAAAGCCGCGGTAAACTCCAGGGCGATCTGGTAAGGTTCATACGTTTGGTAAGGCACGATGAAAAGTTCGTATATACTCATACGTTCAAAGATAAAATAAAATCCGGAGGATTTTAATTTATTATTTACATATGAAAATCAGATTTTTAGGTTATATACAATAATTTATATAAAGAAAAACAACGGAAAAATGCTGGTGGTGTTTAAATTTTTATATTTTTGAAAATCTTAAAATTAAATAAAAATGGCGAATATCTGGATTAAGAAACCCATGGAAGCGTATGAAGCGGACATAAAGAAGAGTCAGCTGAAACGTGTACTTGGGAAATGGAGTTTAACAGCAATTGGTATCGGGGCGATTATTGGCGGGGGCATCTTTGTACTTACCGGTACCGGCGCATATTATAACGCGGGTCCCGCGCTCGCACTTTCTTTTGTAATCGCGGGGATCGCGTGTGTTTTCGCGGCGCTTTGCTACGCTGAATTTGCGTCTATCCTACCAGTGGAAGGTTCTGCTTATGCTTATGCGTATGGCACCGTGGGTGAAGTCTTTGCATGGATCATCGGGTGGGGCCTCATCCTCGAATACGCGATGGGCTCCATGACGGTGGCTGTATCATGGTCCGGGTATTTCGCCAAATTCCTGAAGATGTTTGGGCTGCATCTGCCTGCCTGGCTTACCACCGATCCTCAGACGTTTGCCGCGGCTGGCGGCAATGGTTTTTCAATGAATCTGCCGGCGTTGCTTATCGTACTTTTTGTAATTTCTATTCTGATCCGTGGTACCAAGGGCGCCGCGAAAGCCAATAACCTGATTGTGATTATGAAAGTATCTGCCATCATCTTCGTTATTGTGGCAGGTGTATTCTTCATTAATGTTGATAACTGGATTCCTTTCATCCCAGAGCCAACGACTATTGTTGAGAATGGTGTCTCGCATTCTGCCTATGGTTATGCAGGTATTGTAGCGGGTGCTTCGGCGATTTTCTTTGCGTATGTAGGTTTCGACGCCGTTTCCACCCAGGCTGGGGAAGCCATCAATCCGAAGAAAGATGTTCCGTTCGCTATTATTACATCACTGGTCATCTGTACCATACTGTATATTTTGGTATCCTTGGTATTGACTGGGATGATGCATTATTCCGACTTTAATCCGCTCGGTAAATACCCGGACGCGATAAAAGCTCCTGTAGCGTATGCCTTTGATATCGCCGGGCAGGCCTGGGCCGGATACATTATTACCATTGCTGCGACTGTAGGTCTCATATCTGTACTGATGGTGATGATTATGGGGCAGTCTCGTATTTTCTTAGGCATGTCTAAGGACGGTTTAATCCCCAAAACATTTTCAAAAGTAAACCCAATAACCGGTGTACCGAAGAAAAATTTGGTCATTTTGGGGGTTGTCATCTCTATTGTAGCGGCATTTACTCCGATTAACGATTTGGCGCATATGACAAGTTTCGGTACTTTATTCGCCTTTACCATGGTGTGTGTAGCGGTATGGATGCTGCGTGTGAAGCAGCCTAACCTGCCAAGGAGTTTCCGGGTGCCGTTTTTACCGGTAATCGCGACATTGGGGATTTTAATCAATGTATATCTGATCATCAACCTGAGTATCGAAGCACAGACGTACTCATTCATCTGGTTGCTGTTAGGTGTAATCATTTACTTCCTGTACAGTAAAAAACACTCTAATCTACAAAACGGTGGTTTTGGTGAAACCTTTAAGGCAGAGCAGGAGCCACTTGAAAAAGTAGATGTAGATATTGATAATAAAAAATAAACGATAAGTCCGTATTTGCGGACTTTTTTTATACCTATGAAAAAGATCATCGCTGTCATAATATCCTGTGTTACCGTACATGTGTATGCCCAGAAGGTTTCGTTCACACCACTTTTAGAAGACGCTGTATCCATCCGCTCGCTGCAAATCTGGGATGGAAAAGTCTGGTATTCGGGCACAGATTCTAAGTTTGGCTATGTGCACCTAAATAATCCGTCTGACAAAAAACAACTGAAACTCACCGCAGAAAAATTGCAGTTCAGGACACTTGCGCAGGACCATCAGGCTTTCTACGCGATCAATATTGAAAGTCCGGCGCGTTTTTTCAGGATTGATAAGTTGACGCTCAATTCAGCAATTATATATCAGGATCCCGCTGAAAACGCCTTTTACGATGCCCTACACTTTCATAAAAACCGCCTTTACACCTTCAGTGATCCCGAAAAAGACCTGCGTTTGAAATTCGCTGAGATCCTCATCCAAAAAGGTAAGGCAGAACCCAGGTACTATTCAAGCTATATCCTGAACTCCGGCGAAGCAGCCTTCGCGGCAAGTAATACCAATATTGCGGCACGAGGAAAGTATGTGTGGTTGACTACAGGTGGCACTTCTTCACGGGTTTTCCGGCTGAATACCCGAAAGCGTAAGATTGAAATCTTTGATACACCATTCATTCAGGGCAACTCTTCGCAGGGAATCTACTCGATTGATTTCTATGACAAGGATTTCGGTATCGCGGTGGGTGGGGATTACACCAAGCAGACCGAGAATACCAACAATATCGCTACGACGCACAATGGCGGTAAAACCTGGCAGATACAGGCCTCCGGAAAGAATGGCGGTTATAAAACCTGCGTGAGGATCCGTCCCGGCTCCGGTGGAAAAGAAATTATTGCCGTCGGTGACCAAAATATTGAATATTCAAAGGATTTTGGGCATAGCTGGACGACCATTTCGGAAGAAAAAGGGCTGTACGTATGTGAATGGACGAGCGCAAGCACCGTGGTCTTAGCCGGTAAAAACAGAATAATCCAGATGAAATTCGAGTAACCTATAACATTAAATGGATATTGCTTTTTCATTGAATACATATTGTAGTCATCTAAAGCTGATGCGAATATCCTCGCTTGACGAAGTATGAAGTATGATGGTTGCAGTATTTTTCCCATTTAACACATAAGTAAAACGAAGCAGACAACGAGGTAATATTAGGTGGAAATGAATATTTCTTTAAAGATTTTCCCATCTGCAGCTTGACATTTCTCAGCCGATTGCCATAAATAAATTGCGTATTTTTGCAGGATGAATACTTCACTCATCGACAAATATAATATCCCAGGTCCGCGGTATACCTCTTATCCTACCGTGCCCTTTTGGGATGATGCCGCTTTCAGTGCGGATCTGTGGCAGCAGTCGGTCATCCGTTCATTCCGCGAGAGCAACGCATCCGAAGGGATCTCTATCTATATACACCTGCCGTTCTGCGAGCAACTTTGCACTTTTTGTGCCTGTCATAAACGTATCACCAAGCAACATTCTGTAGAAACGCCTTATCTGGAGAGCGTACTGAAGGAGTGGGATCTCTATCTTGAACTTTTGGCTACCGAAACCGGCCAAAAACCCATCATCAAAGAACTTCATCTAGGGGGCGGAACACCGACTTTCTTCTCACCAGCCAACCTGCGTATGCTGCTTGAGGGGATTTTCTCTAAAGCCATCATCGCTGAAAACCCTGAGTTTTCCTTTGAAGGACACCCGAACAATACCACGTACGATCATTTGAAGACTTTGTATGATCTAGGTTTCCGCCGTTGCAGTTTCGGGGTTCAGGATTATGATCTGCAGGTTCAGAAAGCCATCAACAGGGTTCAGCCTTTCGAGAATGTAGCGAATGTCACCAATTGGGCACGGGAAATCGGCTACAAGGGCGTTTCGCATGATCTGGTTTTCGGTTTGCCTTTCCACACCTGGGAAAAGATGGAATATACCATTAGAAAAACCCTTGAATTAAAACCTGACCGCCTTGCCTTCTATTCCTATGCGCATGTACCGTGGATCAAAGGAGTCGGACAGCGTGGCTTTGATGAAAATGACCTGCCAAGTGGTGAAGAGAAAAGAAAACTGTACGAAAACGGAAAAAAACTGCTGGAAGAACTCGGTTATAAAGAAGTCGGGATGGACCATTTCTCGCTTCCACATGATGATCTATATCAATCCATGATTTCAGGGGATATACACCGGAACTTTATGGGTTACTCTTCCAGCAAAACCCAATTGATGATCGGTCTTGGGATGAGCGCCATCTCCGATTCCTGGTATGCCTTTGCACAGAATGAAAAAACGGTGGAGGGTTATCAGAAGATGGTGAATGAAGGGAAGATCCCGGTGGTGAAAGGGCACATCCTGAATACGGAAGACCTGAACATCCGTCAGCACATCCTGAATCTGATGTGCCGCCTGGAAACATCCTGGACGCTGGAAACAGCATTCCCCGAATTACCAAACGCCTTGGAAGCCTTACAGGAAATGGAAAAAGACGGTTTGGTGGAACTCACTGAAAGTTCGATAAAAATCACCGATAAGGGCCGCGCTTTCACCCGAAATGTAGCGATGACCTTCGACCTCCGGATGATGCGGAACAAACCCGAAACGCGCATCTTTTCGATGACGATTTAAAGAATGATAAAAGCGGCCTTAGCCGCTTTTTTGTTATTTCACCATCAGTTTGCCGGTGTATATTTTAAATTGCGATTTTTTTACCGTTATGTAGTAAATGCCGGGTTCCAGCGCGGAAATGGCAAGGCTGCCATCCTCAGCGATAGTGCTGTCTAGCACAAGCCTTCCGTCGGCTGAGATGATTTCTGCGGTGTTTCCTTTGCCCTTCAGACCGTGGATGAATACTTTATCACGTGCCGGATTCGGATGAATTTTAATGGATTCCGTTTGGTTTTCATTGGTCGCAAGGTCAGTAGTGGTGATTTTATATATCTGGCCATTGTTAATGGCTGCAACATATAATTCTTTATTCACATCCTGTCCGAAAGTACTGAAGTTATTACCGGTGAATGCAGATGACCACGTAATGGCACCATCTGTATTCATGATCCCGATCTGTGCAGCGCAGTAATCTGCGAAGATGTACTTACCTGAAAAAACAGGATACTGAGTGCCGCGATACACATATCCGCCCGTGATAGAGCATTTGCCACCGGAGTGGTTATACACCGCCAGAGGGAAGATCATGGCAGAGACAGGCGCGCAGCCTGTATCGTTATATTGTAGTGTTACCTTCGTAGCAGCGCCAGCCGTAATTGACGCCGGATTGTGTAATGAACGTGCGGTTGATCTCTTCAAACTGTCCTTGGCCGACATCAGCGATCAAGACATTCCCGGCAGTGGTGTCAAAAGAGAACTTCCAGGCGTTTCGCAATCCGTAAGACCAGATTTCATCAGCACCATTGGCTCCAACAAACGGATTATCGGGTGGGATGTTGTATGCCCCGTCCGAATTAACATCGATCCGCAGCATCTTCCCGAGCAAAGAATTGATGTTTTGCGCGTTGTTGTTTGGGTCGCCACCGCTGCCACCATCACCGGTAGAAACCCACAACATGCCATCTGGCGCAAAATGTATGCTTCCACCGTTATGATTTGTAAATGGTTTTGGTATCGTAAGCAGCACTTTTTCTGATGCGGGATTTGCTACGTCTGCATTGCTGCTGACCGTATAACGAGCCACGGTGATGGCCCCGGCCATGTTGTTATAGAACACAAAAAAATAGCCGTTTGAAGCGTATTGTGGATGGAATGCCAATCCCAACAGTCCCTGCTCGCCACTGAATGTTATTCTGCTGCTGATATTCAGGAAGCTGGCGCTGTTTACCACTCCTGTAGGTTGTACGATACGGATGATCCCGTTTTGCTGCACTACAAACAGGCGACTGTCGTTGGCGTGGGTAATTTCTACGGGGCTCGTAAAACCTGTGGCAAAACTGCTCAGTACAACACTTTGTGCCGAGACTACGGCAACGATAAAGGTGGCCGATAATAATAAAAATTTTTCCATAATGATTTGGTGTTTAGTGTTTTGTGAAGTTACGTATAATTTCATTTATCAATGCTACACCTTAGATAAGGTATGAAAAGATCAAACAGCTAAAGCTGGGTTGATTGCTGACACTCAATTTGAAAAACCAATAATTTGATCCAAATATTGATGGCGGAGATTGAGATACTGGGATAATGAATATAAAAGGAATGAATGAAACAGTTTCTGCATCAGGTTAAACCCATTTAATATAGAACGGTTAGATTATCTTTTAGTAATCCAAGAACTGGAAGAAACTGATGTCGGAAATGTCTATATAAAGAATAGTCACAAATAATTTTATAGTATGAGTTTGCTGGGCAAATCTTCACAATAAGACCAAGAGATAAAAACCCTGGAAATTCAAATAATGAAATGAGCTAAAAAGCTAAAATTAAATGAATAAATAAGGAATGTCTTCAGAATGTATGACCATTTGACTGATCTGTCATTAATTCATATATCAGAAAGGCGGTCGAGTGGGGACCGCACGGTACGGGTGTTTTTATCGGCGATATGGGTGTAGGCGAGGGTGGTTTTCAAGTCCTGATGCCCCATCAGTTTCTGGATGAGGGTGATATCGGTACCGCATTGCAGCAGGTGAGTGGCGTAGCTGTGGCGCAAAGAATGTATGCCGACTGTTTTTACGATGCCCGCCTTATTCATGGCGGTTTTGAACACGCTTTGTACAGTCCGGACATTGATTTGCCCGCCATACATACCTTCGAAAAGATATTCGCGTGGGTGTTCCTTCTTGTAATACGCACGGAGTTCGTGTAATATGCTTTCAGGCAGGTTGACATAGCGGTCTTTTTTGCCTTTTGCCCTAGAAATAAGTACGCGCATGGTGCCACTGTCGATGTCCTGAATCTTCAGGTTTACGATTTCGCTCACGCGCAGGCCCATTCCGTAGCAGAGTTGGATGATGAGTTTGTGTTTGGGGTTTTCGGTTACTTCAATAATTTTTAGAATTTCTTTTGTGTTAAGGGCTTTTGGCAGGAGCTGAGGTTTTTTAGGTCGAGGAATATCAAGGAATATTTTAGGCTGGTGCAGTACTTTCTCGAAATAGAACTTCACTGCATTCATACGGCTGTGGATTTGATTTTCTGAAAGCTGAAGTGTCCGGTGGCAATATAAAAAGTAGCTCTGCAGTTTTTCTCTTGAAAGGCGCTCTACCGGAAACTCGCCAAGTAAGTAAAGCAGTTGCGCGAATTCTGTAGTATAGGTACGGATGGTGTTGGTAGAAAAACCTTTGAGTGTTAATTGATTTTGATAATCGGTAAACGCAGGGAGGTTTGTGGGATGAATTTTACTCAGGGCCTGTTTACCAATATTTTTGGGCGTAAGGTTACATAATATTCTGTTCTGTTGACTGTCGGGGATATGCCAGGCCTTATTTTTTGAGGACCAACGGGCTTTTACGTTTTGGCGCAGCATGGTAATAAGTTCCTGCTCGTAAGGAAACTTAAGCCAGATTACCTCCTTTCCCTCATATTCACCTAAAGAAATTTCATACAGCAAAGGGTTGAAAACAGGTTTCGCATTTTCCATAAACTGTAAATAAATTTATATCATATACGCAAATATACATTATTTGTAAGCCACTGAATCTAATGGTTTTATGGTAATTTGCAGGAATGGATTATTTGCGTATATTTGGGAGTTAGCGGTCAGGCTAAAAAAACGTGACACAGAATAAAAACATTCAACAATTGAGTATAGAAAAATGACAAGTTTAATTACGATAAGAGAATATGAACCAAGCGACAAAAATGATGTAATTAATTTGATTAAGTTGAATACACCAGAATTTTTCGCAACTGACGAAGAAGAAGACTTAAAAAAATATTTAGAGACCGAAAGAGAGCTATATTATGTATTACTGTATGACGAAAAAATCGTTGGTTGTGGCGGAATTAACTTTTCAGGCGACAAAACAATAGGCAAAATTAGTTGGGACATATTTCATCCTGACTATCAAGGAAAATCTTTGGGAACAAAACTATTGAAGCACAGAATTGACAAACTTAACTCAATTGACGGTATCCAAAAAATTACTGTTAGAACTTCACAGGTTACTTACAAATTTTATGAAAAGCAAGGTTTTGAACTATTTGAAATTAAAAAAGATTATTGGGCAGATGGATTTGATATGTACAATATGGAATACAAATAGCACTGAAAACAAAACTGACAAAAGAAGCCCGAACCGCTAACAAGGTATTGCCAAAAGCGGGGCTGAACGGCTTCGATTGGGCATTTGTGCAAGGTTCAACTTTCGTTCTTCGATTGAACTTTAGTACTAAAAATCCCCGCCTTCGGCAATACCCAAACCGTTAGCCGCAATATTATGACAAAACCCCTCATAGACAAAATTCGAGAAGGAATTGAAAAATCAGGATTTCCATTAGAGATGAAAATTGGGAATATTTTACAAAATAATAATTGGAGATATTCTATTGGTAATATATATGAGGACTTTGAAACAGGGAAATTTCGAGAATCTGATATAAGTGCTTCAAAATTGATTAATGGCATTCAAGTTGACATTTTTATAGAATGCAAAAAATCCGTTAATAGACAAATTGTTCTTTACGCACCCAAAAATCAAAAAAAAATATTTTTAGCAAGTTCTTGGTTTAAATATTTTCCAAAGGTTAAAAAATTTTCGCTTCTTAAGCAGTTTTATGAGAACACTTCAAAGTTATTACTTTTTGATGAACAAATACCCTTTTCAAAAAGCCTAATAGTTATGACCGGCGATAAAGTAACAGAGGAAAATATTAAATATTTAAGTTCTATAAATGGACTTATAAAACGCTCAATAAGTACTGGTCGTGATGGTTATATTGAAACAAATTTTAGAATTTTATTTTTCTATGTCGTAATCTTCGATGGCGAATTATATCAACTATCAAGTTCTTTAACGGAAAATTTTGATTTGAAAGAGATTGACTATGGTCAATATGAATATACTCATAAACACATTTTCAATTCTGAATTTACAAATGATAAAGATTTAATTGATACCGCAAAAATGTTAGGTGACAAATACGTAGTTGAATTTATGAAACCAGAAATATTTGAAAATCATTTGCTTAAACTTGAAGAAAGTATTTCGAATTTTGATAATGACAAACTGAAATTTTGGGGCGATAAGTGGCCAATTGTAAATTTAAATAAAAAGTAATACTGCGGCTAACATAGTATTTGCAAAAGGCGGGGTTGAATATTTAATAGAACCATTAGTTGCATTTAGTCGCGCCTGCTTTTTCGTTCCACAATTTTTTTGTAGTTTAGTTCCACGAAAAAAGCATTCGCTTCGGTTGGTCAAAATTGAACCTTTCGGTTAAATTTAGCCCGCCCTTCGCAAATACTTTTTCCGTTATAGGCAATGCGATTTGAGAGACTGCTAAAAATTAACGGTTGAACCAAAACTAAAATTTGCTATCTTTGAAGAATGGATTTGAAAGAAAAAAATAAGTATAAAAAGGCATTCAAAGAAGCATTAGACAAGTTTACTGACAAACTTGAAAAATACGTTTCGACTGAAAATGGAGATTGGTCTGTGAAAGGATTTATTGATGTTTATAAAAACATTTACACTATTTCTTCTGATACAAAAATCGTTTCCAAAATTCTTGAAATCCATATTTTTCCACAAATTTTGCAATTTGCAGAAGAAAACGATTATAACATCATTCTTACTGAACATCAAAACTATTATCCTGATTTGACTTTTATTCACAAAAAGAATGAAGAAGTTAAATTTGCTGTTGATTTAAAAACTACATACAGAAAGAAGAATGGAATTTCGAGTTTTACACTTGGAAGTCACGGTAGTTACTTTAAAGAAAGAGATAAAAAGAAAAATATTCAATTTCCTTATAGTCAATATTTAGGACATTATTGCTTAGGTGTAATTTACACAAGAACAGATATGTCTGATGATGTTTCTGAAACAGAAATTTATCAAGTTCAAGAACTTCAAGAAGAATATGAAACTCCTAACAAAAAAGTTGGAGAAAGAGAAGTTACAACAGTTGATAATTTAAAGTCTATTACTTCAGTAATTAAAGACTTTGACTTTTTTGCTGCTGAAAAATGGAAAATTGCAAGTGATAAACAAGGTTCAGGAAATACTGCGAATATCGGTTCGACTTTAAGTATTGAAGATTTAAGAAATGAAAACGGAATTTTCAGCAAATTAGGCGAAGAATGGTTTGACGAATATTGGATAAATTATGGTTCTGCCACAATGGTTAAAGATGGCAAAACAACTAAAATAACCAACTTAAAAGACTTTTTAGAATTTAAAGGTCAAACAGATTTATGGGATAAAATTGTAACAAGAATTTCTAAAAATTCAAAGAAATGAAAGTAATTGTTCCACCTATAAAAAGTCAAGGTATTAAAACCAAGCTCGTTCCTTGGATTAAAGATTTAGTTGCTATTGCCGACCAAAAAGGAAAATGGATTGAACCTTTTTTGGGAACAGGTGTTGTGGCTTTTAATTCTGGTTACAAAAAAGCAATTCTGAACGACACAAATCCGCATATTATAAATTTTTACAAAAGTGTTCAAATAAAAAAGATTACAGCACCTTTGATGAAACAACATCTTGAAATTGAAGGAAAGTTGTTAAGTGAAGCAGAAAATAACGGGTATGAACATTATTTAGAGGTACGTTCTCGTTTTAACAGCGGAGAGTTCTCTCCTCTCGATTTTATCTTTCTTTCAAGAGCGGGTTTTAATGGAATGATGCGTTTTAATAATAAAGGGCATTGGAATATTCCTTTTTGTAAAAAACCTGAAAGATTTGCTCAAGCATATATCACCAAAATAACAAATCAAGTTTCGACCGTATCTCAAATTATACAGCCAGAACCCGATTGGACTTTTTATAACAAATCATTTGCTGAAATCATCCCTTTAGCAACAGAGAACGACATCATTTATTGTGACCCTCCTTATTATGGAAGACACGTAGATTATTATAATGGTTGGACAGAAAAAGATGAAGAACATTTATTTACGTTATTATCTGAAACTAAAGCAAAATTTATTCTTTCAACTTGGCATCATAACGACTGGAGAGAAAACGAAATGATAAACAAGTTTTGGAATAAATTCAACATTATTACCAAAGACCATTTTTATCATAACGGAGGAAGTATTGAAAACAGAAGAACTGTTGTAGAAGCATTAGTTTGTAATTTTGATGTAGCAAATATTGAACAACATAATCACGGACAAAAAGAAAAATATAAGACCAAACAATTAGAATTTGAATGGCTTACTGAAAAGTCCGCACTGCCTATAACATCGGTTTTGCAAAAGAGCGGGTTAAATGCAAAATTGTAAGTTTGTGCTTTTTATCCGCAAAAACCATTTTTTATTTGCTCTTTTTTGTAATTTAGCAAATAAGAAAATGGTTTTGCTTACGTTGATGCAAAGTTGAAAGTTTCGCCTTTCTAATCCGCTCCTTCGCAAAGCCCTTTTCCGTTGTAGGCAATTTTTGCAGACCGCTTAAACAAAACAGACAAATAATTGTTTAACCTAAAAATCGGACAAGCCGAACACCGAGTTAAGAAGTAGGCCAAACAAATAATTTTAGTTTAAAATGAAGGTAAAAATTTTAGCGACATCGCTTCTAACATTGACCATTCTTTCTTGTAATCAAGGAGAAAAAACTGAAAGACAAAAGGAAGTTTCAGCAGAAAAAAAAACAGAGCAGACACAAGTCGTAAATCACGTTATGACTAAGGAGCAACAGGCAGCTTTGACACCAGACGCTGTCGTTCAAGACTTTATTGAAGGGAATAAACGCTTTCATTCAGGTGTTAAAACAGTAAGAGACCACAGCGAACAAATACGTAAAGCTGTACCTGGACAATTCCCAAAGGCAGTAGTTTTAAGTTGCTTAGACAGTCGTGTTCCTGTAGAAGATGTTTTTGACCAAGGTTTGGGCGACATTTTTGTAGGTAGAGTAGCAGGTAACTTTGTTAACGAAGACCTATTAGGAAGTATGGAGTTTGCATGTAAAGTGGCAGGTGCGAAACTAATTTTAGTAATGGGTCATCAGCATTGTGGTGCTGTAAAAGGTGCAATTGACGATGTAAAGTTGGGTAACATTACTGCAATGCTTGCCAAGATAAAACCTGCTGTGCAAATGAGTCAAGATTTTGCAGGAGAAAAAACGAGTAAAAACGATGAGTTTGTAGAGCACGTTTCAGAAAATAATGTAAAATATGCCATGCAGCAAATCAGAGAAAAAAGCCCTATTTTGAAAGAAATGGAAAACAAAGGCGAAATCAAAATTGTAGGTGCTTTTTATCGTTTAACGGACGGAACTCTTGAATTTGTAAAGTAAAATGCAGAGAAACATATTGATTATACTTGTTTTGACTTGTTTCGTTAGCAATAATGTTTCAGGTCAAAACAATCGTATAAATACAAACGAAAATATTGGTTGGTACAACTATTTTGGCACTTTCAAATTGTCAAAAAAAATGGGTTTACACACCGAGTATCAGTGGCGTAGAGATAATTACATTACAAATTGGCAACAAAGCCTTTTGCGAGTAGGTGTAAATTACCAACTTAACCCAAGAGTATTGTTTAGGGCAGGTTATGCTTGGATAGAAACGTTTCCCTATGGCGAAATACCTATTAACGGATTTGGTAGAGATTTTACTGAACATAGAATCTTTGAGATGGTGCAGCTTTCGCACAAAGAAGGAATTTTAGATTTTTCTCACCGTTTTATGTTAGAGCAAAGATTTGTAGGAAGATATAGTTCAAGCAATGTAGAGAAAGAAGATGAATTTCCGTTACTAAACAGATTGAGATATATGGTAAGACTTCAATTACCCTTGAAAGGAAAAGAAATAATAGACAAAACCCCTTATTTAGCTCTTTATGACGAGATTTTTATTGGCTTTGGAGAGAATGTAAATGCAAACATTTTTGACCAAAATAGAATTGGTGTTTTATTGGGTTATCGCTTCAACAAAAATGTAAGAATTGAAGGTGGGTATCTAAATCAAATCATTCAATTTGGCAGACAAATAAATGGACAGAATGTTTTTCAAAACAACAATGGCTTAATTCTAAACGCCAACTTTAATATTGACCTGACCCAGAAATCAAATTAAAACTGCCTACAACATCGCATTGGCAAAATGGCGGGTTAAGTGCAAAACTCAACTTTTGTGCTTTTTATTCCGCCGAATGTGTTTCACATTCGCTTTTTTGTTGTAAGTTAGCGATGTGGAAACACATCGGCTCGCTGTCGTGCTAAATTGAACTTTTTGTCCAATTTATCCGCCACTTCGCCAAGCCGTAAACCGTTAGCAGAAATTCTAAAAAACAAAGAAATAAACAAAATGAACAAAATAATAAGAATAATTGTAGTATTAATATTTTCATGCTTTTTTCTAAGTTGTCATTCTCAAAAAACAGAATCGTTTAATCCAAAAATATTGTACAAATCTGAGAATTTAATTATTACTCAGGTTTCAAAAAACACCTTTGAACATACCTCATATAAGCAAACTGATCAGTGGGGAAAAGTTCCTTGCAATGGATTAATTGTACAAGATGAAGGAGAAGTAATCGTTTTTGATACTCCAACAAATGATGCCACTTCAGTTGAATTAATTAACTGGATCAATACTAAACTTCACAGTAAAATTGATGCAGTTGTTCCTACGCATTTTCATGATGATTGTTTGGGAGGTTTAAAGGCATTTCACGATCGTAAAATCCCTTCTTATGCTTATTCCAAAACGATAGAACTTGCAAAAGAAAACAATTTTGAAGTTCCTATTAATAGCATAAAAGATTCAATGACACTTAAAGTTGGAAAGGAAGTTGCTTTGGTCAAGTTTTTTGGAGAAGGACACACCAAAGACAATGTTGTTGGATATTTCCCAAGCGACAATGTTTTGTTTGGAGGATGTCTAATAAAAGAACTGAACGCGAGTAAAGGTTATCTTGGTGATGCCAACACAGAAGCCTGGTCAAGTACAGTTGATAAAGTGAAAAAACAATATCCAAATGTAAAAGTTGTTATTCCAGGTCATGGTGAATTTGGAGATAAAAAACTACTTGATTATACAATTAAACTATTTGAAATAAAATAAGAACTTCTGCTAACATTGTATTGGCAAAATGCGGGGTTAAATATATAGTAGAAAGATTTGAAATATTTATCCGCCGCTGCTTTTCATATAATCTTTTTTCACTAAATTAGCTTATCTGAAAAAGCATCGGCTCCGTTTGGTCGAAATTGAACATTTTGTCCAATTTAGCCCGCACTTCGCCAATACTTTTTCCGTTACCTGCTATGTTAGGACGACCGCACAGAACGACACGTTTTGACCGATTTACATCCGACATTTGCAGAAAACGGGAAAGCTGAAAACCGAACAGAGTAGGCAAAAAATTATAAATCAAAATAATGGCTCTATCAGACGTAAAAACAGACGGAAGTTGGATTAAAACTTTCGATGAAAAAGGAAAACACATTTCTACAATGTCATCATCTGGAAAAGATGTGGTTGGTATTGGTTCAGACTTTTTTGTATGCTTAGAAGGTTCTTGGATTAAAACTTATGACGAGAAATGTAAACACATTGCAACAATGTCAAGTAGTGGGAAAATTGTTCGTGTTGCCGCTGGACAGACTTTTACTTGCAAAGAAGGTTCTTGGATGAAGACTTATGATAAGAACTGTAAACATCAAAACACAAGAAGTGCATAAAATAATATTTTATCAAAGGTGGCTTTGCCACCTTTGATATTTAAATACGGAATTTATCTAATGGAAGCATCAACAACTATAAAACAAATGTTGGCAGGCAACAAAATTTTTGTGCCGACATATCAAAGAGCATATTCTTGGGACACAGAACTTGAAAAAACAAATTCACCAAAGCAGACAAATGTATTTTTATCTGACTTGGAAGACTACAATAAAAGTTCGACCAAATCAAAATACTATTTCGGACACTTTTTATTTGAAGAAAAAGACGAGAAAAAGTTTGGAATAATTGACGGACAACAGCGAATGACGACAATCGTCATTTTCTTATCAGCATTATTCAGCAGACTAAAACAAATCCGACCTTTAAACGAAAACGAACAAGAAACATTTGAAGACATCATAAAACGGAACTCAACTTATCGTTTTGAAACAGTTGATTATGACGACAGATTTTTCAAAGATTGCGTAATTGACCAAAGTAAAAAAGACAGAAATGGAATAAAAACAGTTTCTGCAAAACGCATTGCAATTGCATTTGACTTTTTCACATCACAACTTGCAGACAAAGACGAAACGTATTTGTTAAAAATGTTGGACACGGTTCAAAACGCATCTTGCACAACACATCCAGTAAAAGACGCATCGGAAGCAATCCAAATGTTTATTTTCCAAAATAACAGAGGTAAAAAACCTTCAAATTTGGAAATTATCAAGGCTCAATTTATGTTTAACGTTCATCTTTATGGTGGCGAAGAAAAAGAAAGTCTAATAAAAGAAATCAAAGACCGATTTGAAGAAATTTACAAATCAATTTCATCAATTGAATATAGAATTAACGAAGACGATGTTTTGGTTTACACACTTCGTGTTCATTTCAATTCACTTTGGGAAACAAACGCAATCGACAAAATAAATAAGTTGTTGTCGGAAGCAAACCCAATTCCATTTATCAAATCTTTTACTCAATCGCTTGCTATAAGTTTTGAACATCTAACAACATTTTTCAGCAAAGACGAAAGAGAAAATTTAGAAATTCATTCGCTTGTAACACTTGGCGGAATTGGTATTGCAATGCCTTTCATTATCAAAGCATATAAATTTGGTTTGCCAATAAGTCAAATCAATTTGCTTTGTAGCAATTTGGAAACAATGGTTTTACGACACAGACTAATCGGAACAAGAGCAGAAATAACGTCACGCTTAAATGATGTTTACCAAAAATTCACTTCTGAAAATCCTGACATTACACCAATAAATGTTAGAATTGATTGGATGAAAACTACACAAGATTGGTGGTGGTCATATTGGGGAAACAAAGAATTGGAGCGTTCAATTCAAGGCGGAATAAATCACACGACCGCAAAATATTTACTTTGGAAATACGAAAACCATTTAGAAGGACAAGGAAAAAGTGGTTACACAGCAACACGTTTCGACAAAATCGTTAGTCCAGAATTAGAACATATTGCACCGCAAACTGAAAATCCAGAAACAGGCTATGACAGTTATGACGAGGAATTTGTAAATCAATACATCAATTGTTTAGGAAATTATTTGTTGCTTTCTAAATCACATAATTGTTCAGTTGGTAACAAACCATTTGCAGACAAACGCAATAGTTACAACCATTTGGAGCAACAACGAGAAATACAAAAAATGACGGCTGAAAGTGCGACTTGGACGAAAGAACTTATACAGCAACGTAAAGACAAAATCATTAAATTCGTAATAGAAAATGTGTAACCAAAAACAACACAGCAGGTAACAGCAGTTTGGCAAAATGGCGGGTTCAGTGCTAAATTCAACGGCAGTTCTTCGATTGAACTTTTGTGCAAAACTGAACATTTGTGCTTCGATTTCCGCCACTTCGCCAAGCTGCAAAACGTTATCTGCTATCTCATAAAAAACACTGTAACAAATTGAAATTTAAGAGATTGAATTTAACGGGCGTAAAATTAACCAAACAAAACCCTTCCTTTTCGTCCTTAACTTCAGAGAGAAGTAAATTGGAAAACTCAAAACTATGAAAAAACTACTCTTTTCTGTTGCTCTGACTTTTGCAACTCTGACAATTAACGCACAAACTAAAGAAAATTCTGTTGAAGGATATAGTTTCGCTAAATATCCTGCAAAAACCGAAAAAGTTACAAAAGCAAAATTGAATTTAACAAGTAACTCTCTCGGAAAAACTTACAAAACTCAAATCTCTAACCAATACAAAACTGAAAAAATAAACTTTGGCGGACATTATGTATTAACTTTTTGGGGTGCTGGTGCAGGATTAACACAGGGAGCAATGATTGACGCAAAAACAGGAAAAATCTATGAATTGCCATTAACGGAACAAAACTCGATTAGAGATTGTGTGTATAACGATAACGAAAATATTTTTTACAAACCAGACAGCAACTTATTTGCAACCTTTAAATGCGAACCCAACAAAGACGAAAAAATTAAATTGACATACTCCTTCTACAAATGGGACGGAAAACAATTTAAATTTATTGGAAAAAAGGAAAGAATAACAAACGTTGAATAAAAGAGACAGCAGATAACATGGGTTTTGCAAGATGCGGGGTTGAAGGAAATCTCAGAGAAATTCTAGAAAGTACCCGCAAAAAACTTTTCCATTTTTTAGTTTTTTCGTAATTTTAAAAAATGGAAAAAGTTTTTGCTAGCTATCGGTTCTCCTCTCCACTTTCGGTTGCAGTAGCCCGCACCTCGCAAAGCCCTTTTCCGTTAGCTGTAAGTTTCCAAAAAAACCGTATAAATGAAGAAAATATTTACATTGTTTATTTTATTAACAACTTTAATTTCTTGCTCAATAAATGATAAATCTCTTGAAAACTATATTTCTACTGAAATAGAAAATTCAAATAAATTAAATCTTTCTAACTATCATGAGTTTGATTGGGATTCTATAATAATTCTTGGTCCATATTCTAATTTGGCAAAAATTGAGAAGGAAAAGAATATTGATTTATCTAATGTGAATAATTCTATTGAAAGTTTGGATAGTATAAACCTTATAATATTTTTGAAAGACAGTAAAGCTGTGAAATATTCTGAAATTAGTAGAAATATTACAGATTTTGACACTTACCAAGAAATTATTAAAAAGGAAAACGCAAAATTTATTTTGGACGCAAATCAAAATAATTCGAAAATTCTAAAAATAGAATAAAACCTACAGCTAACAAGGGTTTGGCGCAATGGCGGGTTAAGACTAAAATTGAAGTATCGGCTTTCTATTTCGCAAAAAGCCAATTATATTGACTTTTTTCTTTAATTTATTCAATTAATTGTCTTTTGCTTACTGTGTCGCTAAATTGAAACTTTTCGCTTCAATTTCCGCCACTGACGCCAAGCCCCGCAACGTTGTAGGCAATGCTACAAAATAAAACGCATAAAAGACCAAAATGAAATTGAAAATTTTTGTAATATTTTTATTCGCAACAATAAATTTATTCGGACAAGTTACCAAGAAAAACTTTGTTTATTCCGATATTCAGAATTTTTGGAACGCTTACGACAAAATTAGAACAACAAAAGATTCTACACAACAATATAACTATCTAAATTCACTTTTTCTCGATAAAGGAACTGAGGGGTTAAAAGCAATAATGGGAGTAAGAAATTACAACGCAAAATCTTATATTGATGCTATAAACAACTATCCAAAGTTTTGGAATTCTGTAAGAAATAACACTTTGCGGGCAAAAGATGTTTCAAAAAAAATTGAGAAAAATATAATCAAATTCGGAAAATTATATCCACAAACAAAGCCTGCAAAAATTTACTTTACTATTGGTGCATTAAGAACAAACGGAACAACTTTATCCGATAAAATTCTTATTGGAAGTGAACTCGCATTTGCAGACGCACAAACTGAAACCTCTGAATTCCCTAATTATTTTTCTCACTTATCCAATTATTTCAAGTCGAATCCCATTAAGCATATTGTTTTTTTAAATGTTCACGAGTATATACACACACAACAAAAAAATACCATTGGAAAAAATTTATTGGAACAGTGTATTATTGAAGGAGTTGCCGAATTCCTTGCAGAGTTATCGACAAAACAAAATTCGACTGCACCTGCAATTTCTTATGGAAAACAAAACAACCAAAAGGTTAGAGAAGTTTTTGAAAAACAAATGTTCAATAAAAATAATGGATTTTGGCTATATTCCAGTGCAGAAAATGAATTCCAAACCCGAGATTTAGGTTATTATATTGGCTATGCTATTTGCGAAAGTTTTTATAAAAGATTTGACAATAAAAAGCAAGCAATTAAAGAAATGATTGAACTTGATTATGAAAATCCAAAATCTGTATCTTCGTTTGTTGACAAATCTAAATATTTCTCAAACTCCTTTGACGAACTGAAAAATAATTATGAACAATCCCAACCAAAAGTTTTGGGAATTAAAGAATTTGAGAACGGAAATAAAAATGTTAACTCTAAACTTCAACAATTCACTATTTTATTCTCCCAACCGATGAATAAAAATTACAGAAGTTTTGAATTTGGACCATTAGGAGAAAAAAATGTATTAAAAATTTCAAAAGTCATCGGCTTTTCAGAAGATGGAAAATCATTAACAATTGAGACAAAATTAGAACCTAATAAAGTATATCAACTATTAGTAAATGACGGATTTAGAAACTTGTCGGGAACGAGTTTGAAACCTTATCTTATTGACATTAAAACAACTGAATAAAAGTCATATTTTAAAAAACCCGTCAAATCAAGAAAAAAATAAAAAATTTAAAAAATATATGAAGAAAACAATTTTACTTTCAGGAATTTTATTTATTTC
This sequence comes from Chryseobacterium sp. 6424, assembly GCF_003692615.1. Classification (NCBI taxonomy): domain Bacteria; kingdom Pseudomonadati; phylum Bacteroidota; class Flavobacteriia; order Flavobacteriales; family Weeksellaceae; genus Chryseobacterium; species Chryseobacterium sp. 6424. Next base: position 863,940 of record NZ_CP023540.1, read on the forward strand.
AACATTTTCTAATGCTCAAACTTCAAATTCACAAAACTCTACAGTTGAAAAAAGTGTAACGGGAGCGCAAATTGGACTTTTTGGTCTTGACATTTATAATGAAGCAAGACTTGCGGACAAAGTTGCGCTAAGAAGTGAAGTAAGTTTATTTCCTGCAGTTTGGGGCGGAGATATGTATGCGAAAACAGGATTTGCTTTTTATCCTGCATTAACTCTTCAACCTAAATATTATTACAATATTTCAAAAAGAGCCGAAAATGGGAAAAACACAAAAAATAATTCCGCTAATTATTTTGGTTTGCAAGTAAGATATATTCCGAATTGGTTTGTAATATCAAATGACAAAAATTTGAGTTTAACAAATCAACTGAATTTTATTCCAACTTTTGGAATAAGAAGAAATTTTTCTGAAAATTTCAACTATGAATTTAGAGCAGGATTTGGTTATGGAACAACTATAGGAAATGATAAAAATACTTCGGGGGGAATTCTTGACTTGAGTATAAAAATTGGATACGACTTTTAAAAATATCTGAGAAAAACAGCAGATAACAGATTCTATGAAATGCAGGGTTGAAGGTATAATAGTAAGTGTCTGCACAAGTGGGCAAATAAAAGCACTGCCTACAACATTGTATTGGCAAAATGCGGGGTTAAATGTATAATAGAAAGACTTGAAAAATTTAGCCGCCGCTATTTTTCCATTCCACTAAATTTTTGTAAGTTCGTTACATGGAAAAAATATCGGCTCCGTTTGGTCTGAACTTGAACATTCGTTCAAATTTAGCCCGCACTTCGCCAATACTTTTTCCGTTGTATGCAATATTTTCCAAACTCTCGCCCTGAATCCAAAATTTTTACGATATTTGATTCCAAATAAAAGATGGTATTTGGTAATGGAAATATTTACTGACATAAAACTTGGAGACAGCACGGAAATTTTAAAAAAACTTCCTGACAACTCTGTTGACTTAATTTTCACTTCACCACCTTACGCAGACCAAAGAAAAAATACATACGGCGGAATTCACCCAGATAAATATGTTGATTGGTTTTTACCAATTTCAAAAGAATTATTGAGAGTTTTGAAACCTACAGGAACTTTTGTTTTAAACATTAAAGAAAAAGTTGTTGATGGAGAAAGAAGCACTTATGTTATGGAACTTATAATCGAAATGAGAAAACAAGGTTGGCTTTGGACTGAAGAATTTATTTGGCACAAAAAAAACTCATTTCCTGGAAAATGGCCAAATCGTTTTCGTGATTCCTGGGAAAGATTGTTGCAATTCAATAAAGAGAAAAAATTCTCAATGTATCAAGACCAAGTTATGGTTCCTATGGGAGATTGGGCAAAATCACGCCTTAAAAACTTAAGCGAAACCGACAAAGTAAGGGACGAATCAAAAGTAGGAAGTGGATTTGGAAAAAAAATTTCAAATTGGGTAGACAGAGAAATGGCTTATCCAACAAATGTCCTACACCTTGCAACAGAATGTAATAATAAAAATCATAGTGCCGCTTTTCCAGAAGCGTTACCGGAATGGTTTATTAAATTATTTACAAAAGAGGAAGATGTAGTTTTAGATCCATTTATGGGTTCTGGAACTACGAATTTTGTTGCACAAAGAATGAGCAGAAACTCGATTGGTATTGAAATCCTTCCAGAATATTTTAATATGGTAAAAAAACAGTTGGAACCTGTTAAACTTGTTTTATTTGATCCCCACACTAAGTATGAAAAAACTAAATATAATGGAAGTCACGCAGTTCGTTGAGCGAAATATTGGAACTTTTCACCAAAAAAGAATTGATCGATTAAAGAATCTAAAATTAAAAACGGTTCTTCAAAAGAAAAACCCTTATTTGTTCAAAGCCAAAAACTTGATGACTGCAAGTGAAATTGTGCAGGGAATTACAGATGCGTTTATTTCGTCAAATGAAGAAACAATTTTTGGAGATTGGCTTGAAGGACTTGCAATTTTTATTAATGAAAAAGTTTACAATGGAAGAAAGTCGGGAATTGCAAACATAGATTTGGAATTTGATAAAGACAATGTTCGCTATATTGTAAATATTAAATCTGGTCCAAATTGGGGTAACAGCAGTCAAGTAGCGAAAATGAAAGCAGATTTTAAAACCGCCCAGAAAACCTTAAGAACAAGCAATTCAAATTTAATTGTTGTTTCGGTTAATGGTTGCTGTTACGGAAAAGAAAATGTTCCTGATAAAGGTGATTATTTCAAATATTGCGGACAAGAATTCTGGGAATTTATTTCTGGAAACAAAAATCTTTACACAGACATAATTGAACCGTTAGGACACAAAGCAAAAGAGCGAAACGATGAATTTGCAGAATCTTATGCAAAAATGTTAAACAAGTTTACCGCAGAATTTATTACTGATTTTTGCAAAAAGAATGGAGAAATTGACTGGCTAAAACTTGTGGAATTTAATTCTAAGAAAAAGTAAGTAATAATACTGCATACAACAGTGTATTGGCAAAAGACGGGGTGAATACTGTCTTTGAGGATTCGGTTAACAAAATCCGCAAAAATGCTTTTCATATCTCTATTATCCGTAATTTAGAAATCTGAAAAGCATTTTGCTCAGGCTCGGTCTTCCTTTGAAATTGTCAGCAAAGTAGCCCGTCCTTCGCCAATACTTTTTCCGTTATCTGTAATCGCAACCAAATTCACGTTCTAAAATGAAATTAAACTTTTTGAAAATTGGTTTTGGCATTGGAATAATTCCTATCCTTGGAGTAATTTTTTTATTTACAATTTTTTATTTTAGCAGAGAAATATTTGCACTAGACATTAACATCGATGGTATTGGATTTCTATTCTTAATTTTAAGTTTGATCCTACTTCTATTAGGAATAATATTAATAATAATATCAATTTTCGCACAAAAAAATGTAAAAAAATCTATTATTGCTCTTCTTATAATTTTGACAACGGTACTTATCATTTTTGAGATTACAAAATTACATGCTAAAATTTCCAGCAGAGGATACATCGAATTTGTTAACAAATCTGGAATTGACTTTCACGATGTTCAAATTGAAGAACCGAATGAACATCACTTTTTCTCAAAATTAAAAAATAATAAAACACAAATTCTTCATTTTTATCCTGATTATGGAACTTATAACAAAAAAGAACTTGCAGGAATGAGTGAAAACTATCTACTACTTCAAACAACTTACGATAATTTTCTTAAAATCAAAATTCCAATTATTCATCCGGGGGAAATTCATAAAATTATCATTGATGAAAACCTGCAATTAACTGATTATCATCTTAATAAAATTGAATGAAATGCGACTACAGATAACATGGGTTTTGCAAGATGCGGGGTTGAAGGAAATCTCAGAGAAATTCTAGAAAATACCCGCAAAAAACTTTTCCATTTTTTAGTTTTTTTGTAATTTTAAAAAATGGAAAAAGTTTTTGCTAGCGTTCTGTTCTCCTCTCCACTTCCTGTTGCAGTAGCCCGCACCTCGCAAAGCCCTTTTCCGTTAGCCGTCATTGTAAACGACCATCCTGCATAATAAATTTTTCTTGAAGTTTTCCCCATTCAAAAAGACGTTCTAAAATGTCAACTAAAATTTTTCCATTATCAGTCAAATAATATTCAACCTTTGGAATTTTGGTATCATATTGTTTGCGTATAATAATGTTATCTTTCTCCATTTCCTTTAATACTTGTGCTAACATCTTAATAGAAATCCCAGAAATTTGTTTCCGAATTTCCCCGAACCTCAAAACTGAATGAAGATGCAGCCTCCATATAATTCTGCCCTTGTGTTTACCCCCGATTTGAGAAAAAGCATATTCAAGCGGGCATTTTTCTACATTTTCCATACTAACTTTTTGGTTACTAATTGTTTCATAGTTATCTCTTGGTTAATTTAGCAAAAAAATACAAATGCTTAAAATAATAAATCTTTGTTCAGTATTAGTAATATTATTCACCATTAATTGTAAATCTATAGAAATCATGGAAAAAGAAAAAAAGATTGACGGCAAGCTATCTTATATAGATGCAGGTCGGGGAGCAAAAACTATCGTTTTTCTTCACGGAGCGTTTATGAATAAAGAAATATGGGTTCCGCAAATAGAAACCCTTAAAAAAAGTTACAGGGTAATTGCTGTAGACTTACCTGGGCATGGAAATTCAGATGTGAAAGATAATGAAGTTTCAATTCAAGATTTTGGAAAAAAAATTTCAGAACTCTTAGAAAGCCTGAAAGCAAATAATGTAATTCTAGTTGGCCATTCCATTGGCGCCGATGTATGTTTAGAAATTTATAGCAATTACAAAGAGGATATCATTGGGTTTGTTGCAGTAGATTATTTTAAAAATATTGGCCAAAGCTTGCCTAAATCAGAAGTTGACAAAATCATCGATCAAATGAACTCAAATTATCCAGCAAGCCTGCAATATTACGTTGAAAACAATTTGGTAACTAAAGATACAAGTCTTGCTTTAAAGAGAAAGATTGAAAATAATTTTATTAATAGCAATAAAAAATTTGGTATTGAATTAAATAAGAAAGTTTTTGAATATAGTGAAATGGAAAGTGAAAATTTAAAGAAAATTAACTCTAAAGTATATTTTATTAATGTAGATTATTTTCCTACTGACGAAAAAACTCTGGAAAAAAAATTGAAAGATAATTTTGAATTTGTAAGTATACACGGAACTTCACATTATCCAATGCTTGAAAATCCTGAAGTGTTTAATAAATTGTTAGAAGAAATAATTAATAAAATTTAGCCTGATACAACGAACGGCTAACATTGTATTTGCAAAAGGCTGGGTTGAATATATAATAGAAAAACCCGATGCATTTAGTCGCAACTTGCTTTTCATATTGTATTTTTTTGTAATTTAACAATCTGAAAAAGCAATTTGCTTCGTTCGGTCGAAATTGAACTTTTCGTCCAATTTAGCCCGCCCTTCGCAAATACTTTTTCCGTTAGCTGTAAGTTTCCAAAAAAACCGTATAAATGAAGAAAATATTTACATTGTTTATTTTATTAACAACTTTAATTTCTTGCTCAATAAATGATAAATCTCTTGAAAACTATATTTCTACTGAAATAGAAAATTCAAATAAATTAAATCTTTCTAACTATCATGAGTTTGATTGGGATTCTATAATAATTCTTGGTCCATATTCTAATTTGGCAAAAATTGAGAAGGAAAAGAATATTGATTTATCTAATGTGAATAATTCTATTGAAAGTTTGGATAGTATAAACCTTATAATATTTTTGAAAGACAGTAAAGCTGTGAAATATTCTGAAATTAGTAGAAATATTACAGATTTTGACACTTACCAAGAAATTATTAAAAAGGAAAACGCAAAATTTATTTTGGACGCAAATCAAAATAATTCGAAAATTCTAAAAATAGAATAAAACCTACAGCTAACAAGGGTTTGGCGCAATGGCGGGTTAAGACTAAAATTGAAGTATCGGCTTTCTATTTCGCAAAAAGCCAATTATATTGACTTTTTTCTTTAATTTATTCAATTAATTGTCTTTTGCTTACTGTGTCGCTAAATTGAAACTTTTCGCTTCAATTTCCGCCACTGACGCCAAGCCCCGCAACGTTAGCTGCGATTATAAAACCAACCTGCATAAAAATGAAAAAACTTTTGACATTATTATTTTTTGTGACAACACTTAATCTTTTTGCACAAAATCAACGTTACGAAAATCTGAATATTTACAAAACTAAATTTGACGATGCAATTCCTGTATTAAATGTAGCAACATTTCATATGGGAGAAACTTCAGACGCAAACTCAACGGATTTTGATGAAAACGACAAAAAAAATCAGCAAGAAATTAAAAAATTAGCTAGGTTATTGGCTGAATTTAAACCCACAATAATTGTTATTGAAGATTTACCTAAAAACGATAGCATAAGACAAATTTCATATTCAGATTATTTAAAAAATCCATTGAAAAAGTTTATAAATCCTGACGAAAGAGAATTGTTAGCTTATGAAGTTGGAAGACTTAGCGGAGCAAAAAAGATTTATGGAATTGACTTTAAAGAAGGCTATAACTACAATATAAATGTTATAAACAGTGTAGATACTACTACATTAAATAAATATTCTCTATTAAGTGATGAAAATGATGCAAAAAATCCAGAGAAAGGAATTCCTTTTTATGAATTATTTAAATTAAATAATCATCCTCAATATTTGGAAAGTCTGATAAACTTTAATGCTGATTTGTTATTATACAATTCAAGTAAAAATAATTCTGAGGGAGCAGACGAGGCAGGAAAATTTTATCATAGAAATTTAGTTATGTTCTCTAATCTTAACCAAATTCCTGTTGGCAAACAGGACAAGATTTTTATCTTAATGGGCGGAACTCATACTGCTTTCTTTATGGATTTTTTAAAAAGAAGTCCAAAATTTAAACTTGAAAACACATTTGATTACCTAAAATAACCGCAGCTAACAAGGTATTGCCAAAAGCGGGGTTGAATGGCTTCGATAGGACATTTGTACAAGGTTCAACTTTCGTTCTTCGATTGAACTTTTGTGCTAAAAATCCCCGCCTTCGGCAATACCCAAACCGTTATCTGCAAGCATATCCAAACCCATTTCGTAGAAGGAATTTCACAAAAAAACTATCTAAGAATTTAAATTATAGTAATTTTATCTTAACAAAAAGAAATAACAAACAATGAAATATTTATATTTAGCATTAGCGATTGTTCTTGAAGTTTTAGGTTCAAGTTTTATGAAAGCATCTGACGGATTTTCAAAACTTTTACCCACGACAATAACAATAATAGCATATATTGCTTGCTTTTTCTTCCTTTCTCAAGCATTAAAATCAATACCTTTAGGAATTGCTTATGCGATTTGGGGAGGTTTAGGAATTGTCTTAACTGCATTGATTTCAGTAATTATCTTTAAACAATCTTTGGATTTAGCAGCAATTATTGGAATTATTTTGATTGTTGCAGGTGTTTTTGTTATGAACTTTTTCTCTAAATCTTCAACACACTAAAAAATGCCTGCAGATAACATGGGTTTTGCAAGATGCGGGGTTGAAGTAAATCTCAGAAAATTTGTAGAAAATACCCGCAAACAACTTTTCCATTTTTTAGTTTTTTCGTAATTTTAAAAAATGGAAAAAGTTTTTGCTAGCGTTCGGTTATCCTCTCCACTTCCGGTTGCAGTAGCCCGCACCTCGCAAAGCCCTTTCCCGTTAGCGGTAATTTTTGAACTAGTCCCGTCCAAAAACAGATGATGAATAAAAAAACAAAACATTTATTAAACTCTATCCTGCTTGCTTCCACCTCGATTTTATACTTTTTCTTAGCTTATATTGGTTATGGAAAACAAAATATTGACTTAACTCAAAAGACAACTTATGAAAATATAGTAACTAATAAAGGCATTGGGATTCGTTACGGAAGTAAAGGCAGACAATCCAAAGTATTCTATATTACTCTCAAAGACTTAGATGAAAAATTGGGAGTTTATAGGATGTCAAAAAATTATGATGACTTACTAAATAAATTCGAGATAGGAGAAAAGGTGAAAGTTTATTATAGACCAAGTACAAATAAAAATGAAAACATTAATATTGACCTTATTCAAGTAGAAAAAGATGGTGAAATTTTAATAAGTAAAACGGAATACGAAAAAAAAGAAAGTGCCTTAATTTATATTGGACTAATTGCTGGATTTGGTACTTTATTTTTAGCATATAGATATTATAAATATGGAAGTATTGTTGGCAAAAAGCAAAAAAACTACCGCTAACAAGGTATTGCCAAAAGCGGGGCTAAAGTGCTAAATTCAAGGTTTGTACTTCTATTCCGCCAAAAACGAATTTTATTCGTTTTTGTTTCTTAAATTTAACTCATAAAAATTCGTTTTGGCTCGCCTCGGTGCAAAATCGAAACTTTCCGCTTCGATTTCCCCGCCTTCGGCAATACCCAAAACGTTGTACGCAATCTCACTACAAAACACTAATAAAGAATGAATTACGAAGAACTTTTAGTTGTAAAAAGTAAATATGAAATTACATATGCAGATTTACTTGCATTAGATGAATGGAAACTGAAAAGAATGGAAATTTTGGAAAAAGACCAAGAAAAATGCACTGAATGTGGATCCTCAAAATCATTTGGACCTTTTTTTTCTGGTAGCCAAAAATTATGGGGAAGAAAAATTAATGATGAATCGACTTTAGAGGAAACTCGAAAACTATTAGAGATTCATCATAAATATTACATTAGAAATTTATTACCTTGGGAGTATGAAGACGCATTAACAACTTTGTGTTCAGAATGTCATATTAAAGTACACGAAACAGAAGAAATACCAATTTATTTTGATAGTTCATTAACACAAAAAATAACAACTGAAACTTGCGAGCGTTGCGGTGGAACAGGTTTTTTAAAAGAATATGAATATTATCAAGGAGGGGTTTGTTTTGGTTGTCAAGGAACAGGCATGAGAATTCCATGGAATGATTAAAGAGACTGCGTACAACATGGGTTTTGCAAGATGCGGGGTTGAAGGAAATCTCAGAAAAATTCTAGAAAGTACCCGCAAAAAACTTTTCCATTTTTTAGTTTTTTCGTAATTTTAAAAAATGGAAAAAGTTTTTGCTAGATTTTCGTCCTCCTCTCCACTTTCGGTTGCAGTAGCCCGCACCTCGCAAAGCCCTTTTCCGTTAGCTGCAAGCGTTTAAGTATAAATTATGAGGACAACAGATATTTCGATTTTTGAAGTTTTTTTTGATGAAGATGATAGACAAATTTTCCTTTGTGATGATTTACAGTTGAAAGCGGATGCATTAAGAAACTCAATTCTCCCAAAATTTGATGTTATCACAAATGAAATTATAAAAGGAATAATTGAAATTTATGAAATTGATTTTTTTGAAAATTTATCAATTGTAAAATCTCCACATTTTCGAAAATCAAAAGAGCAAAGAAAAGATGAAGTAAAAAAAGATTATCAATATTGTGGTGTTGGAATTTCGGGAAAAAGGGCTGATAATAAATGGTTTGGTTTAGATAAAGGAACTAATAAAGTACCAAAAATTAACTTAACAACCTTGTACTTGACAATTGGTTCTACTGGATTTCAAAATGTTTTAAGATTTAATCATCCTAAAAATTTTACAGAAGAAACTTATAAAAAATTTTTTGATTTTTTTATTTACGAGAATGAATCTATCGTAAATTTACTTTTAAAAGCAAATATGAGTTACGGTTTTTATTATTCTTCTTCACTTACAGTTTATCAAGATTTGATGTTGAAATTTAGTAAAAAAAACTATGATGTCGTTTTTTATAAACCAACAGTTGAATATCCTTTAGACAATGAAAAGATAGTCGATGCAATATTATCTAACATTATTATTTTTCCCATACTCAATGCTTGTATACAAATTTCTTTAGGCAATGAGCATAATTTTGAAGAAGACCTAAGAAAACTATCATCGAAAATTTATGATTTCTCTAATTCTTATCAAAATGAAAAGCCAAAAGAAATTAAAGATTTGTCCGAAGAAGAAATGTTATTAATCAAAGAAAAAGCAGAACAAAAAATCAAAATTGTGGCAGGAATTAGATGGCAAGTATTCAAAAGGGACAATTGGAAATGTGTCTCTTGTGGGAAAAGTTCTTTTGATGATGTAATTTTACATATTGACCATATCATTCCTCGATCCTTGGGAGGTAAAGATGATTATGAAAATTTTCAAACCTTATGTTCTGAATGTAATATTGGTAAAAGTAATAAGGATACTACAAATTTAAGAAAATATAATAACGCCAGCAGCTAACATTGTATTGGCAAAATGCGGGAGGAAGTACAAAGTTGAACTTTTGGAAAAATAATCCGCCGAATATTTTTCCGTTCACGATATTTTTGTAATTTAGTTCACGGAAAAAATATCGGCTTCGTTTGGTCGTTCTTGAACTTTCAGTTCTTCGAAAGCCCGCACTTCGCCAATACTTTTTCCGTTATATGCGATTTTAGAAAACCGACACCGAAAAAATAAACAGACAATAAATGACAAAATGATAACAGGTAAAGACTTATTAGACTTGGGGTACAAACCAGGAAAATGGTTTAAAGAAGCAATTGACTATGCTAACAGCAATCAATTGAATGGAGACAGTTTGAAAAATTATTTAGAAACTGTCCGACCAAAATATATTGACCCATACTCTGAGCCTGTTGACTTTTATCAAAACATAAAAGCAGAAACGGAAGAAGAAATTTCAAATGTTGAGAACGTAATTTCAACAATGAAAGACCTTATGAAAACTCCGACTTTGGTCGGTGGTGCAGTAATGCCTGATGCTTGCCCAACAGGTGACGGCCAAATTCCCGTTGGCGGAGTTGTAATAGCAAGAAATGCTATACACCCCTCAATGCACAGTGCAGACATTTGCTGTTCGGTTATGATGACCAACTTTGGACACATTGACCCAAAAATTGTATTGGACTATGCTCACTCCGTAACTCACTTTGGCGGTGGTGGACGAGACGAGTTTTCATTCTTACCAAAAGAACTTGAAGAACGGATGGCAGAAAATAGATTTTTAAACAACGAGAGAAGCTTAAATTTCGCAAGACACCACCTTGCAACTCAAGGAGACGGAAACCACTTTTTATTCATTGGACGTTCAAGAAAAACAGGTGAAACTGTTATGGTAACTCACCACGGAAGTCGTGGTTTTGGTGCAAATCTCTACACACAAGGAATGAAACTTGCCGAGTTTTTCAGACGAGAAATTTCGCCAAAGACTTTAGAAAAAAATGCTTGGATACCATACGACACTGACGAAGGAAAAGAATATTGGGAAGCGTTACAAATTGTAAGAGAGTGGACAAAACTAAACCACACGACAATTCATAACGCAACAGTTGAAAAACTAAAATTTGACCCAGTTGACAGATTTTGGAATGAACACAATTTTGTATTCAAGGAGGGTGATTTGTTTTATCACGCAAAGGGTGCAACGCCATTGGACGACAAATTTGTGCCTGACAGCAAAGATGGATTAAGACTTATTCCATTAAATATGAGTGAGCCAGTTCTAATAGTAAAGGGCAACACGACAGACAACAATCTAGGTTTTGCACCACACGGAGCAGGCAGAAACATAAGCAGGGGAAGACATAAAAAGAACAACTCACATAGGACTTTTGAAGAAATATTTCACGAAGAGACTAAAGGGCTTGATGTAAGATTCTTTTCAGGAAATATTGACATATCAGAACTTCCAAGTGCTTACAAAAACGCACAGACAGTTAAGAACCAAATGAAAGAATTTGGACTTGGAGAAGTTGTGGACGAGATTATTCCTTATGGTTGCATTATGGCAGGAGATTGGGAAATTGACGCACCTTGGAAAATTAAGGCGAGAGAAAAATATAAAGCAAGACAAGAGAACAGCGAAAAGACGGACGAATGAAAAGAAAAACCGCATATAACATGCGTTTGGCGCAATGGGGGGTGACGTGCAAATTTGAAAGTTTGTGCTTCTATTTAGCGTTAGTGCATATTGATAGTTTAGTGCTTCTAAGTCCCCCACTGCGCCAAGCGCAAAAACGTTAGGTGCAATGCTATTTCGACCACGCAGTATCATTCTTCAACATACGAAGGACAGCAGGGAAAATGTGTTGCAAGTCATTGGCTGTCATTCCGCTTTTTTCAGCGACTACTGCCATTTGATGTGCTAACATTGCTTCGGCTTCTGTATCTTCTGTGAACAGCCAATTTTGAACCATTGGGTGAGCAGGGGATACTTCTTTAACTCCCTTTCTCCATTTGAAATTTAAAACATTTTCCATTTTTATTTGAGTTTGTGAGAAGCACTGCACCTAACAAGGTATTGCCAAAAGCAGGGTATTCTCGATTAATTAATCATTTGTAATTCTATTGGGCATTTGTGCAAGGTTGAAACTTTTGTCTTTCAAATCCCTGCCTTCGGCAATACCCGAACCGTTATGTGCAATGCTACCAAAACAGCGTCATAGAAAGAAAATTTTTATTATATTGCCAAAAAAATTAAAAAAATGAATGGAAAAATAAAATTGAAACTAAATCAGAAATCTTCAATAAGAAATAATATTTACGAAGTTTTTATTGACGGAAATTTTATTGGCATTATAGATTACAAAAATCCCAAGTTAGATTTCATAACCAATCTTGGAAATCATAAAATTCTTGTGAAAGGAAAAGACTTTCAAAAAGAACAAAATTTTAATTTAAGTTCACGAAAAATAGTTTTACCAATAGAAATTAATGAAAATTTCTTTTGGACAAAGCAATCCCCAGAATTGCCAAAAATAATGAATGGATTTGTTGTGGGATTTCTATTGGTTTATGCTGTAATAATTACATATCTTTTATATAATCAACAAATTAAATTTATGTATCCATTAATTATTCCATTTTTATTATTGCTATTCACAAACTCATCTTTAACAAACAATCAAAAATTTCAACTTAACTTTAAATAAATCAATAAAATGAAAATTACTAAAAGAGAAATTGTATTTTTTATAGCAGGAATTTTAACAATGTTAATAATTGAAAGTGTTTATGATTGGAATGGAACTAAAACTGCTTTTCAAAATGGCTGGAATGATGGTGGAAAAGTTTTAAAAAAATAAAAGCACTGCACATAACATAGTATTTGCAAAAGGCGGGGTTGAATATTTAATAGAACTATTTGTTGCATTTAATCGCAACTTGCTTTTCATATTGTATTTTTTTGTAATTTAACAATCTGAAAAAGCAATTTGCTTCGTTTGGTCTAAAATTGAACTTTCAGTTAAATTTAGCCCGCCCTTCGCAAATACTTTTTCCGTTATACGACACTATAACCAAACTACCGCTGAATGAAGGATTATTACTATATTTTAGGTATAAAACCTAATGCATCTAATGAAGAAATAAAAAAAGCATATCGTAAATTATCACTAAAATTCCATCCTGACAAAAATGATGGAGACTTATTTTTTCAAGAAAGATTTAAAGATATTCAGGAAGCATATGAAATATTAATTGATATTAACAAAAGAAAAGAATTTGATACTAAACTAAACTCTTTAAATCAACAAAATCAGGGAAGCAATTTTAATCCTGAAATAATTTTGTTCAATGTTGATAAAAAAAGTTGCGAATATAATGATGAAATAACTTTTACTTGGAAAACTGCTAATTCTAATCTTGTGAAAATTTCTCCTTTTGGTGCGGTTGAACCAATAGGACAAAAGCGATTTATTGTAAAAAATTTTAAAAATCCGTACTTAAATTTCGAAATTACAGCAATAAACACCAATATTAATCGTCAGATTTCTTCAAATGTAAAAGTTAGGAATAATACCTATTTTGAATTGTATGAGCATTTTAAATTAGTGATTAAGGAAGAAGAGAAAATTAAATATGAAAATTCAAGTAAATCTTCAAATTCGCAAAAGAAGCAGCAAAAAACAAACAGACCTCCATACGAATATGACATCACAAAAAATTACGTCCAATATCCAACTTCAAAAGGTCTAATTGAAATTGAACCTTGCGTTAGTTTTAAAGGAATGTATGTTTTTCTGGATAAAAAACTTGCACCTGATGGAAAATATAATCTCGGTTTCCTGATGAATGTTAAAGTAAAAGACGGAAAAGCAATATAGCGTCGTATAACATAGTATTTGCAAAAGGCGGGGTTAAGCGGAGAGTTGAACATTTAGTCATATTTATCCGCTTCTGCTTTTCCGTATTACTTTTTTTCTTAGTTTAGCAATACGGAAAAAGCATCGCTTCGGTTGATCGAAATTGAACTTTCCAGTCCAATTTAGCCCGCCCTTCGCAAATACTTTTTCCGTTGTAGGAAATTTTATACAAACTCTCGCCAATAACACAACTCAAATGAATGAAACTTTTACAATTTTCTTAATAATTTGTATTTTCTTTTTTATTATCTCCGAAATTTTTGGAAGAGCAAAACATATTGGAAGATGGTGGACATTTTTCTTATTAGTAGGCGGATTTTTACCAGGACTTTTAGCATTAATTTTTAGTCCATCAGCAAAAAAAGAACCAACAAAAGGTGGTAAAAGTTATAAAATATGGGGAATCATTTCTTTGATTTTTGGTTTTTTAAGTATTATTCCATTTGTCGCAACAGGCGGAAAACAAGGATATACTTTTATTGCATTAATAATATTGGGATTATATTTAATTCAACTTTCTAATGGAAAAGTAATTAATTTAAATCCTAAATTTTATTTTGAAAATCTAAAAATTGACATTCCGATTTCAGATAATACATCTAAAATTGTAGAAAAACAATCTATCTTGACTAACTATTTATATTTTATAATTGAAAACGACATTCAAGAGGGTCCATTTTCATTTGAAGAATTGATAGACAAGAGAATAAGCGAAGCAACTTTAGTTTGGAGAAAAGATTTAGACGGTTGGAAAAAAGCTTCAGAAGTAAGAGAAATTAAAAACATAATCTTATATACTCCACCTCCAATTCCGACAATATTCGAATCAACTCCTCCACCAATTCCAGTAGCTGAAAAACTTCCCAATAAATATTGGATTAACGGGAAAGGATATACTATTGAAGAAATTGAAAAAGAATTAATTAAAGGCAATTATATTATCTTTAAAGATTCCGTGATTTATGACAATAATGGAATTGAAATTTTTGTAAAAGGATCTTATATGTTTGAGCACTTATTGAAATACTTTCCTCCTGATAATTGATAAATATGGACAAAAAATATTGGATAAAAATTCAAAACTCTGAAAATGGACCATTTTCATTCAATGACTTACTAAACTATGATATAAACCCCGAAACTCCTTTTTGGTTTATGGGTCTTGAGGAGTGGATTTCTTTTAAACACAGTAATATTTTTTCAGATTATAATATAGAAAAAGAACGGATAAAGCTTTTAGAACTTGAAAAAATTGAAAAAAAGAGGAAAACAAAAAGAAGAATAAAAAGGATTTTATTCATATCTATACCTTTTATACTGATTTACTTATTTTTTTATTGTGAATATAGAAAAAATGATGTCGTTTCAAATTCTCTTATAGAAAATAATTTAAATGGCAGAGTGAAGATTATAACATCGAATGATTTTTCAAATGCTTCAGTTCAAAATGTTGAATTTTTTGACATTAAAGGAAATCGAAAGTTTTATTCAAATGTTAGTTTTTCCACATCTGTCAAGTTTGGAGAAAAAGGGATTTCTAATCTTACGATTCGCAATTTCCTAGTTGTTGAAACCACATCTGATTCACTAAACACTTCTTACATTAAACAGAAATTAGCCCAAATAAGCAATTTTGATTATTTGACTAGTAAAATAAATTTAAGAGATTCTAATGAAGAATTTAAGGACATTGAAAATATTGCCGAAACTCGAAATTTGGAAGTCTGGATAAAAGATAATAATGGAAACAGAATTGAAAAGAGAATTTACAACGAAAAGGGAGAACTCCAAAACTACCCAGAATCTTATTGTTTAAATATTAACCAAAATAAAATATTTACCGTTAATTGTGATAAAGAAAATAACAGTTTTATTGGAGACACACTTAGCATTGAAATCCTTAATGAAAAAAAAGAAAAGATCGAAGAAACCCTTTATTTTTCAAGTGATAAATCCAATAGAATTAAGAAATTATTCAAAAACAATATGTTAATAAAAGAAGAAACATATGATAAAGATGGAGAAAAATGGAGTTTTATCAATTATGAAACCGATAAGTTTAAAAACAAAATTTCTGAAGACAAGTTTACTGATATAACAAAAACAAAATATAAAGATTTATTTGATGACTATTTAGGCACAAATAAGGAATCACATAAGAAATATGAATACACTTATGACAATAGAAATAATTGGATTGAATATTCTGGATTCGAAAATGACAAAGAATTATTTCGCACAAATCGTAAAATAGAATATTATAGTTTTTGGGAATTTTTAAAAAATTATTTTAAATAATGAAAAAATATTGGATTATTATTGACAACGAACGTAAAGGACCTTTTGACTTTAGCGAATTGTCGTCATATGATGTAAAAGGGAATTCAAAGATTTGGTACAGTGGATTGGAAGATTGGATAGAGTTTGATTCTTTACCAGACTATATCGAATATCAAAAAATATTTACAAAAAAAGAATATATGAAACCTAAAAAAAAATGGAACAAAATTTTGTTTTCGTTTTTGATTACATCATCTATTTTTTTAATTGGATTTTTTGTTTATAATAAGATTAGCCTAAATAAAGAAATTGCAAAGGAAGAAGCTCAAAGACTGTTTTCTTTAATGTCTATAGAAAACCCTAACCAAATGGAATTAGAAAAACTATATCCAAATTATTCAAAAATGGGTCAAAGACTAATTTTGAAAGGCAAAATAGACATCACAGACATATCCAAAAACTCTTCTGGTAATTATGATGTATTTGCTACATACAATAACAACTATAAAATTTATTTAGAAATTGGAAGGGAAAATTTTTCTAATAAAATAATCAATACCAAAGGATTGTCATATTATTACTATAATCAAATTAGAAACTATGGTATAAAAAAGGGATGTCTTACGGGAAATGAAAATGATATAGAATTGGGACAGATTGTAAAAAAGAAAGATTTAGAATCTAATTTAAATATTAATTATGCTGCTAAAATTGCCGAGTATTATGACAATATAAAAAAAGATGAAAACATTTATGAATCTGGAGGTTACTTTCCTACATTAAATGGTAATGTAACAGTAACGAATAACAATAATATTTATCTTGATTACAGCAGTATAAAATGTAATTTACTGATTTTAGACAATAATGGAAATACAATTGACTCAAAACCATTATATTTATTCAATACTATTAAACCTCATACATCAGAATCAGCAAATGTATTTGCAACTATACCAAGTGGTGCGTCAAGTTATAAAGTCGAATTCGATGTAAACATTTCAGAAAATATTAGCAATCTACTTAAAGAAGAAGTAATACAAAACATTAGTGAAAATTGTGAATAAAAAAACTTCCTACAACATTGTATTGGCAAAATGCGGGGCTAAATCCAAGTTGAACTTTTTGTAATATTTTGTCGCCGCTGCTTTTACATTCCACATTTTTTTGTAATTTAGTTCCAAGAAAAAGCATCGGCTTCGTTTGGTTGAAACTGAACTTTCAGTTCATTTTCGCCCGCACTTCGCCAATACTTTTTCCGTTATGTGATATGGCATCAAAAATCACGCTTCGAAATAAATTCCACGATTTTGAGTGATTAAACAGAAACTGAATCCAGACCTAAATGTGCGTGAAAATATGGTCTGAATTCATCTTCTGTTTGACTGACTGAATAAATTGCGGACTTGACTTAAAAAACTGATTTCTGACACCACATCACTAACGGAATCTCTGAGTGAAAATAAAATTTAACGTCTTAAATTCTCTCTGCTGATTCAAATTCCGCTTGAAAAATAACTTTTTGAAACAAAAAAACGCTGACAAAAATTCGCACGCAAAACCTTTCCGAAAAAAATTTTGAATTTTAACGTTCTGAATATTTTTCGTGCCTGACTTTTACAAATTGGACGCTGAATTTTTAAAATTTTGCTGACTAAAAATACCGTTGAAACTGAATCTAACTGACCAATTACTGCGAAATTGCCACATCACACAACATCGGTTTTGCAAAAGCGGGGGATTTTCACAAAGTTGAGCCTTTTGTAATTTTTAGTCGCAAAAAACCATTTCGTTTTATTTTTTTGTAATTTTGAAAAAACGAAAATGGTTTTTGCTCGGGAAAGAATTTATAGAAAGTTTTGAACTTCTTAGCCCCGCCTTCGCAAAGCCGTTTTCCGTTATGTGCAATGCTACCAAAACAGCGTCATAGAAAGAAAATTTTTATTATATTGCCAAAAAAATTAAAAAAATGAATGGAAAAATAAAATTGAAACTAAATCAGAAATCTTCAATAAGAAATAATATTTACGAAGTTTTTATTGACGGAAATTTTATTGGCATTATAGATTACAAAAATCCCAAGTTAGATTTCATAACCAATCTTGGAAATCATAAAATTCTTGTGAAAGGAAAAGACTTTCAAAAAGAACAAAATTTTAATTTAAGTTCACGAAAAATAGTTTTACCAATAGAAATTAATGAAAATTTCTTTTGGACAAAGCAATCCCCAGAATTGCCAAAAATAATGAATGGATTTGTTGTGGGATTTCTATTGGTTTATGCTGTAATAATTACATATCTTTTATATAATCAACAAATTAAATTTATGTATCCATTAATTATTCCATTTTTATTATTGCTATTCACAAACTCATCTTTAACAAACAATCAAAAATTTCAACTTAACTTTAAATAAATCAATAAAATGAAAATTACTAAAAGAGAAATTGTATTTTTTATAGCAGGAATTTTAACAATGTTAATAATTGAAAGTGTTTATGATTGGAATGGAACTAAAACTGCTTTTCAAAATGGCTGGAATGATGGTGGAAAAGTTTTAAAAAAATAAAAGCACTGCACATAACATAGTATTTGCAAAAGGCGGGGTTGAATATTTAATAGAACTATTTGTTGCATTTAATCGCAACTTGCTTTTCATATTGTATTTTTTTGTAATTTAACAATCTGAAAAAGCAATTTGCTTCGTTTGGTCTAAAATTGAACTTTCAGTTAAATTTAGCCCGCCCTTCGCAAATACTTTTTCCGTTATGTGCAAGTCAATAGAAAATGCTGTCATATTTAGAAATAAGTGAAAAACGAATACGCATATACTTCAGAAAACAAAATAATACATATAAGCGAAATTCAACAAGGAAATAAGTCGCAATATACTTGCATTAATTGTGGAAGTATCCTAATACCCAAAAAAGGAAAAATAAGAAGTCATCATTTTTCGCATAAACACGAAACGAATTGCAGTTATGAAAGTTATTTACATAAACTTGGCAAATTAAAATTTTATGACCAGTACAAAAAATGTCTTTCCGAAAAAAAACCTTTTCGTGTTGAATACAAAATAGATAAAACTTGTAATGCGTGTCTTGAAAGTTTTAACATTTCTTGCAAATTAAATTCTGAAATAAAATCATATGATTTGACTAAGACTTTTGATGAAGTATTTATAGAAAAAGCATACAATGGATTTGTAGCAGATATTCTACTTAAATCAAATAAAACAAATGAGATATTATTTATAGAATTTGCTGTAACGCATAAGTGTGATGAAAAAAAAATACAAAGTGGTTATAGAATAATTGAAGTTAATTTAGTTAATGATTCTGACTTAAATTTCATAAATAAAAACCATATTAGTATAAGTGATTTACACCATAAATTCTATAACTTCAAGACAAATCACTTAACCGAAAAATTTATACACAGTGTAAATTGTAAAGAATTATTTGATATCTATTTAATTCACAAAAATAATAAGACTGTCAAAATAACTGAACAAATGCGAAACATTATTAATGAAATTAATAATAAAAATGTCATTTATTACAAAATCAATGAGATTGAAAATAGAAAATATGATTTTGAAAAATTTGTCATAAATTACTCATTTATGAATAGAGAATATAAAAATTGTTTTGCTTGTAGATTTTTTGATGAAAACACTTCTTATTACTCGTCAACTAAATATTTTTGTAAACGATTAAGAAAAGGAATTGACAATTCTAACTTTGGATCAAATTGTGAAAAATTTTGGAGGCTTGAAAATCGCATAGAATCATAGTTTGACCTGCACATAACATAGTATTTGCAAAAGGCGGGGTTGAAGTTATAATAGAACTACCAGTTGCATTTAGTCGCAACTTGCTTTTCATATTACTTTTTTGTAATTTGGTAATCTGAAAAAGCAATTTGCTTCGCTCGGTCGAAATTGAACTTTTCGTCCAATTTAGCCCGCCCTTCGCAAATACTTTTTCCGTTATGCACAATCTTAAAACCGCACTCCGAAAAAAAATATAAATTTGACAGAAAACTTTACTATTGAATTAAATGAACGTACTCAACCAATACATAACATTTCTAAAAGAATATAAAAAGCTACTCGAAAGAGGAGTAAAAGACGTTCTGAATTCAACTGTTTCTAGCAACTTTATTTGGATTGATGAAATAGAACACTTCATTGAATCAGGAATATGTGAATCAACCTTAATTGATATTTTTTCTTCAAAATTCAAAAGACAATCTCTAGTTTTCTCACTACAAAAACCGTATAAACCAAATATCCAAATACCTAATAGATTCTTAGAAATTATAGAATTTGACGAAGCTAAAAACAAGTTTGAAAGTATTAACGGAGACGAAGAAGAACTTGTCGGTTTTCAAAATTCGACAGAGGGAAAAATTGAAATAGAAAAATTAAAAAAGTTTAAGAAAAATAAAGAAACATACTCAAAACTTTACAGAGCTTACAATGATATTAAAAATGATTCAAATTTAGAAATTGTTTTAAGTCTTGGATTTATACAATATTCCAAATTTAATAACAATGGGAATTTATCAAAAACCAATCAACACTTATTTCATTTCCCTTTATCATTAGATATTGATTCAAATAATGTTGTGAAAATTTCATTTTCTGATTTAGAAAATCCTTATGCAGATTTTTTCTTTCTCAATAATACTCCAATTGAGAAAGAAGTATTATCAAATATCATTGATAGATTTGAAGAGAGAATTACTGAACTTGGTTATGAGTATATTTTTGAAAGCGAATTTAAAGATTTAATTGCAAAATCTATTCAAAAAATTTCGAGTAATTCAGAGTTTGAAAGCTCAATTTACAAACCAGAAAACGACCATTTCAGAGAGGATTATTTTAAAGTGCTTTTTTCTCCTGCAATAAATATTAAACAAAGAAAGCCACGTTTTTTTGAAAAATTAACGGATTCAATTATCAAACACAATGATGAAAATGAAATAGAAGCAAAACTATTTAATTTGTTAGTTAGAAACCCTGAATCATCAGGAAACAATTCTTATACAAAACCTAACTATTTTAAAGACGAACTATTTGAAACTCATAAATCCAAAGCTAAAAACTTAAATGGAGATGACGACTTTTCTGTGTTTTTTCCTCTACCATTCAACAAAGAACAAAAACAGATTTATGAAAATTATCTAAAAAATAGATTAACAGTTGTAACTGGACCACCCGGAACAGGAAAATCTCATACAATTGTAAACATACTTTGTTCTTTGTTAGCACAAGGAAAACGAGTGCTTGTTACCGCTCAAACAGACAAGGCTTTAGAATCTTTACTTGATAAGATTCCTGAAACTTTTGATGATTTGATATTCACAAAAATTCAATTAGAAACTAATCAGAATCGATTTTCTTTAGAAAAAAGTATTGGCAATATTTCGAAAATTCTGACTGACAACTTTTATCTAAATGTTGAAACCAAAATTGAAGAGTTAGACAATTTAAAAGCTGAATATGTAAAATTAAAATCTGAAATTATTCGAGCTCTTGAAAAAGAATATACTCAAATCAGGATTAATGATACTTTTGAGAATTTGAGAGCCTATCAAATTGTTGAAAAATTTGAATCAAAAGAATCAGAAGAATGGAATTGGATTCAAGATGAGTTATCCAATGAAGTTATATCCAATTTTGAAGTTATAAAAGATGAGATTTTAAAATACAAACAATTAGTTGGAATAGAAATCCGATATAATAATGTTATCAATATTGACATTTCAACAATATTGAAGAATTTAGAAGGTTTTGATTTTAAAAACTTCCTATCTATTCAAGAACAGTACATCAAGCAATTAAATTATTTGGGATTAAATGAGTATTCCAAAGATAAGGTGTTAAAAATTCAATTAGAAAATATTACAAAAATTGCAAATGAATTTTCCAACTCGGATATTGTTCTCAAAAACATTAAAGAATTAGAGAATCTACAGAAACAAATAAACAACAGATTTACTCAAGAAAATACTACGATAAACAAATCGTTCAGCAACCTTACTGAAAATGGAACAAAATATCTTTTAGATATTGAAACTTACCTATCGTTTGCTGAAAATGGTAAAGCTGGATTTTTTACAAAACTTACCAATTCAAATTTTAAACAAGTTTCATATTTAGAGCAATTTACAATCAATGGAAAAAAGTGTAATACTAAAAGCGAAATATTACAGTTAAAATCGGCAATTGAAAACCTCATTATCATCAGCAAAAATTTCAAGTTGTTAAAACAAAATGGATTTTCGTTTTCTTATGACGACAACTCCAATCTGTATGAAAAGAGCTTGGTTTTAAATGAAGTTTTAAAGAAGGTAGAAACAAACAAAGAAGTTGTTTCCAAAATTCAATTCAATGCTGACTTTATCAATTTTTCAGAATACACTCAAATTAATTTGTTTGACATAGATAATTTATCAAAAAAAGCAATTTCATTTAAAGACGACATTGAGAAATTAGGAAGAATAAATCATCAATTAATTGAGAAAATTGAAATATTAAAAAACATTGATTCAATAATTGAGCATTCTTCATTAAAAAATGAATTCTCAAAATTTTTACCTGTTGAAAAAATTGAAGATGTACAATATTTTGAACTTTTAAAAACTAAATTTTTAGAAATTGGCAAGCAACTTGATGTAGAGCAAACCTTTCTCAACCTAAAAAAATCTTTGAGAGAATTGCTTCCAAATACTTTTGATTCTCTTGAAAACATTCCTAACCATCATATTTCAAAAGAAAATTTTGAATACGCTTCTGCTAATAGATTTATTAAAGAAAACGAATTTATTGATTTACAAAAATGCAAAGAAGAGCTATCATTTATCAACAAAAAAATATTCCAAGTTAAATGTGATATTTTGTTTGACCTAGCAAAGTCAAACTTTAAAAACAAATTTAACAGTAATGAAATCGATGCTTTTATAAATTTACTGGAAGAATATAAATACAATTTATCTCAAAGTGTTAGAAAAATTCGGAATCAAACACAATATCAAATATTAACTCGAAAAAATAGCATTGATTTAAGTAAGCGTTTATCGTGCTGGGTTATGAAATTCAATGATGTTTTGAATTCAGTAGGAAGCGAACCTGAAATTTTTGATTGTGTTATTGTTGACGAAGCAAGTCAATTAGACTTTAACAGTCTTATTTTAAGCTATTATGCAGAGAATATGATAATTGTTGGCGATGACAAACAAACATCTCCAAGTAGTCTAACTGGAGCAGACGGAAACGATTTTGAATCAATTAAAAATAAACATCTTAAATTTTTAGGTGCAAACGCCCTTCACATCAAAAGTGATAATAGTTTATTTATGCTTTCAAAGATGGTTGCTGGGACTGCAAATCTAACTTTGAGGGAACATTTCAGATGTGTTCCTGAAATTATTGAATTCTCAAAATTTCATTTTTATGACAATTCGTTAAGACCTCTGAAACAAATCAACTCAAACAGGTTAAATCCAAAAGAAACTGTTTTTGTTAACGATGCATTCACAGAAGACAAAATTGTCTATAAAGAAATCGAAGAAATTAAAAAATTTCTTCAAAGAATACTAAAAGACGAACAATATTCAAATAAATCCATTGGCGTAGTAAGTTTAGGATTGACAAAACATACTGAAAAACTTAAAGACATAAAAGAGGATTTAGCCAATGAATTTGGAAAAGAGAAAATAGATAAGCATAAACTTATCATAGAAGATTCTCCAAAATTTCAAGGAGATGAAAGAGATGTTATGATTGTTTCCCTTGGAGTTGCATTAGATTTTCAGAAGTTGAAAGAGAATCAAAATGCCAAACCACGAGCAATTATTAGTGACCAAGATGAATTTAAAAAAATTAATGTAGCATTAAGTCGGGCGAAAGAACAAATGATTTTATTTCATTCAGTTCAGCATAACGATTTACAAACAAATGACTTTAGAAATAAAATCTTAAGTTTCTTCAAAGATGAAGCAAAACCAATTTCTCAATTACAAATTGATAACAACAATATTGAAAGATACCGACACAATGTGCCTGAACCATTTGACAGCTGGTTTGAATGTGATATTGCCAAAGCACTTATTGAAAATGGGTATAGTTATATCCAACCACAATACAATGTAAAAGAAGCTGAACTATTTTATAATCATAAACTTGGAAAACAAGTTTATATTAACTTTAAAATTGATTTAGTCGTTCACAATAATGGAAAAATGATTGCTATAGAATGTGATGGCGACCCCTTTCATTCACTTCCTGAAGATGTAGCTTACGATATTGAAAGACAGGAATTTTTAGAACGTGTTGGATGGAAAGTGTATCGTGTACTTTATTCAGCATTTAAAAGAAGTCCGCAAGAAGAAACACAAAAAATCATTGATTTTATTGAAAAAAACACGAAGAAAGACCATAAAATAACTATTGAAAAACCAATTGAATTAAAAGAAGAATTTGAAGATGAAATAGAATTTGAAAATGAGGAAGAAATATCTGAATATGTTTTACCTAAACATAAATCATATATTGATATTTTAGAGGAAAATACCGAAACATCTGATTCTATAAACCAGTTAAATGGCACCACAGCAACAAATCATAAACACAAGTCATTCATTGATATGATTGAAGAAGATTTGGAAGAATCAAATCAGGTAAATCTATTTTCCTATGATAGCAAAATTCTTTGCTACTTTAATCTTTTCAGTGACAACACATATAAAGTACAAGAACATTCGGAAGAGAATTGTTTGTTTTCATTACCTATTGACGAAAAGTTTAAAGATGGCTTTCTTCTTCAATGCTACGACAATGGACATATAAACAAAGTCTATGTAAATTCTATACTGGAAAAGAGAATGAATTATCATTATTCTAATGGCAAAAATCCAAATGCTAACATTCTTTATCTAAAATTGATTGAAGAAGATGCGATTATTGCTTTAAAAATAAAACGAGGTTTAGAAACTGTTTTTAAAGCTCATAAGACTGAAAATATTTCAAATAGAGAACTTTTGCATTTACAAGGTTACAAAGTTGTATATCAAACGACTGAAAATATTGAATACAAAATTTTACCAAAAAACATTTATGAAGATATAAGACGATTAGTCTTCACAAGTTTTACTGCAGAAGGGAAATCAGTTCACAACAGTTACTATGAAAATGAATGGAAAATAATAGAGCAATTTATACCAAAATTAACCGAATAAAAAAGACTGTGCATAACAGCAGTTTGGCAAAATGGCGGGTTCAGTGCTAAATTGAACATTCGAATTTCTAATAAACATTAGTGCTTAATTGAAAGTAATTGCTTCTAAATCCGCCACTTCGCCAAGCTGCAAAACGTTATGCGTAATGCTATCAAAACTCCCGTAGAAAATTGGAAACAATAAGAAAATACTACAAACCAATTCAACCGACAGTTTCTAAAAATGACGGAGAAATAACTTATCAAGAAATTTATCCAAAAAACGAAATCCAAAATTTTGTTTACTGTTTTTGGCAACTGAAAACCAAAAGAAAATTATCAGAAGATTTCAATTATTGTGTTGTTTCTGATGGTTGTATTGATATTTTTTTTGACAATAAACAACCCGAGGAGAGTTTTGTTATGGGATTTTGTAGAAAATTTACTGAATTCAACATAGGAAAAGAGTTTAATTATATCGGCATTCGTTTTTTGCCAACTGCTTTTCCAATATTATTCGGAATAAACGCTAAAAAATTGAGTAATCACTCACAGGAATTGAAAAATATAAATCCCGAAATTTATAATTGGATATGTTCCGAAATAAAACCAAGAACTTCATTTGAAGATATTTCAAAAAAATTGAACAAAAAATTGTTAGAGGTTATTCATAATCAAAATATAGAATTAGACCAGCGTTTTTTGAACTCACTAATTCTAATTTTTCAAAAAAAAGGTTTCTTAAATACAGAAAAAGATTTGGATACAGGTTTAAGTCCTCGACAATTGCGAAGAATTTTTGATTATTATATTGGAACAACAGCAAAATCTTTTAGTAATGTTATTCGCTTTCAATACATTTTAAATGCAAAACCTTCCCAACAAAGTTTGAAAAATAATAAACTCTATTTTGACGTTGGTTTTTTTGACCAAGCACACTTTATTAAAAACTTCAAAACATTTTATGGAGTAACTCCTTCCGAAGTGTTCCGTTAGTTTGTCCGATTTTTACAATTCCAGCGGTTAATCTCAAACTAAATTTGTAAAACAAAATCGATTATAATGAAAACGATATTACTAACCGCATTTGTTTTGCTTTTTGGAATTTCAAATGCACAAACTACAAACAAAATGAAACTTAACGCAGGAATTATTACAGAAAAATTAAGTGAAACCAAAAAATTCTACAAAGAAGTGTTGGACTTTGGAGTGAGTTTTGAAAATGAATTTTATATTCTTTTGCACACACCAAACAATTCGTCAGAAATCAGTTTTTTGCAACCGAACCATCCAAGTCAAAAACCTATTTTCCAATCAGCATTTAACGGAAAAGGTGTTTATTTGACTATAGAAGTTGAAAATGTGGACGAAATTTATAAAAGGCTGAAAGACAAAGGTGTTTCAATGGAGTTTGAAATCCGAGACGAACTTTGGGGCGACAGACATTTTGCAATTAAAGACCCAAATGGAATTGGAATTGACATTGTAACTTATACAAAACCAGCAGAATAAAAGCACTACGCATAACATGGGTTTTGCAAGATGCGGGGTTGAAGGAAATCTCAGAAATATTCTAGAAAATACCCGCAAAAAACTTTTCCATTTTTTAGTTTTTTCGTAATTTTAAAAAATGGAAAAAGTTTTTGCTAGCGTTCGGTCACCTCTTGAAATCTCGGTTGCAGTAGCCCGCACCTCGCAAAGCCCCTTTCCGTTATCTGCAATTTCATAAAAAACCGTCCGAAATGAAAAATTTTTTGTTCTATTTGATATTTATATTTCTAATTTCTTGTGTTTACGACAGTTCGACTTATAAAATATCAAACTATGATTATGCTGTTAGAGGAAATCTTTTTGAAAAAGGTTGGATACCGCAAATACTGATAAATGAAGAAATGAAAAATATCTATTTAAAGACAAATGTTGATTCCAATAATTTTTTCTTTCGCTTTAACCTTCCTAAAGCTTATGTTCAACAGCTAACACAAAAACTAAAGCCGATTAAAAAGCAAAATGTAAAATTGCCAAATAACATTTTGAAGTTAGATGCAAAATTACTGAAGGAAATAAAAAATATTCCAGATTATTTTTTACTTGTTGAAAAAAATGATTCAGTAAATGTTGCATTAGACCTCAAAAAAAATATTGTGTATGGTTGGAAATAAAAGAAACTGCAGATAACATTGTATTTGCAAAAGGCGGGGTTGAATATAGAATAGAACTATCAGTTGCATTTAGTCGCAACTTGCTTTTCATATTGTATTTTTTTGTAATTTAACAATCTGAAAAAGCAATTTGCTTCGTTCGGTCGAAATTGAACCTTTCGGTTAAATTTAGCCCGCCCTTCGCAAATACTTTTTCCGTTAGGTGCAATGCTATTTCGACCACGCAGTATCATTCTTCAACATACGAAGGACAGCAGGGAAAATGTGTTGCAAGTCATTGGCTGTCATTCCGCTTTTTTCAGCGACTACTGCCATTTGATGTGCTAACATTGCTTCGACTTCTGTATCTTCTGTGAACAGCCAATTTTGAACCATTGGGTGAGCAGGGGATACTTCTTTAACTCCCTTTCTCCATTTGAAATTTAAAACATTTTCCATTTTTATTTGAGTTTGTGAGAAGCACTGCACCTAACAAGGTATTGCCAAAAGCAGGGTATTCTCGATTAATTAATCATTTGTAATTCTATTGGGCATTTGTGCAAGGTTGAAACTTTTGTCTTTCAAATCCCTGCCTTCGGCAATACCCGAACCGTTAGGTGCAATGCTATTTCGACCACGCAGTATCATTCTTCAACATACGAAGGACAGCAGGGAAAATGTGTTGCAAGTCATTGGCTGTCATTCCGCTTTTTTCAGCGACTACTGCCATTTGATGTGCTAACATTGCTTCGACTTCTGTATCTTCTGTGAACAGCCAATTTTGAACCATTGGGTGAGCAGGGGATACTTCTTTAACTCCCTTTCTCCATTTGAAATTTAAAACATTTTCCATTTTTATTTGAGTTTGTGAGAAGCACTGCACCTAACAAGGTATTGCCAAAAGCAGGGTATTCTCGATTAATTAATCATTTGTAATTCTATTGGGCATTTGTGCAAGGTTGAAACTTTTGTCTTTCAAATCCCTGCCTTCGGCAATACCCGAACCGTTAGCCGTAATTATTTCACAGAATCCTATGAAAAAGATATCAATCCACGACAATAATGAATTCTTAGATTTCTTAAACGATAAAATCGACAGAAATGATTTTAGATACAAATATCTTATTCCTGTTCTTGATATGGTTTTTGGTATAGGTCAAGTTCCTATAACAGAAAATACAACAATATTTACTCATGAAAAAAGTTGGGTTATATATATTGAAACTCACGGACAATTATTTTTATATGGAGAAAATTTCGAAATATTCATTGATGAATTGTCTGAAATAATTTCATTTCAAAATTTCAAAGGGTTTGAAATAATGGGAGACTATACTTTAGTTTATAGTCTTTTAGAAAAGAAAAATATAACAAATTATACAGTTATAAAAGACCGTATTTTTTATTCTCTTAATAATACAGATAAACTTACGCCATCATTTAATGAAACTAAAGCGGAGAATCAAGACTGCGATGAAATTACTCAGATGATGCTTGATTATTATGTTGAAGAATACAAAGGTCTGCGAAACAAAACAGTAGAACAAATTAATCCAGCTATTGTCGAACATATAAATACTAATTCAATTATAATTAATAAAGAGAATAATGTAATTAGAGCATTTTGTACAATTAATGACCCTGATATTGGAATAATCTATGTTAAACCTGAATACAGAAATCAGAACATTGGCAAACAACTTCTTTCTAGTGCTAGCGAACAATTATTTAAACAAAATGGTTGTTGTTATCTAATGACAGATTTAATAAATGAAGCTTCAAATAAAATGTGTATTGATGTTGGTTATTTTGAAATTTACAAACATACTAACATTGAGTTATAACTACGGCTAACAAGGTATTGCCAAAAGCGGGGCTGAAGTGCTAAATTCAAAGTTTGTACTTCTATTATCGCCAAAAACGAATTTTATTCGTTTTTTATTTTTAAATTTAACTCATAAAAATTCGTTTTGGCTCGCCTCGGTGCAAAATCGAAAATTTCGCCTTCGATTTCCCCGCCTTCGGCAATACCCAAAACGTTAGCGGTCAGGCTAAAAGACGACTCCGAAACATAACAAATGGAATTTATAAAACGACTTTTCAAAACAAACAAAAAACCAAGTGACAGTTGGACAATGTTTAGCACTTCAAAATCAGAAGTGAAAGAATTGCTCGTTTCTACTGGACAGTTGACAATCGGAGACGACTTTTTAAAAATTGAGAATTATCCATTTGAACCTTCTATAGCGTTCAGACAAAATATCTTCAAGACAAACCAAATTGACGACATAGATTTTAAATCATATCCACCGACATTTAGAGTTGGTAACGAAATAATATTCTTAACGTCTGAAAAGAAGGTTGAACTTGAAGAGTTTGCGACAAAGAATAACATTAAGACAGTTGAACGGTCTTGGATTTGGGATTGGATACTTGAACCGTTTTTGGACACAGAATATACAACAGAAACAGACCAAAGACTAACAAAACTTTTAGGAAGTTACGGACTGACAAACAACCAAGTGAAATCTTTAAGAGCAGAAGTTGAAACTCAAATGCTTAAATACAATTTTGACACTATGCTTTGGGAATGGGGTGGATTTAACGCCTTGGACGTTCTGAGAGCAATACGGACAAAATACAAAAAGGACGAGTATGAAGACTTTTACAGACGAGTTATGGAAATAGCGTTATTAACCAAAAAGACAGACGAATGAAAGAAGCCCGAACCGCTAACACGGGTTTTGCGTCAGGCGGGGTGACGTGCAAACTTGGAGCTTTGTGCTTCTATTCAAGTGTAGTGCAGATTGACAGTTTTGTGCTCCGAAACCCGCCCGAACGCAAAGCCCGAAAACGTTGGGCGTAATTTTAGCCAACTAAATCGACAACCTTTATCCCAAATATGTAATATCGTTTCCTTTGAATACCTTTTACTGTAAATATGGTTGTTGCAAAAGGGGTTAATAAAAATCTAAACTCAATAATTCTTTGATGTCTCATAATAAAAACTACGCCCAACATTATATTGGCAAAAGCAGGGCTGATGTGCTTAAACCAACAGAAGTACACTTATTTAACTTTTGTGATGACAGGCAGTAGTACCTCAATTCCCTGCCTTCGCCAATATTTTGCCGTTATGTGCAATGCTGTCAAAAAACTCGCTAACAACTATGGACAAAAACTTTGATGGATTTGTAATTTACACTAAAACTAATAACAAAAACAAGGCATATGCTATTGTTTCTGAAAATTATGAATGCAAAGCTGAAACTTCAAAAATTCCCGAAAAATTTAAAAAATATATTGTTCCTATAGAAGATAAAAGATTTTACAATCATAATGGCATTGACTTAAAAGGAACGACAAGAGCACTTCTCAGAAATTTTGCAAATTTGAAAGTTTTGGAAGGTGGTAGTACACTTTCTCAACAACTTGCAAGAAATCTTCTAAAAGACAATTCCAAAACTTTGATAAGAAAAATCCGTGAAACTTTAATCGCGTTTAAACTTGAATACAAATATTCAAAAGACGAAATTCTCAACCTATATTTTAATAATGTTTATTTTGGCAAAAATTTAAGAGGAGTTAGAAGTGCTAGTTTATTTTATTTTGACAAAGAACCTGAAAAGCTAAATACTAATGAAATTGTTTTTTTAATTACAATTTTGAGAGGACCAAATTACTATCTAAACAATATTGAAGCAACAATCAGAAGAAAAAATATGCTTTCTGAATTATTGTATAAAAATCATAAATATAGTTACCCCCAAAGTTTGGACAGTAAATCTTAAAAGTTAAGTTTGATTTTATTTGTTTTTAAGGGTAGCAGTTTTGCAAATTTCCACATAGGAAAAATCCCTTCAAAGATTTTTCCGTGTAGTGTGGGAATGTGTAAAACTGTGTGAAAGTTCATTTATGCCGCCTCCTTCTTTGTACGGTCGTAGACTTCCGCAGGTACTTCGTATGCAAGACTTTGATGCCTTCTCTCGTTGTTGTAATATTGAAAATACTGTTTCAGGCCGTCATAGCACGCTCGTCCATCCTGATAAGCATACAGATAAACATTCTCGTATTTCACACTTCGCCAGAGTCTTTCAATAAAAATATTATCCAACGCCCGTCCTTTGCCATCCATGCTTAGGGCTATTCCCTGTTTGGTGATAAATTCGGTGAAGAGATCTGCAGTGAACTGACTGCCCTGATCGGTATTGAAGATTTCAGGCTTGCCGTATTTTCCAATGGCCGTCTCCACGGTATCGCGGCACCATTCGGAAGTCATCGTGTTGCTCAGGCTCCAGCCTACCACAAACCTGCTGTACAGATCGATTACCGCACAAAGATAAAGATAGCCGCCCTGCACAGGAATATAGGTGATATCCATTGCCCAAACTTGATTGGAAGCCGTAATGTTTAAATTTCTCAAAAGATATGGGAAGATCTTGTGTTTCTTGCCTTTGCCTTTTTTGGAGGTGGCAGGGCCAGGTGCCGAAGCACTCAGACCCATCACCCGGTAAAGCCTTTCCACACGCTTTTTGTTGATGGTATACCCCATGTCCTTTTGGAGCCAGTTGGTCATCCTGGGAACTCCTTTCCAGGGACGGTTCAGGAACTCTTCATCGATTAGCCGCATCAGATTCAGGTTCAGACTGCTTTGCGGAACTTTCCTGTAATAATGGGAGCTGCGCGATATCTGCAACACCTCACACTGCTTTTTAACGCTGAGCGCATTGGCCTTGTCAATATGAGCTTTACGGGCTCGGCGGCACTGTTTCATGACAAGGCTTTTTTTAAAAAATCAATCTCCATTTTCTGCTGACCGATAACCTTATAAAGCTTGTCGACATCCTCTTTTTTATCTTCTGCAGCGGTCTCCTTACCAAAAACATCGGCGCCTTTTTGCAGGAACTCTTTCTTCCATGAAGAAATCTGGTTGGGGTGCAGATCGTGCTTTCGGCCGAGTTCCTGCATAGTGTATCGCTCGCTCAAAGCTTCCACCACTACTTTAAATTTAAATCCTGAATTGAATTTTCTTCGCTGTGACATATCGTAAATTTAATTGTTTTTTTTCAACTAAACTTACTGTCCGATTTTCGGGGGTAACTATAATCAATCTGCGGAATATCGATCCCCTCATTGAAAATATCGACCACAAAAAGATAATTGATCTGCTTAGTGGTGAATCGATGGATAATTTCCTCCCGTTTCGATGAGTTTTCAGAAACCAAATATTCAGCGTGTAATCCCGCATCTTCAAACCTGCTTTTCATAAACTTTGCATGCTCAATACTTATGCAAAAGCCAATGGCAGAAACAGAGTGAAGATCTTTCGTATAATCATTAAGGTTTTTGATGATATTACCTACCCTGATATTACTAGATGTGTACATTTGGGTAAGCTCGGCAGAATCATATTTTCCATTACTCCACTTAACGCGTGAATAATCTATGGAATCTGATATTCCAAAATACTGGAAAGGACAAAGAAGTTTGTTGTTGAGTGCATCGGGAAGACGAATCTCAGCAGCAATCTTATTATTGAAGTCTGGCAAAATACTTTTACCATCCATTCGCTCCGGAGTAGCCGTAAGGCCTAAAAGTATTTTTGGAGTAAAATAATTAATGACCTTCTGATAGGTACTGGCTTGCCCATGATGCGCTTCATCCAAAATGATGTAATCGAAGTACTCCTTGGGACTGTAGGTGGCGAAATCTAAATTACTTAAAGTTTGCACGGTGGCAAAAACAGCATTTTTATATTTCGGTTCATATCCATTCCCATATAGTTCCCCGAAATTTTGGTCTTTTAGAACATTTCTAAAAGTGTGGAGCGACTGCTTTAAAATTTCAATTCTGTGTGCAATAAATAAAAACTTTGCAGCGGAATTTTCTGCCAGAAACTTCTTGAAATCAAAGGCGGCAATCATGGTTTTACCAGTTCCTGTTGCAGCTACAATAAGATTTCTATAAGAATTATGTACGTTTCTTTCGACTGTTAGTTTTTCTATGATTTCTGATTGATAGTGATAAGGCTTTAAATCAAAAAATCTTACAGCTTCCAGTGTCGCTTTGCCCATTTTATTATTCTGCAGCGCATCATCCAGGAGTTTTAATTTCGATTCATCATATAATTCAAACTCTGCATTGTTCCAATAAGATTCAAAAGTCTTTTGGAATTTATCAATGATGTGTGGGATCTCTTTGGTAGTCACTTTGACATTCCACTCCAATCCATCAGTCAATGCAGAACGAGAAAAGTTCGAAGATCCAATATAGCCGGTATGGAAACCGGAATTTCTGAAGAACAAATAGGCTTTTGCGTGCAAACGCTCATTTGAATTGTTATACGAAACCTTAACCTCCGTATTAGGAAGCTTACTGAGCTCATGGACGGCTTTAGCGTCGGTTGCACCCATATAAGTCGTGGTAATGATACGGAGCTTGCCTCCGTTGCTGGTAAACTCCTGGAACGCGTCACGTAGGATGACTATCGCCTTCCATTTGATAAAGGAAACCAATAAATCGATTCTATCAGAAGATCGAATTTCTTTTTTTAGTTCAGCATCCAGCGATAATCCGACGTTTCCTCCAGTGAACAGTTCGCTTTGCGTCAACCTTGTCAATGGCATGATCTCGCTTAAATGCAACTTTACATCGGTATACTTAGAATTTAATTTGTGAAGAACTCCCTCAAGAATCAATCCTTCAGCATAGACCAGATCATCTGCGAATTCGTACTGGGAAATTTCCTGCGTAAGATACTTAAGAATATTGTTGGTAATTTCAATTTGCTTAGCAACTAATAGGTCCTTCTTTTCGGCCTTAATTAATTTAAGTGCACTTTTAATTGCCGCTCCCAAGTGCAGCGCTAGGAAATGCACTGCTTCATCCGAATCTAATTTCTTTTGGTCTGCTACATAAAATTCATTTCTATCAATATCATTGAGACGGTTCTTTAAGGCATCAGTAATGAGGCTTTCATAAATTCCTAAATTCATCATTTCATGTAAGGTTCTTCGGTTTCAATTGTAGATAAACTCTTCGTTAAAAGGTTTTAACATCCTCCAATTTTTTATAAAAATAAACTATTTAGTCGTTCCTTAACAAAACCCACTATTTAATTTATTTTTAAAAACAGGATTAGAAAACAGCATAATTTGTATCTTATAAAATAAGAAAATAATTTTCTGTTTCAGTAGTTCCATCATTTTCTTCATGTTCCAAGCGGTTGCAGCTAGTAATGCATTGATTTGTGGTCCCGTTTCTCCCAGGAAGTAATTTTTTGCCAGCCTAAAATCGGTTTTTAAATGTCCGATGATAGGTTCTATTGCCGCTCTGGTTCTAAATTTTTTGCGCTTTGTTTGCTTTTGATAAGCAGTGTCTTTTTTTCTTGGAGTGCTTGGGATGGAGATTTTCACGCCCTTTATTTCTGATTTTCCTCTGCCACCTCTATCGTAAAGGAGTTCTTTTGGGAGCTTTTGACCACCGGTTTCCATCTGTTCCAAAAGTGGTTCTATGGTGTGACCATCGTAAGGAGTTTGCAAAAATGCTTTAATCCCGAGAATGATTTTCTTGCCTTTGTTGGCGGTGGTTATCAAACCTACCTTATTCCCAAATTCATACTGGCTATGCGCTTTTCCTTTGGCAATACATCGGGTAAAAGGCTTGTGAATGCTGTAAATTTTATCGGCATCGTTTCTTTTTTGTGTGACAACCTTGGTGTACAATGTCATTAAATCTTTATAAAATTCTTGCTGTTCTGCATTAAAATTCCGTTGCAATTCACGAATCAGCCTCATGGCGATGGTTTTGAGCTGTCTTTGAGATTTCCTTGCCGCTTTTGCCCGCTTGGGATGTTTTCCGTTGTAGGTGTTGCGCACCATTTGTTTGCTGACTTTTGTGTAGCGTTGTCTTTGTTTTATGCCTTCATTTCCGGCTATTTTGTTGCAATAATCAATCACTTTTTTGCACAATTTTGCATCGGTAGGAAAAGAGGTATTATTCTCCTGAACGGTAGTATCGGACAAAACAAAATTTGAGGTGTTCGTCTTGGCATCGTGCATTCTTACGCTGTAGGCAAAGATTTTTTCGATACCTTTTTCGCCAATTCTTTTTCGGAAATGAACAAAATTACTCGGGTCACAAGGAAATTCGTGTTCAAAGAAAACCCTGCCACAAAAATACTGCATATAAGGATTCATGATCCAGGCTTTTTCCAACGTCTCATCGCCCAAATTATACAAATGTTTCAGTAGCAAACAACCCACCATAAACCGAATCGGATGGCTCGGATTGCCCACTTTGGAATACAAGGGCGAAAATTCTTTCTCAAAATAATTCCAATCTATTTTTTCTGAAAGTAGAACAAGTTCATGCTCGTGGTCAATAAAATCCACCAACATTGGGCGGAATAATTCTGGCTTCTTTTCTGGATTTTTCCCCAACATATTTGCAAGGTTTTAAAGCTCTAAGATACAAATTCTTGCAATAAAAAACAAGCTATTTTAAACCCAAAATACTAATAATCAGTAAATTATAGGTGGTTTAAGGAGAGACTATTTACCAATATTCCGGTAATGAAAAGCTGTCTTGTCTCAAAATAGCAATACAGAAGAATTGTATTTGCACGTTGAGAAGTATGAAAATTATGGACAGACGGGAATTAAGAATAAATTAGTATGACATGCGCCATACCTGCAACCGCACTCTTATCACAGAGTTCCTTCAGGAGTAGCAGTCATATTTGTATACCTATTAGGATGTAGATACCGATCGGTAATGTTATTTTAGGGCAGGGTCAAGGAGCGGTCCCGCCAGGTCATCTTCTACCTATCTCCAATATACCTCCAATGTAAGTCCAATAAAACTCCAATAAAATATTGGAGTTTTAATATAGTTACATTAAATTTTCGTTTGATTTGCTACGAGGAAGGCTGCCTGATGCGTTTATAAAAATCTTAGTCGAATTTATTTCTCCAGCCACAGCGAAACCCATTCTTCTTTCTGCAGTTGCCGCTTCAGCGTAAGCTTTTGCTGTGCACAGACTTCCAGAATATCTGCTACATCGAAAAAACAAAGCCCCGAAAGCAACAGACTACCGCCCTCGTTCAGTACAGAAACATAAGTCGGGATGTCTGAGATCAGGATATTCCGGTTAATGTTGGCTAGAATGATGTCAAAATTTTCGCCGCCCAGATTCTCAGCGGTTCCCTGCGAGATTTCGAGTTCCACGTTATTCCGCGCCGCGTTTTCTTTTGAATTTTCTACCGACCATTCGTCAATATCGATGGCCACAGTCTTTCCGGCACCTTTCTGTTTGGCGAAAATGGCGAGTACGGAGGTGCCACAACCCATATCAAGCACCGTTTTCCCATCGAAATCCATATCGAGCATTTGCTGGATCATCAGATAAGTGGTGGCGTGATGACCAGTTCCGAAAGACATTTTGGGCTGGATGATGATCTCATGCGGCAGGTTTTGATTCGGGTGAAATTCGGCGCGGATCGAAACTTGGTTCTCCACGTTGATTGGCTCGAAGTTTTTTTCCCACTCCTCATTCCAGTTGATGTTGGGCATTTCGGTGTAAGTATAGGAAATACTGACCTCGGGTGTGTTGAGTAGATGCAGCTGCTGCAGGTGGTCTTCATTAAAAAGTTCTTTCTGAACGTAGGCCAATATGCCGTCATATTCTTCAGTGAAACTATCGAAACCGATTTCTATAAGTTCGGCCATCAATATTTCGTTCCAGGGTTGTAAGGGCTGTATTTTGAAGTTGAATTCGAGGTAATTATTCATGCTAAAATTTTTGTAAAAATAACGAAATTTTCAGTCTTGCCGGTGTTGCGACCCGACTTGAACGGAGCTCTTTTCCTGGGGCGGCGTAGCCGCCGCCCCAGGAAAAAGCGGGAGTGGAAGGCGGAAAAATGTCGCCCAGATCATTCTCTATGAAAATGTGACGGAAATGCCTCCTCGGGCTGCTGCCGGAAGATGTTGAGCAGGACCCACGATTTCAGGAAGCCATAGCCGTACGAAAACATCTGTATATAAGTGGAGATGACGGCGAAAGAAGCAATGCTGATGTTGCGCGTTTTATACAACGCATGGAAGAAGACCAAAATGGTATAAAAGCCATAGAAACCTAGGATAACACCCTTCTGTAAAACAAAATATTCTACAAACCCCAATACATACCCCAGCATGAAGACAGTGGGGAACGCAAACGAAAGCTTTACATATTTCGGGTGACGCTGGTTGAGGATCGGGCGCGCGCAACCAAACTGATAGACCTGTTTCGAGAACTTGCCGAAATCTGTGCGTCGTTTATGATACACACCAATATCGCTGAAGAAAGCCGTAGTGAAACCGTTTTCCCATAAGGTCATCGAAAGATCGGGATCTTCGCCAATGCGCATCTCCGAGAAACCACCGACCTGCTCAAACACTGTTTTTTTTACGCCCATATTGAAACTTCGCGGCTGAAATCTAGACACCGATTTTTTATTTCCCCGGATGCCGCCTGTGGTAAACACCGACGTCATGGAGTAGGAGATCGCCTTCTGCATCAGATTGAAACCTTTGTGCGCCTTATCCGCGCCACCGAAGGCATCACAAGGGATCAGGGTGAGGTTTTTCTTAATGTTTTCTATATAATTAGTCTCAACGATCACGTCAGAATCTACAAAGACCAGCCATTCATTGTTGGCGCGGCGGGCACCGTAATTTCTGGATAAACCAGGCCCCGAATTATCTTTACGGAAAAACTGAATGTCTAAACTTTCCGTAAAAAGCTCAGTCGTTGGCCTGAGGTTGACCAGCGAACCATCATCAATAATAATGACTTCAAAATCCTTATCGGTTTGGTGTGATAAAGAATTAAGAAGCTCGAAAAGTTCGTCTTTCCGGTTGTAAATGGCAATGATGAGGGAAAGGGAAGTCAAGGTTTGATTTGAAAATTTGAAAATGTGTTGATTTGAAAATGTAACAGTTTATCAATCTACCAATTAAACAATGGAGGTTTCGCCGTTGAGAATTGGTACACTGTTACATTGATATACTGGTAAATTATTAATTATTGATTATTTTCCAGCTTATGCACCTTTTTCGTGCCTTCATACATTTCAAACTGCAGGAAGCGGCATTCAAGCTTTCCATTGAAGAGTTTTATCTTTCGAGAAGGTCTCAGGCCGACTTTTTTAGCCGCGTCAAGGTCTGAGGAGATGAACCAAGCCAAGGTATTTGGGTAACTTTTCTTGAAGGTATCGCCAATCTTACGGTAAAAATCATCTTCGTTAATGGAAATCCGTTCGTCATAAGGCGGATTAAATACCATCAGTAACGGGAAGTGTTCTTTTTTCGAGTCGAAGAAGTTTTGCATTTTCACTTCGATGACGTCTTCCATTTCAGCCGCTTCAATGTTGAGGTGGGCCGCGTTCAGCATTTGCGAATCTAGGTCGTAGCCGACAATCTTACCGGTGAATTCTTTAATTCTGTTGATGCGGACTTCTTTTATTTTCTTGAAGAGTTCATCATCATAATTCTTCCAGTTCTGGAAGGCGAATTTTTTGCGGAAAATCTGCGCGGGCAAATCCATCGCGATCATGGCAGCTTCAATGAGCAAAGTTCCCGATCCACACATCGGGTCCAGGAAATTGCCTTTGCCATCCCAACCGGCCAGTTGCAACATACCGCTGGCCAGCACTTCATTGATCGGTGCTTCGCCCTGGTCTTTGCGGTAGCCTCTTTTAAATAAAGGGTCGCCCGCCGCATCCAAAGAAATCGTGACCAATTCGCGGTCGATATGTAGGTGGAATTTTATCTCAGGATCGCGAGTATCAACGTTCGGTCTTTTGCGGTGATGAAATTTGAAGTAATCCACGATGGCATCTTTCATCTTCTGCGCCATGAATTGCGAATGCCTGAATCTTTCGGAATATACCGTGGTATCAATCGCGAAACTTTGGTCTACATCCATATACTGGTCCCACGGGAAAGCGAAGAGTTTGTCGTAAAAGCGGCTCTCATCCCACGCCTTGAACGTGAGTACCGGCACCATGATCTTAAGTGCCGTACGGGCAGAATAATTTATTTTATACAAAAAACCTAAGTCTCCTTCACAGTTTACCGCACGGTTTTTAATTTCTATATCGCGGCCGCCAAGTTTTTTTATTTCTTCCGCTAAAACGTTTTCAAGACCAAAAAAAGTCTTAATCTGTATTTTGATGTTTTCCTGATCCATGTAATATTTTTTACGGGCCGTTATGCGTTGATTGTTCGCTGCTTATGCTTTAGTTGAAGCTTTGCAGAAAGGTGAAATCTCGGGATTTGATGGTCCGGGAATGCAAAAATAGTTATTTTTGCAGAATGGCATGGTTTGAAACTTGGTTTAATACCCCTTATTATCATATTCTTTATAAAGACAGAAACTTTGAAGAGGCAGAGCAGTTTATTTCGCTCCTTATTGATGACCTTCAGTTGCATGCAGGCGCTACGATCATTGACCTCGCGTGTGGTAAAGGCAGACATTCGGTTTACTTGAATAAACTCGGGTTCAAAGTTCTCGGGCTGGATCTTTCTGAAGAGAGCATCCGGCAGAATAAAGTGTTTGAAAATACTACGCTTACATTTAAGGTGCATGATATGCGCCACCCGATTTATCCTGAAGTAAGTGCCAAGAAGGCTGATGCGGTTCTCAATCTGTTTACCAGTTTCGGCTATTTCGATTCGGAAGAGGAAGACCGGAAGATTTTTAGATCGGTAGAGGGAACTTTGGTGCCGGGCGGTTTGTTCGTGCTTGATTTCCTTAATGAAAAGTGGGTTAAAAATACTTTGGTACCCGAAGAAACCATTACCAAGCAGGACATAGACTTTCATATCACAAAGAAAATCGAAAATCAGTTTGTGATCAAGGATATCCGGTTTACCGATAAAGGTATAGCTCATCATTATTTCGAAAAGGTGAAACTTCACCCGCTGGAAACCATTAAAAACTACGCTGCAGCCTGTGGTTTTGAGAGTGTGAAGACGTACGGTGATTATACCCTTCAGGATTTTGATGCGGAAAAGTCGCCGCGCTGCATTAATGTATTCCGAAAAATCTTAAAATAACCTTTTAAAACGTTTTCCTTGTGTTGCTTATTATTATTTTATTGATTTTCAGTGTTTTGTCGGGTGTTTTCCTTGGGAAGTTCTTCGGTTCACAACAGAAGATGGCAAAAAATCTGTTGATTCTAAGCGCCGGTTTTTTAATCACAGTATGTCTTAATGAGGTTTTTCCTGAGGTATATGCGCAAGGTGGTGCCAATATCGGGATGTTTGTAATTGGCGGTGTGCTGTTGCAGATGCTTCTTGAAAACTTGACGAAAGGCTTTGAGCATGGGCATTTTCACCATCATCATGAGGAAAAGAACATTCTGCCGTTGGCGCTGATGCTGGGGATGTTTGTACACGCTTTCCTCGAGGGTATTCCGCTGGCTAATGAAACCGATGTGTTCAGCCCTTATCTGATGGGGATTTTGTTCCATAACCTGCCGATTTCTTTTGTGTTGGGCGCTTTCTTGATTCATAAAAAAACTGCGTTCTCAACTTCATCATGGTTGGTGATCAGTATTTTTGCAGTCGCTTCACCTTTAGGGCTTTTGTTGGGGAATTATTTCGATCCCAATCTACAGGTTTATTTTTTGGCTTTGGTGGGTGGTATTTTCCTTCATATCTCGTCGGTCATTATTTTTGAAAGTAATAAAAACCATAATATTGATTGGCAAAAAATACTCATGGTCGCGTTGGGTGTGGGCTTAGGGATGTTCGGACATCTGTTTCACAGTCATTAGAAAAATAAAAAGCTTTGGGATTTTCCAAAGCTTTCTATATATAAATAATTTATCGGTTAAAACTTCCAGCCTAAAGTCACTGAGAAGTTATTGCGTTTCTTTTGCACTTCCGATACTCCGGCGGCGTCAGAATTTACTACATAAGCATTAGAGAAATAACCGGTATTGCTGGCATCGGAGCCTTGCAGGAATGGGTTGTTGAATTCTGAACTGATATGCTGATAAGCAGCGTCTATATAAAACGCCCGGAAATCATATCCGATACCTGCGCCAAGCGTATTTCTTTTCCCTACGATAAAGTTATCAAAAGAAGAGTTCGCCGCAGTTCCGTTTGCGGCAAAACTGTTAAGTGAAACGGCATCATACGGGCTTGTTGCGAAACCATATCCGCCACGCAGCCTGAATGCGTTAATACGGTATTCAGCACCTATTTTCACCTCAGAAAGGTTTGCGGAATTGGCATCGAAGAAGTTATTCAGTTCCGTCTCTGCGTCACCATATACTTTGTACTTAGGTTTGGTAAGCCCAAGTGAATAATCTACGTTTACCGCGAAATTCTTATTCGCAACATAAGCCGCACTGATGGTGGCTTTCATTGGTGAGGCCAATTTACGGTCTTCAGTATAAGTACCGTCTGTTGGGTTGTCGTACTCGCTGTAGATTCGGTCAATCGTCCACCATGTAGGGGTTTCAAGAGCGGCGCCAAGTCTGAAGTTAGGGTTTATTTTCCCAATTACACCTACTGAAGCTGAAAAGCCAGAGCCTGCTTCTGAAAAAGGGGTGTACTGTTTGTCAAACACCGAAGAGGCATTTGAAGTATTCGTAAACGCAGCGGAATCATACTGGTCTAACTGTGAATTATGGAAGTTCAGACCTGCACCGATATAGATTCGGTTATCGTAATTACCACCGACACCTACACTGGTTTTGGACAGGTTGCCGTAACGGTTGTAGGCGTGTCCGGCAAAGGATAAATCCTCCAGGAGGTTGCCATTCTCATCATTGAACTGAAAACCAATGTTGCTGTTGCCCGGCGTTTCTGTATAATCTTCAATAGACTGGTTAGAGAAGCTAAGCCCGATGTTTACAAACTTCCACTTTGAAGAGGAGTTCAAAGGGAATACAGCAATACCACCTACGTTTCCGAGATCGGTGTCATTGATTTTATAATCCAGCGACTGACCGCCGAACGAAGAGGTGTTCTTTTGAGATTCGATATTCAACGTCCCGGCAAAATCATTGGTAATACTTACTGCAATACCTGCTGGGTTACTGTTAAGAACGGAATAATCACCGCCTAAGGCACCCATGGCGCCTGCCATCGCATTATATTTAGAAGAACCGTTCGTTGCGGAATTTGAGTATACTTCTGCTGTATTTTTCAGCGTAGAGATATCCTGAGCGTACACAAAATAACTTGCGGAAATGCTCAGGATAAATATGGTTTTTTTAATCATTTTTTAAATGTAAGACTTAAGTTAATTGTTATCTTCTGAAACCTCCGGAGGATCTTGTAGAGCCTGATGAGGAGGATCCACTGTTAAAACTGCCACCATTGCTGCCACCGGAACGGAAGCTACCGCCATCATAGGTATTGCTGCGGAATCTTGGCTCACTGTAATTAGGCGTTGACTGTCGTGGTGTCGCTTGCCTTGGAGTCGTATTGCTTGGTTGCGTGTTTCTGAATCTTGGGGATGAATTACTCTGATTTCTGAAACTTGAATTGTTCGGTGTTACACGCTGCTCATTTCTGAATCCTTGTGAAGAGTTGGCGTTGCGGGTAGTGGTGTTTGCCGTTCTGTCATAGTTACGGAAAGCGCCGTCACTGCCACTTCTTTTGTAGGTGAAACCTCCGCTATAGGTGTTAT
Organism: Chryseobacterium sp. 6424; assembly: GCF_003692615.1. Lineage (NCBI taxonomy): Bacteria > Pseudomonadati > Bacteroidota > Flavobacteriia > Flavobacteriales > Weeksellaceae > Chryseobacterium > Chryseobacterium sp. 6424. The sequence continues at coordinate 907,029 of NZ_CP023540.1, forward strand.
AGCCATGTCCGTAATAAGGATATCCATAGTAGCTGTAGTAAGGGTTATAGCCATAATAAGGGCTATAGTATCCATAGTACGGGCTGTAGAAACTGTACCAACGGTTATATCCAAATCCCCATGGGCTGTAATATCCGCCCCAACCCCATGGTGAACCCCAGCCGAAACTCATTCCGATACCAAAACCGCCATAATATCCGAATGGGGAGCCCCAGTTGTCGGTGTAATAAGTGTCGGTTCCTTGATAGGTTCCCCAGTCAGAATTCTGCGCGTCTCTCCAACGTTCGTTACGGTTTTCAGCATTCAGATAAACGTTTTGATTGTCATTGTTCTGATAATCATAATAATCACCTACTTGATTACCGGTACGCATCATTGTTCCCTCAGGTAAAGTATCCCTGTTGGGGTCGTAATATACCCCATCAGTCTCCGTATAACCACCTGTCTGTATCGTACAGGAAGTTAACACCAGACCTCCGGCCAGCATCAATACTGCTTTTGATTTCAGCAGCCGAAGCATATTTTTATAAGTAATTTTTTCCATGATAGGTAAAAAGTTTTAATTTGATTTATATTTGCATTTTATACCAAAACTGTACCATGCAAAATGGGGGTTTTGGCCGTAAATCCTTATAAATATTAGATAAAGCGTAAGTGCAAAAGTTAAATCAAAGATAGATAAAATATGGCAAAACTAACTTCCCGTGCTGAAGATTACAGTAAATGGTATAACGAATTGGTAGTGAAGGCCGATTTGGCAGAAAATTCCGGTGTCCGGGGTTGCATGGTAATAAAGCCCTATGGTTATGCCATCTGGGAAAAAATGCGTGATGAAATGGATAAGCGTTTTAAAGAAACCGGCCATGAGAACGCCTATTTCCCGATCTTCATTCCCAAAAGCCTATTTGAAGCCGAAGAGAAAAATGCCGAAGGTTTTGCCAAAGAATGTGCGGTAGTAACCCATTACCGCCTCAAAACAGATCCTAATGATTCCAAGAAATTAATCGTAGATCCGGAAGCTAAGCTTGAAGAGGAACTGATCGTTCGCCCAACTTCTGAAGCCATTATCTGGAATACCTATAAGAACTGGATTCAGTCTTACCGCGACCTGCCCATCCTTATTAACCAGTGGGCCAATGTCGTACGCTGGGAAATGCGTACAAGATTATTCCTTCGTACCGCCGAATTCCTTTGGCAAGAAGGCCATACCGCGCATGCCACACGAGAGGAAGCGCTAGAGGAAACAGAAAAAATGCTTGAGGTATATGCTGATTTTTCAGAAAAATTCATGGCCATCCCAGTGATTCGCGGTATAAAAACCGAAAGCGAAAGATTTGCCGGTGCCGATGAAACCTATTGTATTGAAGCCCTGATGCAAGACGGGAAAGCCTTGCAGGCCGGTACATCTCACTTTTTAGGTCAGAATTTCGGGAAAGCCTTTGATGTGAAATTCACCAACCGTGAAGGTAAGATAGAACACGCCTGGGGAACATCTTGGGGAACATCAACAAGACTGATGGGAGCCCTGATTATGACACATTCCGATGATTTCGGACTGGTACTTCCACCTACCTTAGCCCCAATTCAGGTAGTGATTGTCCCGATATTCAAAGGAGAGGAACAACTGAGACAGATTGATGAAGTCGCTTACGAAATCCAAAAGAAACTTAAAGCAAAAGGAATCTCTGTAAAATACGATAACCGCACCGAAAATAAACCGGGATGGAAGTTCGCAGAGTATGAACTGAAAGGCGTACCTGTGCGTATCGCAATGGGCGCCCGCGACCTTGAAAATAACACCGTTGAAATTGCACGCCGCGACAATCTTACCAAAGAAACCCAACCCCTGGAAGGTCTCGAAAACTACATCGAAGAACTGCTGGCGACCATACAACATGATATATATGCCAAAGCCCTGGCGTACCGCGACAGCCATATTACAAAGGTAGATTCCTACGACGAGTTCAAGAAAGTGCTTGAAGAAAAAGGCGGCTTTATTTCAGCCCATTGGGACGGTACCGCCGAAGAAGAGGAACAGATTAAGAATGAAACCAAAGCTACGATCCGCTGTATTCCTTTAAATAACCCACAGGAAAGCGGCGTTTCCATGATTACCGGTAAACCATCCACGCAGCGGGTGATTTTTGCGAAGTCTTATTGATTCCGGAGCCATAGCACCCCAGTAAACAGCCTTCGACCTCAGCCCCTAAGGTTTGGATTAAAATTTGCATCAGCGATAAATGTTAAATTTTAAACTAAACTATTATGTCTTTAAATGTTATCGATCTTATTAAGGGGCAATTGGGTCCGGCCTTGGTATCGCAAAGTGCCAATCAATTAAATGAAACCGAACCTGCAGTTTCCAAAGCCATCAGCGTGTTATTACCCGCTGTGGTAAGCGGGCTTGCAGACCATACCGACAAGCCCGGCGTGCTGAATGCGATCACTAATGCGCCCACCAGTGGATTGTTAGGCAATCTTATTGGCGCTGCCACAGGAAACTCAATGGTGGCTACAATCTTGTCCGCTATTTTTGGCGACCGAGTGCCTGGCCTCGTAAATGCGGTTTCCGAATATTCGGGTGTGAGTAACACCTCAGCAAATTCTTTGCTATACATGGTGACAGGCGCAGCAATCGGGTCCATCGGTAAATACGCCGCTGACCAGAATATGGATGACTCGGCGGTGAGCACATTGCTTAAAGATCAAAAGGCTATGGTGACCTCACTGCTTCCTGCCGGTTTTTCTCTGGCGTCAATGGGAGTAGGCAACATCGCTAATGGTAACGAATATCCTGAAAACGATAAAACTTCCAGCACTGCATCCGCTACAACGCCTACCTCAAACGATGGACATGCGGAAGTCACACGTGCCGGAAATACGCATGTACATGTTGACCGTAATGATCCTCATAAAGACACAGGATCGGTGTGGAAGTGGTTATTGCCTTTAATCTTGTTGGCTCTGGCGGCTTGGTTCTTATGGAAGCAATGCGATAAACCGGCAAATGATACGACTACGATGACAGATTCTACGGCCTATGAAAACGACAGTACGGCGATGGCTGCTTCTACCGACACAATGGCGAATACCACTTTGGACAGAGAAGCAACCGTAGTCAACTTGCCCGATGGACAGACGCTTGATGCATATCGTGGCGGGATTGAAGATCAGGTAGTTGCCTTCCTGAATTCTGATGACTACAAAAATGCTACTGAAGCTGATTTAAAGGATAAGTGGTTCAATTTCGACAACCTTAATTTTGAATTTAATTCTACAAAACTAACCCCTGAATCCCAGATACAGTTAAACAATATCAAATCTATTTTAGCAGCCTATCCTGATGCTAAAATTAAAATTGGCGCCTACACAGATAAAAAAGGTGATGATGCAAGCAATAAAACCTTATCCCAGCAACGTGCCCAAGCGGTAAAAGCAGCCTTAGGCTCTGCCCAGGTGATCTCGGCTGAAGGTTATGGTGAAGAGTTTGCCAAAGTGGATGAAAACGCTTCTGATGCTGACCGTGAAATCGACCGTAAAACAGCCATCAGATTTACAAAATAAACTTTACCCGATACCTCATGTATCGGGTGTATTTTTATCCTATTTATTTTTGACTTATTATAAATATGTTTAATTTTGTTAGTCTAATCTAACATTTTGAGTAATATTAATAAAGGTTGGCGTTATGAACGCCGCGCAGATTCGCTACCGGAAGTATTTTCTAGTATAAATATCCCTAAAGACGCAGGTTTTTGGCGAAAGCTGTTTGCTTTTGCGGGTCCGGGTCTTATGGTGGCGGTTGGTTATATGGATCCTGGTAACTGGGCTACCGATATTGCCGGTGGCGCGCAGTTCGGCTACACCTTGCTTTCGGTGATTCTTATTTCTAACCTTTTCGCTATCGTACTGCAGCATCTATCGCTGAAACTTGGCATCGTAGCAGAGCGTGATCTGGCACAGGCGTGCCGTGATCATTTTGATCCGGTGACCAATTTTATTCTATGGGTGTTATGTGAAATTGCCATCGCCGCCTGCGATCTCGCGGAGGTCATCGGTGCTGCCATCGCGCTGAATTTACTTTTTGGTATCCCTCTGACCTGGGGGATTGTTATAACAGTCGTTGATGTCTTTTTAATACTTTTCCTTCAGGCAAAAGGTTTCAGATATATTGAAAGCATCGTTGGGGGACTAATATTTGTAATTCTGGGATGTTTCATTTACGAAATCATCCTCAGTAAACCAGATGTCTTTCCGATTCTTTCGGGTTTGGTTCCGCAAAAGGAGATCGTTACCAATCCTTCCATGCTGTATATCGCGATTGGTATTTTAGGCGCTACGGTGATGCCGCACAACCTATATCTGCACAGCAGCATCATACAGACCAGGAATTATGAACGTACCACTGAAGGAAAAAAGGAAGCGATTAAGTTTGCGACCATTGACAGTACGGTTTCATTATTTCTGGCGTTTTTCATCAACGCTTCCATCCTTATCGTAGCGGCCGCCACATTCCATACCTCCGGGAATACGGATGTAGCTGACATCCATGATGCGCACGAAATGCTTGCGCCTATACTGGGAACAACGATGGCAAGTGTGTTGTTCGCGGTAGCTCTACTGGCTTCAGGGCAAAACTCTACGCTTACCGGGACATTGGCCGGACAGATCGTTATGGAAGGCTTCCTGAACATCCGTCTGAAACCGTGGCTTCGTCGGCTTATTACCCGGTTAATCGCGGTAATACCTGCATTGGTCGTTACCATTATTTATGGTGAAAAGGGCACTACGGACTTGTTGGTTCTCAGTCAGGTGATCCTATCGATGCAACTGAGTTTTGCCGTAGTGCCGCTGGTAATGTTTACAGGATCCAAATTAAAGATGGGCGAATTCGTGAACAAACGTTGGTTACAAATTCTTGTTTGGATTGTCGCGGTGATCATTATTGTATTAAATCTTTACTTACTGTACGAAACTTTCTTTGGCCATGCACCTCTCTAAGGTGTATTGTTCAATTCAGTGACTTCAGTTAAGATTCTAAGCATTTCCGCGATGCTGATAAATCCGTTTGATTCTTTAATGATTTCATGAGCGGGGTTTAGTATGAAAAGGTGAGGATAGGATGCGGGAGTCTTATCTTCGAGAAATGATTGCGCGAGCTCATGAACTCCGGTGTTACGGCCACTTGGCTGAAATCGGTAAGTTTTTCCTCTAAAAACTACATCCTTTCTTTCTTCTGCATTGAAAGGGATGAAGTGGAAATGTTCATTAAGCAACTTCACCACTTCTTTATTTCTGAATGTAGTTTTCATCATGGCTTTACAGTACTGGCACCAACTGGTGTGGATAAACAGTACGGTATTGCGGGGATTGTGTTTCTGTACGGTCTCAAGTTCATTAACCGAAAGTTCCTTTAACTGTGCAGCGTGCCATAGCGGAACTATGAAGAATGCTAATAAAAACCATCGCGGGGTTGTCCTCATTGCCGTTTAATTAAGTTTAAATCTTATACCCAAAAAGCCACGGATCCCCTGGTTCGGTGCATACATGTACGACGGATCGAAAGTAAGCCCATAAGGATTTTCCGGAGTCGGCACCGCGTTGCCGTGCTGATCGAATACTACATTCTGGTCGAAGGGATCGGAAGTTCTTGCGATCAGAAACGGATTTCCTTTAGTAGGCGTCCAGTTAAGTAGGTTTTTAACGCCTCCATACACTTCAAAATCCCGCAATCCATCATAAGTGAATTGTAGGTTCTGTATGCTCCACCATGGCGACATAGGCTTTCTGGGATCCAAATCGCTCAACAAGGGCAAGCGCATTGGGCTGTACAGATTTCCGGTATAGTCGATGGTGAGTTTCCACGGCTTTATTCTGTAAGAAACAGCCCAGGTAGCTGTGAATTTTTCAGTAAGCATCTGTTGCTCCGACAAACCATTTTCGGTGATGGTATTTTCCATCGCGGTTGCGCCCAGCATGAACTTCAGGCCGTTGCGAAGGTTGATGTCGGTGTTCATACTGATCCCTCTGCTAACGGCATGGCCTTCAAGATTATCATAAATGATTTTGGTAGCATCAGTTTCATAATCGGGTACGATACGGTTAGTGAAATAAGTATAAAACGCCGTTGCATCCATGTTGATAATGTTGCCAAGGTCACTATAAAGTTTTACTGCGTAATTTACATTGATGTTATAGGATTTTTCAGGTTTAAGGTCAGACAGAATTACTGTTTTTCTTGCGCCCGTAAGTGCGGCATGATCTTCGGTAAACAGATTCACCACACGAAATCCGGTGCCGGCATTTACACGTAGGACGCTCTCCTCGCCTAAAGTCCATTTATACGCTAATCGCGGTGTCAAGATTGACCCATGGGTATTATTATAATCGAAACGACCTCCAAGAAGCAGTTTGTGGCGTTCTGCCAGGGAAATCTCATCTTGTACGAAGATCCCGGGGAGCCAAGTTTTTTCTGGTTCGTTGGTGCCTTCGCTTAAGGTAGCGACCGTATTGTCATCGTAATAGGTGTAACGTAATGCCGCGCCCGCCAGCAAATCATGCCGCCCAACTTTCTTATCCCACGTCAGTTGACCGAATGCTATTTTCTGGTTGGCGATGTAAGAAGTGGTTCCGTAGCGACTGTCCTGGTCATGGTTGATAAATGAAAATCCCAGCAACAGCTGTTCCTTGACAGGTAACTGGTAGGTCCCGAGTAATTCTGCACGGCTCGTATAGATGCTTTCACCATAGATTTCATACCCACCCCGATACGATTTGTTCCAGCGTACATCGCCACCCCAGCGGTCTTCATAAAGGTACCGCGCTGCCAGACTGAGCAAACGATTTTCGTTACGCTTAAAATTCCACTTCTGAAAAACGGAAATCCGGTTTTGCAATGTGGCGTCGGTAAAATTATCATTGTTATGATCCTCTATATTTTGAAAATTAAAATAATTAACACCTGTTAAAACATCAGCGTTTGCGCCGGCTTTAAACTTTAGTCCGAAATCAGCATTGAATTCTGCCCACGTCGTTGACATCAGGTCCGCGGAAAACAATGGTGCCTGCTGAGGTTTTTTTGTAATGATATTAATTAAGCCACCTACAGCCTCGCTTCCGTATAGCGATGATGCCGGACCTTTCACAACCTCAATTCTTTCCACTAAAGAATTCGGGATTCCCGAGAGACCATAAACCGTCCCGAGTGAACTTACGATAGGCATCCCGTCGATCAGTACCATTGTGTAAGGACCTTCTAGGCCATTGATGTGGATGTCACCCGTATTGCAAATGTTGCAATTGAGTTGCGGACGTACCCCATTGATGTTCTGTAACGCGTCAAACACATTGGGTGTAGGGTTTTTCCTGAAAAAAGCCGATGTATAAATATCTACCGGGACCGGACTGTCAAGCCGCTTTACGCTTTTCATCGTTCCTGAAATCACCACTTCATCAATTGCTGAGGATTTATTCTCAGTCTGTATGGTATCCGGTTGAACTGTTGGCTGGATAGGTTCAATATTCTCTTGTGCAAAATAAATTGAACATACAAATAAGGGTATTAGTAGATAAACTTTCATAGGATTTATTTATAATTAAAGCAAAGATATAATTGTTAGTCTAATCTAACAAATACTATAGCAGATTCTAATTTAAAATAAATTCATTTATGCATCGCAACACATTACTATGGAAAAAGATTATTTAAAATGTAGCGTCTGCCGAATTGTCCATAATTTTTATTTGGCAATATCTTTGTGAATAATCGAATACTAAAATGATTAATTATGTCCGATAACAAAGAGATACACGAAGAAAATCTGGATCTGAAGAATGAAAATCCCCAGAATAATGATGCTGAAAATACCGAAAATGTGACATCTCAGCCTAATTATGAAGAACTTTTGGCAGAGGAGAAAGACCGTTATATCCGTCTGTTTGCAGAGTTTGAAAACTATAAAAAACGTACAGCGAAAGAGAAGATGGATTTCTTCCAGTACGCTAATCAGGATATGATGGTTTCCATGTTAGCCGTGCTTGACGATTTCGAGCGTGCATTGAAAGAAATCGCTAAAAACGGCAACGAAAGCGACTTGCAGGGCGTAGAACTCATTTATCAGAAATTCAAAGGTAAACTTACCGAAAAAGGACTTACCCCGATCAATGTGAAAGCAGGAGATGACTTTAACGTGGACTTCCATGAAGCCATTACACAGATCCCGGCACCTTCCGATGATCTGAAGGGTAAGATTGTAGATGTGATTGAAACCGGTTATCAGCTGAACGACCGCGTTATCCGTTTCAGTAAAGTAGTAACCGGTAACTAAAATTTAAAATTCTAAGCATTGTTTTAGCATTTTAATCAAACAAATAAAATGGCAAAGAGAGATTATTACGAAGTTCTGGAAGTTTCTAAAAATGCTTCAGCAGACGAAATAAAAAAAGCCTATCGTAAAATGGCTTTAAAATATCACCCAGATAAAAATCCAGGTGATAAAACTGCAGAAGAAAAATTTAAGGAAGCTGCGGAAGCCTACGAAGTCTTGAGTGATGAAAACAAAAAAGCACGCTACGACCAGTATGGCCATGCCGGCATGAACGGTGGTGGCGGCTTTGGCGGCGGCGGTTTCGGTGGTGGAATGAATATGGAGGATATCTTCTCTCAGTTCGGCGATATATTTGGCGGCCAGTTTGGTGGTGGCGGATTTGGTGGCAGCGCACAACGTCAGCAGGTACGCGGCAGCAATCTTCGGGTAAGGATTAAACTGAACCTTGAAGAAATGGTGAACGGTACCCAGAAAACCATCAAAGTGAAAAAGATGAAGATGGCACCGGGCGCAACCTCTAAAACCTGCAGTACCTGTAACGGGTCAGGCGTTCAGATGAAAGTAATGAACACCATGTTTGGCCAGATGCAGACGCAAACGACCTGCGGCACCTGTCAGGGATTAGGAAAGATTGCCGACAAGATCCCGGCTGGCGCCAATGCCCAAGGTCTCGTGAAGGAAGATGAAGAAGTTACCATCAATATCCCGGCTGGTGCCCGCGAAGGCATACAGCTCAACGTTCGTGGTAAGGGTAACGATGCACCTTTCGGTGGTAACCCTGGCGACCTGCTGGTGGTAGTTGAAGAAGAAACCGATGGTAAGATTAAACGCGAAGGCGACAATCTTCATCAGGAACTTTATATTTCCTTCGCAGAAGCAGCCCTGGGAACGCAGAAAGAAATCCCAACCGTAGGCGGTAAAGTGAAAATTAAGATAGAACCCGGCACACAATCGGGAAAAATCCTAAGACTAAGCGGAAAAGGCCTCCCCAGTATCGACAGTTATGGAAAAGGTGATATGTTTGTGCATGTAAATGTTTGGACACCACAACATCTTTCGGCTGAGCAAAGAGCATTTTTTGAAACCCAAATGAAAAGCGGAGAAATGATAGCGGAACCATCCGGTAAAGAAAAAACATTCTTTGATAAAGTCCGTGATTTATTCAATTAAACAAAAGATTCCGCCTCGATAGAGACGGAATCTTTTTTTTGGCTTGCCAGCGTCGTTAATGTTCTAAGTAACAACGCTCCCTGTTCTTTCTGTATTAAATAAAATCCGCCTCGCAAATCTTGCGAGGCGGGTTTTATTTTTAAATTTATTCACCCGCATTTGGGAGTTGGTCTTCTTTCTTACGGAAGAAAAATTTTGTAACCAAAGGTACGGTAGTAATCAGCACTATGATGAGAATGATGAGCTCAAGGTGCGACTTGAGGTCGATGCCGAACTGATCAATGAAGAATTTATCAAGATAATGCCCGGCAAATATCAGCGAGAATGACCATAGAAAGGCACCGATTATATTATCAATAAGGAACCTGGTTTTATTCATCTTTACAATCCCGGCAACGATTGGGGTGAAAGTACGGACAACAGGCAGAAAACGCGCCATGATTACCGCAAGGGCGCCATGCTGCTCGAAGAAATCATGTGCCTGAAACAGGTATTTCTTCTTGAAGAGGAAGGTGTCTTCTTTTTTATATAGTGCAGGACCGGTTTTCAGACCGAACCAATACCCGATTTCGTTACCGATTACAGCTGCAATGGCAACGCCTGTAGCCAAAATTGTGGTATCCCAGAAATCACTTCCGGTAGAGCCAATGGCTTCTTCAATTATTTCAACCGCATAAATTCCAGATACAAACAGCAGGCTGTCGCCAGGTAAAAAGAACCCGATAAATAGTCCTGTTTCTGCAAATACAATAAACAAAATGAGCCAAAAACCGCCCATTTGTATATAAAATTCGGGATTCAACAAATCCTTCCAGCTTTCAAAATGTCCCATATTGGCAAAGGTAATAAAAGCAGTTTTTTTTCAGGATTGCAGAATTGTTAAAGTTTCCTAAATTTAAAGCGTGAAATCTTCGCTTTCCGCCGCTTGGCCGTCTGCCATTAAGAAGGCTTTAAGAAAAGGGGTAAGGTTGCCGTTCATCACCCCATCAACATCCGAGGTTTCATAGCCAGAGCGTACGTCTTTCACAAGTTTATAAGGATGCATCACATAGTTACGTATTTGGCTTCCCCATTCAATCTTCATTTTATTGGCTTCGATTTCGTTTCGGGCCTTCATGCGTTCCTCAAGTTCCATTTCGTAGAGTCGCGAGCGCAGCAACTGCATCGCCTTTTCCTTATTCTGTAGTTGTGAACGGCTTTCAGAGTTTTCAATGATGATGCCGGTAGGGGCGTGGCGTAGGCGGACGGCTGTTTCCACTTTATTTACATTCTGCCCACCAGCGCCGCTGGAGCGCATGGTTTCAAAGGAAATGTCCGCAGGATTGATGTTGATTTCAATGGTGTCATCTACCAAAGGATATACGTAAACCGACACAAAACTGGTGTGTCTTTTTGCGTTCGAGTCGAACGGGGAGATCCTTACCAAACGGTGTACGCCATTCTCGCCACGCAGATAGCCGAATGCAAACTCACCATCAATTTCTAAAGTTACCGTCTTTACACCCGCCACATCACCTTCTTGAAAGTTGAGTTCGCGAAGTTTATAACCCTGTTTCTCGGCCCACATGGTGTACATTCTCATCAACATGCCGGCCCAGTCACAACTTTCAGTACCGCCAGCACCGGCCGTGATCTGTAGCACAGCCGAAAGTTCGTCTCCTTCGTTGGAGAGCATATTCCGGAATTCGAGGTCTTCAATCTTTTCCTGAAGTACAGGGAATGCTTCATGGAGTTCTTTTTCAGAATCCGGATCTTCCTTAGCGAAATCTATCAGTACCTGGATGTCCTCGAAACGGTTATAGATTTCTTCATAATCATTCACCCATTTCTTTTTTGAGCGTAGCTGTTTCATGAAGGCTTCGGCCTCTTTTGGGTTGTCCCAGAATTCTGGCGAGACTGTTTTTTCCTCATCATTTGCAATCTCGATTTTTTTACGGTCGATCTGCAGGTATTTATAAAGATCCTCTATGCGGGACTGGGTTTCTTTTAACTGATCATTGTTTATCATGCCACAAAAATAATGATTTGGATTTTATGGGCTTCACCTGGAAATTAGAAATAAAATAAAAAAATCCGGAAGTCGTAACTCCCGGATACTGTTTAGTCATAAGTTGGTATTATGCATAGATGATTTTGTAATATTCATCAGCCATACGGTCGCTGTTGAATTTACTTTTCACCTGCTCCATCGCGGTATGCTGTATCTTTCTCCACTTGTCCGGGCTGTCGTAGTAAGTCGGCAGGATTTCGTTTTCCAAGACCTGATAAAGGTTTTCGAGGTCGAAGTTATCCTGGTCGAAAACGCTCATGTTTTCATAATCAGCTTGTGGCACTACAAATCCGTTTACGCCGTTTTCTGCAAATTCGGGGATCCAGCCGTCATCAGTAGAAAGGTTTACCGAGCCATTCATCGCCGCAGTCATACCAGAGGTCCCGGAGGCTTCACGCGGTACACGTGGGTTGTTAAGCCAAAGGTCTGAGCCTTGTTTTAGCGACTTGCTCAACGCCAGTTCATAACCTGTGAGCACGGCCATGTTTTTGTAGTTTTTAGAGGATTCTACCAACGAGTTGAAAGTCGAAATGGCTGCATAATCCATCGGGTAAGGTTTTCCTGCCCAGATGATCTGTACGGGGTATTTCGGGTTGTTAAGCAATTTCTCGAATCTTTCTTTATCATGCAGAAGTAAATCGGCCCGTTTGTAACCTGCGAAACGGCGTGCCCACACGATGGTGAAAATATTAGGATCGAAGAGTTTTCCGGTTTGGTCTGCTACGATGCGGAAGGTTCTTTTCTTTAAATGTTTTTTTCGGAAGTCGAAGAGCGTAGGGTCGTTTTCGTCCTTAGCGTCATACAAAGGCTTATCTGCCCAATATTTGAATTCCTGTGCGTTGGTAATGGCTTTAATTTCGCATATACCAGGGTATTTGCTCCACATTTTTCGTGAAACTTCACCGTGAAGTTGTGAGACTCCGTTGGCGATTCTGGCCATCTTCAAAGCGCATAGTGAGTGGTTGAAGGTTTCATCATGTTCTCCTTCAAGCTGCCGAACTTCCTCCATCGGTAGGCCAGAGAAATAAGACATGTTATGGCAAAGATAAATATCATGCTTTTCATTACCTGCTTCTTCGGGTGTATGCGTGGTAAACACCAGTTTTTCGCGCACTTTCTCAAGGTCACCACCAAATTTTTTGAGTAAATAGAAGGCGGCAGGCAGGCCGTGTGCTTCGTTTAGGTGATATACATCGCGTTCAAAATTCATTACATCAAGCAGTTTGGCGCCTCCTTTCCCAAGCAAGATATATTGTGCGATCTTTGTAGATTCATTCGCGTCGTAAAGGCGGTGGCAAATGGTTTTTGATACATGGTCGTTCTCTGGTACATCAGTTGAAAGGAAGAACATTGGCGCTGTATGGAAAGTCTCGGGATCCAGATACCATACTTTCACCCAAACTGGTGCCGAGTGAATCTCGATCTGAAATTTTATACCCGTATCTTCAAGAAAAGAATACATTTTTTTCGTCCACGTAGGCTGCAATGTCTGGTCGTGGTTACGTGCCTGGTCGTAATAACCGAATTTCCACAAGATACCGATGCCTACCAGATCCTGCTTCAGGTTATAAGCGCTCCTCATGTGAGAGCCGGCCAGGAAACCAAGTCCGCCGGAGTAAATTTTAAGGGCCTGGTCAATGGCAAACTCCATTGAGAAATAGGCTACTTTTTTTGAATATTCGGGGTTAATGCTGAAAGGCATTTTAAAGTTCTCAAATTCCATAATCTTGCTTTAAAATTTAATTGGCAAAGGTAGATATTTATAGGGTGGTGGAGAATTATTCGGGCCGGTTTTCTTGCTTTTGTAACATTAATCATATTTTATAGGCCTGAAATGGTTCAGTCTCCTGAGATTTTACCAAACATTAATTATCCGAGATGGTGACAGAGATTTCGTCGAAAGATTCCATCATTTTTCCTGAAAGTAAAACTTGATGAGGCTATATAAAATAATCTTTAAATTTGCAGTCTGTAATTATGGAAAATCTATCTCGCAAAACTGCTGCATTTCATACCCTTGGCTGTAAATTGAACTTCGCCGAAACCTCTACCATTGCCCGCCAACTTACCGGTGCGGGCTACGAAAAGGTGAATTTCGATGAAGCGGCGGATGTGTACGTCATCAATACCTGCTCAGTCACCGAAAATGCCGACCGTGAATGTAAAATACACGTAAGACGCGCCATGAAAGCCAATCCTGAAGGTTTGGTTGTGGTGCTGGGCTGCTACGCGCAACTGAAACCACAGGAAATATCTGCCATTGAGGGGGTGGATTTGGTTTTGGGAGCCAAAGAAAAGTTTAATATCCTGAGTTTCCTTGACGACTTGCAGAAAAACGGCCACGGACAAATACATTCCTGCGAGATTGACGAAGCCGATTTTTTCATCGGAAGCTATTCCATCGGTGACCGTACCCGTGCTTTCCTGAAAGTGCAGGATGGTTGTGATTATAAATGTACCTATTGCACCATACCGCTTGCCCGCGGGATCTCACGTTCTGATACCATTGAGAATGTAGTGCACAACGCACGCCAAATCGCCGCCAAAGGCATTAAAGAAATCGTACTTACCGGTGTTAATATTGGGGATTACGGCAAAGGGGAATTCGGAAATAAAAAGCATGCCCATACCTTCCTCGACCTAATTACTGAACTGGATGCGGTAGAAGGTATTGAACGAATCCGTATTTCTTCCATAGAACCTAATCTGCTTAAGGATGAAAGCATCGAACTGGTCGCTAAAAGCAAACGGTTTGTACCGCACTTTCATATTCCATTACAAAGTGGCTCTGATGATCTGTTGAAAAAAATGAAGCGCCGCTATCTTACGGCGTTGTATCGCAACCGAATCACAAAGATCCTTGATGTGTTGCCTGATGCCTGCATTGGTGTAGATGTAATTGTAGGATTTCCGGGTGAGACCGAAGAAAAATTCTTGGAGACCTATCATTTCCTCAGCGAGCTCCCCATCAGTTATTTGCATGTATTTACGTATTCGGAGCGGGAAAATACTGAAGCCGCCCAAATGGAAGGTGCAGTGCCGTTAGCTGAGCGAAAAAAGCGTAACAAAATGCTGAGGATCCTCTCCGAGAAAAAGAAGATGGCATATTATGCCACACAATTAGGTAAAACACTTCCGGTGCTTTGGGAACACGAAAACAAGGATGGCCTGATGTACGGCTTCACCGAAAATTATGTACGTGTACAGCAGCCGTACAACGCCTCATCCGTAAATCAGGTAGAATTCCTTACACTTGAGCAAATTCAGCCTGACGGAAACGTGTCGGTAGTGCCGGCTTTCGAGGGATTTTTGGCTAAGGTCTAGCATCAATTGGTTTTGCATCGCCGGTTGGCATCGTCATAAACCAATTGGGGAACAGTTGTATAACGATGAGGTATGAGATGATGACCACGATAAGTGTTACGATGGCAGCTACCATGAATTTTCCCGGTTTGTTTCTGTTCGAATTTTCCATTGTTTATTTCTGAATAGTTATTTTTTGGGAAAGCTATTTTTATGCCATCTCAAAAGCCACTGTAACGGAATTCAGAATAAATTGAACTTAAATAAAGTATGCCTTGGTTTTAGCTCAATTTCACTTTGTACACATCAGTCTTATTACGTTTGATACCCTCGATTTCGAAGCCGCCTTCCTGTGGAATGATTTCTTTGAGGTCAAATGAGGTGCAGTCTTTCGGTAAACCGGCAAATATCAGCGTGAACCAATAATCTTTCATCGGTGGGACTACCGACCAATAAGGAAAAAGTGAAATGTTTTCATGGTGAATCAGTGCGCTGCGGTGGCCTGTAGTTGCATCAATTAAGAAGGTGCTTGGCCAAATGCGGATGAGGAAATCTCCGAAGGCGGTAGCCGAGAAGCAGCAGTGTACGATTACCTGTTTTTCATTGTCAATGCTTGTCTTAATATCCTCCAGGATTTCAGTAGCAATTTCTGGCTTCGTAATAGTCGTCATGCGTGTTAATAATCAAGCTCGAGGATTTCTTTGGTATATGCGCGTATTTCTTCGGTAAGTTGAGGGTTGTTGGCTAAGTTTTGACCATAGGAAGGGAAGATTTCGAGGAGTTTGCCATGCCATTCGTTATTTACTTTGTCGGGGAAGCATTTTTCCAGCACTTCCAACATCGCGTAGGCCGCGGTGGACGCACCCGGCGAGGCGCCGAGTAGAGACGCGATGGTACCTTTTTTATTCACCACCACTTCTGTCCCGAATTCGAGTTTACCGCCCTGCTTTTCATCTTTTTTAATAATCTGTACACGTTGACCGGCTATTTTTATTTCCCAGTCTTTTTCGTCAGCATCTTTTATGAACTCCCGAAGGTGCTGCATACGTTGGGTTTTCGTCATGGCTACCTGTCGCAACAGGTATTGCGTAAGGGGTAAGTTGTGCCACCAAGCGCCAAACAACGACCGGATATTCTTGAAATTGATGCTTTCCGGGAGGTCGAGATAGCTGCCTTCTTTTAAAAATTTGGTCGAAAAACTCGCAAACGGCCCGAACAGCAGTGCCTTTTTACCATCAATGATGCGCAGATCAAGATGTGGTACACTCATCGGGGGCGCATTCAACGGTGCCTGTGTATATACTTTGGCGTGGTGTTGTGCCACCAATTTTTCGTTGTGGGTGACAAGCCATTCACCGGATACCGGAAAACCGCCGTAACCTTCGCTTTCAGGGATGTCGGAACTTTCGAGCAAGGGTAACGCGTAGCCACCAGCGCCGATGAACACAAAATCGGTTACCACACGCTGGCTGTGCTGGTGCAGGCGGTCCTTGATTTTCATTTCCCATCGGCCATCGCTTCTAAGGTCCAAATCTTTGGCTTCATGATAGAGGAAGACCTCTACTTTAGAATCTTCGGAAAGGAATCTGGCCATTTTACGGGTAAGCGTACCGAAGTTTACATCGGTCCCCAAGTCCATTTTGGTGGCGGCCAATTTTTCATTTTCCTTTCGCTTACTCATGATGAGTGGGATCCATTCTTTCAGTTTTTGATGGTCGGTGGTGAATTCCATTCCTTTAAAAAGTGGCGATTTTATCATCTCTGCATGTCTTTTTTGCAGGAAAGTTGTGTCATATTCACCGAAAACCAGACTCATATGAGGACATGAATGGATGAATTCTTTTGGATTTGAGATGTGGTCCTTTTTAAGTAAATAGGCCCAAAATTGTTTGGAAACTTCGAACTGTTCGGCAATTTTCTCTGCTTTCGAGATATTAATGCTGCCGTCAGCGCCAGGCACGGTATAATTCAGTTCACAGAAAGCGGAGTGGCCTGTACCGGCATTGTTCCACGCGGCCGAACTTTCTTGTGCAAACCTCCCAAGCCGTTCGAAGATGGCTATTTCCAGATCGGGCTGCAGTTCATGTAGAAGAGTGGCCAGTGTAGCACTCATGATTCCGCCCCCAATCAGTACAACATCGTAAGAGGGTTTTGGCGTATGTGTAGTTTTGAGTCCGTGCATGGTGAAAGTATTTGCAAAAAAGTTTTTGTAAATTTAAAAAATTCGGGATAAAAGGTGTTTTTTTCGTCCGGTGTGCCTCTCAGCTTTAATTTAGGACTTTCGTAAGATGTTTGAATTCTTTTTCCGCGTTTTTTTCTTCGTAAAGAATTCGGTAAACCGCGTCAATTATTGGGGTTTTCATCTTTTTTTGCTGAGTGGTTTTGTAGATGGAATCAACAGCGTAATATCCTTCGGCTACCATGTTCATAGACTGTATGGCAGACTTCACCGTATATCCCTTACCTATGAGGTTCCCCAAACTGCGGTTTCGGGAGAAAAGTGAGTAGGCTGTAACCAGTAAATCCCCCAGATAGGCGCTTTCATTCACGTCACGCGGGGTCTCGTGTATCGCATCCAGAAAAACTTCCATTTCGCGGATAGCGTTGCTAACCAAAACTGCGGTGAAGTTATCACCATAACCCAAGCCGCTGGCAATACCGGCGCTGATAGCATAGATGTTTTTAAGAATCGCGCTGTATTCGTTGCCCAAAATATCAGCAGAACAGTTCACCTTGATGAAATGGGAAGAGAATTTACGGCTGAGCATCTTTTGATTTTCCTCAATGGTAGCGATGGTGAGGTAGGAAAGACGCTCCATGGCCACTTCCTCCGCGTGGCACGGGCCGGCGATAACGGCCTGATGGCGGTAACCTATTTTAAACTCATCTCGCAGGTAGTGGGCAACTACATCATTCACTTTTGGTACAATGCCTTTAATGGCTGAAACAAAGATTTTCCCAGTGTAATCGCACGTCATCTTGTCAAGCGCATCTGATAGATATATGGAAGGCGTGGCAAGTACTACGATATCACAGGCGGTAACCAGTTCGTTAATATCGGTGGTTAAGCACAGGTTACGGGTGTTAAATTTAACAGCGGTAAGATAGGTGGGATTATGGTGGCGAAGCTCGATGGCGCCTTTCACATATTCATTTCTTACACACCAATGAACGGTTTTGCTGTTTTCGGTAAGCATCTTCACAATTGCCGTGGCGAAACTGCCGCTGCCCAGCACACCTATTACTTTGTCGTTGTCCAATTCTTTCTTAACCATAACAGTTTTGCTAATCTTACAAAGATACAAAAGTACACATGTTTACCGAAGATTTCTGGCGTAATTAGGCAAAGGATGGGTGGCCAACCTTTAACATTCTGTAAGCGATGGTATTAAAAATATGATAAATATCCTGATTGTTAAAGATTCATCAGGATTTTCGTAATTTTGCAGGCGCAAATTTAATCATAATGAAATATATAAAGAATATAAAGAATTATTGGAGTAAAAGGAATAAGCATCTTTTGCTAACTCTGTTACTGCTGGTGATTTTCGGGCAGGCAGTGATGATTGGGAAGCTATTTTCCGAACGCGACCACAAATCGTATGAAGTAAATCTGGTAAAAATAAATACAGAAAAAGACAGTGTAGATTATCTGGAAATGAAGAACAACCTGTCCTTGGTCGATCAAACTGTACGTGAATTAAACGCTTTTTTAGCTGCCAAAAACCTTAGTGACGCAAGAATTAGCGTGTTGGCGCAAGACAGTATCTCCGATGCGGTATATCTGGCAAAACAGACCAACCGTTACAGCCAATATCTGATGGACCTTCAGGATAGGTTGCAGAAAGTTCCGCTTGGGATCCCGACTTCGGGATATATTTCCTCCAACTTCGGACAGAGGAAAAATCCGATCCCGGTGCGCAATGTATTGCTTGCTGCAGTAAAACCCGCTAAACCTGCCGCCGTGCAGTACGCAGAGGAGAAAGACAGCTTAGGGAACATCATTCGTAAACCCATGCCGGCACCGGTGATAAAAAACGACCAGCCAAAGGAACAAAACCAAATGCAGTTTCATAAAGGGATTGATATCGCCGTGGCTTATGGCACCGATGTGGTGGCTTCAGCCAAAGGGAAAGTGATTTTTGCAGGTCAGAAAGGCGGTTACGGTAAATGTGTGATCGTTTCTCATGGCAACGGATTGGCTACTTTGTACGCGCATCTTTCAGACATCCTGGTAGCGGCCAATGATGAGGTGAAAGTGCATCAGGTAATCGCAAAATCGGGGAACTCTGGCCGTTCTACAGGGCCACACCTGCATTATGAAGTACATAAGAACAACACACCTGTAAACCCAAAACTGTTCATGCAGCTTTAATTAACCGGATATTAGGATTTGATATAAAACACTGTTTCGACAGTGTTTTGTTGTTTAATGTAACTACCGAAACCTATTTGGTGAAGAAGAAAGATGGAAAAAGTAAAAAACCGGCAAATGAATTAACTTCAAATGCCGGTTGTGGTGACCTCGACAGGATTCAAACCTGTAACCTTCTGAGCCGTAATCAGATGCGCTATTCAGTTGCGCCACGAGGCCGTGTTTTTCGGTTTGCAAATATAGCAAAATTTTGTTTCCTTTGAAATATGAAACGATTTTTTTTAATAATTTTTATACTTTTTTTATGTTCATCCTGTCACGACAAGAAGCAAACTGTTGACGAAAATTGGCGGAATGTCTCGCAAAATGTTCAGTTTCAGAAAGATGAGCAGGTTTTTAAACTGAAGTCCGGTCGTTTTACCTATGAGATCCCATTATCTGAACTTCCTTTCAAAAAAGTGCTTTTACTGAACGCAAGCCTGGTAGGTTACTTTACCGAACTTCAGTTGGAGCATAAAATCGCCGGAATATCCAGCCCCGAATACGTGTATTCCCCGAAAATGAAACAATTAATTGCAAAAGGACACATTCAAAACCTCGGAAATGAACAGAAATATGATGTTGAAAAAATCCTGGCACTGAACCCGGAGGCTATTTTCACTAACTATGTCGCAAGTTTTGAAAATACGTATAACCTAATAAGACAAAAAGGCATCAAAATCATCTTTTTAGATGAATATAT
Organism: Chryseobacterium sp. 6424; assembly: GCF_003692615.1. Taxonomy (NCBI): domain Bacteria; kingdom Pseudomonadati; phylum Bacteroidota; class Flavobacteriia; order Flavobacteriales; family Weeksellaceae; genus Chryseobacterium; species Chryseobacterium sp. 6424. Next base: position 926,996 of record NZ_CP023540.1, read on the forward strand.
GGAGCAGAACCCACTTGAAAAGTCTGCTTATCTACTGATTTTCGGTGAATTGCTAGGCGCACAGGAAATGGCCGAAAACCGTTATCAGCAAATAGTGGATAATTATCATGCCCTTGCTTCTTTGGCCAAAAAAAGTCATCAGTCACCGACAGTGCTGGCCAACGAAATGTATGGCAACCAATGGTTTTTGCCGGGTGGTAAAACCAGTCTGGCCATGTATTTAAAAGATGCCAACGCGCACTACATCAATGCCGGTAACCCAGCAGAAAAAGCTGTGCCTATGAGTTTTGAAGAAGTGTTTAGCAAATCGCAAGAGGCTACTTTCTGGGTAAATGTCGGTAATCATAAATATAAGAAGGAATTGTTGCAGATTAACCCGAATTATGCTGAGATGAATGTATATAAGAACGGGAAATTGTACACGGTAAGCGGCCGAGAGGCTGGTAGCTCAAACGATTATTTTGAAAGCGGCGTGGTGCGTGCAGATCTGGTGCTGAAGGATTATATTAAAATTTTTCATCCGCAGCTATTGCCCGGTTATAATTTAACCTACCTGAAACCGCTGAACTGATTTATATTTATATTTTTGCAGCTTCAAACCGTGCTTTTTATTCATCATCTTTATGTGGAAGAAACTTAAGAAACTACTATATATCGTTATCCTTGCCAATATTTTATTCATTGTATGGGGTAAATTCTTCAATCCACCCATTACGATAACCCAAATGGGTGGTGTGGTGGATTATGGCAAACTCGAAAGGGATTATATTTCCTATGCCGACATGGGTAATAATGTAAAGAAAGCGGTTATCGCTTCGGAAGACCAGGCTTTTTTCACCCATAACGGTTTCGATTATAAAGCTATTGAAAAAGCAATGAAGCACAACGAACAGGGCAAAAAACTGCGTGGCGGAAGCACCATCTCACAACAAACGGCTAAAAATATCTTTCTTTGGCAGGGCCGCAGTTGGCTGCGCAAAGGGCTTGAAACCATTTATACCTTCATCATTGAAACCATTTGGGGTAAAGAAGTTATTCTTGAACGATATTTAAACTCCATTGAAATGGGCCAGGGCGTTTTCGGGGTAGAAGCGGCGGCTGATTATTACTTCAACAAATCATCAAAAGACCTTACAAAAAGCGAAGCTGCATGGATTGCCGCCATCCTACCGAATCCCAAAAAATACGATCCCAAAAATCCTTCTGCCTATCTGAAACGCAAACACCGTTGGATCCTGCGACAGATGAGTCATGTAAGTCTTAAATAAATTATCTTTGCAGCGATGATGCCTTTTCAACGGAATAAAGTAAATTTCAATACGGTGCTTGCCAAATATTTCAGCTTCCGTAATGAAACTAAATCGCTGGAGCCACTTTCAGAGCTGATGCGCAACCTCCGCGATACCCAGTTCTCGGAAATCCTTTCCTTCTTACATGATAATCCGGAAATTGCTGAAAATTTCGGCTTCTACCTTAACCATCTGTTTGACGGTAAACCATTCAACCTGTCGCTTACCGAAGCCAATATCATCTCTGAAAATGCCTTCTTCCCGGAATTTAAGAAGCGTTTACTGAATAAGATTTTGCCCCCAGTAGAGAATGAAAATTCCGTGTGGGTATTGGTGGATACAACCTCTGTTCGGCCAATTAAAGATTTGGAGTATTTCCGCAGTTTGCACCCTGAACAGTTGGATCAGTTTTTCCGTTTATTGAGGATTGATGACATGGTTGCGCGCCCCAAAGCTAAGCGCGAATTACTGTTTTCACTGAATATTCTGGCTTGGCGCGCCATCGGTAACGCCATGGATGCTGAAGTCGTAAATATGGTGCCCAGCTACCGGCAGTTTGATAATCCTTTTTTGGCCCTGCAGAATGAACTGGATGTGCTGAACGAGAATTTTGCCGCAGACCAGCAATATTTCCTGACCTCGCGGGATGAGTTGTACAAACAGATCAAGGTGTACTTACAACAATGCCTTAATTTTGTAACGCTTGCCTTTAAAAATTCTGAAAAATACGGTATCTCAAGTAAGATCAACCAATCTTTGATCAAGATTCGGCAGCAGCTGAACCGTATGGCAGATATTCTCCAGATTCTGGTGATTGACGCGCCAGAGGATGTCTTAAAGAAGTCTAAGCAATTGTTTTTCAATATATTAGAATATAAGACGCACAAAAACAATATACGCGACCTGATTTCCGACAGTACCACGCTGCGCTCCCACCTGATCACCAATCACACCGCGGAAACCGGTATGCATTACATTACCTCTTCGCGGGCAGATTATGTAACGATGTTTATGAAGGCTGCTGGCGGCGGTATCATAGTGGCCTGTCTGGTCGTACTGAAGCTTTTTTATGGCTCTTTGCCGGGCAGTGATTTCTCACACGCGGTACTTTTTGCGTTCAATTATGCGATGGGCTTTATCATGATTTATCTGATGAATTTCAGCTTGGCTACTAAACAGCCTGCGATGACGGCGGCTACGATGGCAAAGGTGCTTTCGGATGGTGAGAATAAACGTAAGAATTACAAGGATTTTGCCCATTTAGTGTCTAAATTGTTCCGCTCGCAGTTTATCGCTTTTGTGGGGAATGTACTATTGGCCTTTCCGGTGACATTGGCGATCATTTATGGTCTTGAAGTGCTTTTCCAAGAAAATTTTGCGGCCGAGAAAGCCACCAAATTGCTCAGGGATCAGGATCCGTTTCAGTCCAAAGCCATTCTGCATGCGTGTATCGCAGGTTTTTTCCTGTTCATTTCTGGGATTATTTCGGGCAACGTAGGCAACAGTTCTGTGTATTACAACATCCCGAAACGCATCGCCAAAAATCCCTTGCTTAATTACTTCATCGGGGCAAAAGCGGCCAAGAATATATCAGATTATTATGCACGCAACTGGGCTGGGATCGTCTCTAATTTCTGGTTTGGGATTTTTCTGGGTGTTACCGCTCCAATAGGGATTTTCTTGGGGCTTGATCTGGATATCCGCCACATCACGTTTGCAGCCGGTAATATCGCGCTTGGTTTTTATGGGAAAGGGTTCGTGGTAGATCCTTATACCGTTTGGGTTTCCGTAACCACGGTTTTCTTGATAGGTTTTTTCAATTTTGCGGTGAGTTTCGGACTTTCCACGCTGTTGGCATTCCGGTCCCGAAAGGTGAATATGCAGGAAATCCGATTGATATTCCGCGAGATCTTCCGTTATTTTATGAAGAATCCGCTGCGTTTCTTCCTGCCGATACGTTCACATCTTGATGATTCCACTCAAAACCTGCTGCGTGGCACCAAGGCTACAAAATCTGAAGATCGATAAAGTTTTCAGCACCGAATCTATCCCTGAATTTCTCGAGAAAAAAAGTTTTCCGCATTTTGAAATCGTTTTTTAACAGAGGCGATTTGATCTTGATTTCAAGTATTTTTTTATTCAGGTTCACCGACTCTATTTCCTGAAACAGCGCGTCGTTTAAATAATCACTCAAAAAATCCTTTACTTCAAAAGCCAACAGTTTTTCTTCAAACCCGTGGATGCGCGCGAATGATTTTACCAGATCAGAAGCCTGAAACTCTCTTTTACGTGGTTTTTTCATGCCTGGATTTCAAAGATTTTCGATTCTTCATTGATTTTTTTCACCACCGCCTCAGTGCGTTCGCGGCTTGTATCGGTAATGAATATCTGCCCGAAATGTTCCCGGTTCACGAGTTCTATCAATTGTGAAACACGCGTGTCATCCAGCTTATCAAAAATATCATCCAGAAGCAGCACGGGTGTCTTGCCGGTAAGTTCTTTCATCCTGTTCATCTGCGAAAGTTTCAGCGCTATCAGAAACGACTTCTGCTGGCCCTGGCTACCGGTTTTTTTTATCGGGCTGCCATCCATTTCGAACAGCAGGTCGTCTTTGTGGATGCCGCGTGAGGTGTGCGTGAGCAAACGGTCTCTTTCTAAATTCGTTTCCAGAAGCGTTTCAAAACTGGCTTCAGAAAGATCAGATTGGTATTGTATCGTAACTTTCTCACGGCCGTTTGACAAGATGTCATAATACTGTTGAATGAGTGGCGAAATGGCGCTCGTAAAATCACGTCTTTTATTGAAGATGGCTGTGCCAAACCGGCTGAGCGGCTCATTATAGATTTCCAGGCTTTCTGCATCGAAATAGCGGTTTCGGGCAAAGTTTTTAAGGAGTGCGTTTCTTTGCTGCAGCGTTTTTTGATACTGGATGAGATGAAAAAGATACTCGGCGTCGGTTTGCGAGATCATCGCATCCAAAAATTTCCGGCGGCTTTCCCCCGAATCAGAAATGAGGTTAGAATCGTACGGAGAAATGATCACATTAGGCAAAAAACCGATGTGGTCTGCGAGCCGATCATAGGTTTTATCGTTTTTTTTAATGATTTTTTTGGCTTCACGGGGCATCTGGACCTTGATGATGTTCTCTTTATCACCATCATTTATTTCGGCTTCAATCGCAAAAAAATCCTCACCGGCTTGTATATTATTAAGGTCTGTGTTTCCCAGAAAACTTTTCCCGACAGACAGGTAATGCAGCGCATCCAGAATATTGGTTTTCCCCACGCCATTGTTACCTACAAAGCAGTTGATCTGCGGTGAAAATACAAATTTCTGTTCTGTGTGATTTTTAAAATGATAAAGAGAAAGACTTTTAATAATCATATAAGAGCTTGCTTTTTGTGGTTAAATATTATTTTTAAACCGGAAAAAAGCGACATTTTTTTATTGGATGTAAAGATACGCAATGTAGAATAAAAGCGGCAGGCCTGTACAACTTTCTATCCAAAAGGTAAAGTAGGTATTTCGGCTGCTGTTTGTAGAAAAGTATATCAGGAAAAATGTAATGACAGAATTTAATAAGAAAGCCATGGCAAATGCTGTTTTTAAATAAAGAACTGAGATAATCGCCGCTACCAAGACCAGCCAGTACGCCATAACTTTAGTTCTTTGCACGCCAATGAGTTTAGGGAAAGTTATCACTTTGTCCTCATGCATATCCCGGATGTCAAACGGAAGCACAAGCGCAGTGATGAAGAGCAGCGTAACGAAGAAGATACCGAGGTGAAATTCAGGTAAAATGAGCCATGAGTTTACCAGCGCCCATGTAAAACCCACGTAAAATACCTTTAACAGCGGCACTTTTCGGATGTAGATTTCAAGAAATGTAGAATTGTACATCAGCCCCAATAAGACAATAACCAGCCATTTCACAAGGCGGATTTCATTATGATTCTGAAAAATTAAAACCGCTGAAATTATTCCGCAAAGTAAATTGAAAACCAGGATTTTCGGAAAGAGACGGTGTTTCTGATATTTCGTATAAAGATATCCGCTGAAATAAGTGATGAAAATAAGCAGCACCGTGGGCCAGCGGAATATATTTTGCTCCAGCATGAAAAATACCGCCAGCGCGGTTCCCATCAACGAAACATAAATCTGCCCGTCAATGATGTATTTTTTCGCTAAATTTAGAAACTGCATCTGCGCAAATTTAACCAATAATTACTTGCCCAATCCTACTTATATTCCAGTGCTACAGATATGAACAACTTTACACGAATTTTCACCGTTTTCCTGTTTTTAATACTTTTCACGCCTATGTTCGGACAAAAACTTTACGATGACCAATGGAAGAAAATTGAAGCCAATTACAAATCCGGAAAATACAAATCGAACCTTCCCATCATTTTAGAAATCCAGAAACAGGCCGTTAAAGACGGTAATGCAAACCAGCTCATCCGTTCGCTGAAAGCGGAATTCAGCATCGCAAACCAAACGCAGGACGATGAGAACAACGATTCGGCGAGCCGGTTTTTTACGAAGCTTTCCACTTTCGGAAATCAGTTGAAAGGCGAGCAGCGCTTGCTTTATGAGGTTCTTTTGACGGAATTCTTCAATGATTATTACGATAATGAATCATGGGAAATCAATCAGCGCACCAACATCAACAACCAGGATTTTTCACAAATCGAAACCTGGAGCAAACTTGATTTTAAGAATTATCTGACCAAAAAATATAACGAACTCGAAGCGAAAAAACCCGATTTGCAGAAAGTGCAGCTTTCCAAATACAAGGCGATTTTCGAGGAAACGCAGGATCTCGATTATTTCCCGACTTTATTTGAATGGAACGCCATCAATCAGATCGAATTCCTTAAAGATCCAAATTTCTTTACACCAAACGAACTTAAAGCAAATCATACGAAGATTTTAAGTCTTTTCGATGAACTTATTGCAAGGAATTCTGCGAATGCAAAACTGTATTTTGAACATCAGAAACTCAATTATTCCTGTGAGTTCAGCAACTGCAAAGACCGTTTGGTGCAGCTTGAAAATTTAGTAAAATCTCCTGTTGATGGTGATTACAAACTTCTGCTTACGGCGGAAATGATGGATGAACTTACCCAAGACCAGAAATTTAAAGAAGCGCTGCTTCTCGCAGAAAATGCTAAGAAAAATTATCCAAAATCCAAATTCCTCAACAATATCCTTCAGCGTGAAAATCAGATTGTAAATCCGTCCCTGAACATCAAATATGAGACGCACACACAGTCTAATCTACCCATTCATTTGGTGGCCAATGCGAAAAATATCCGTCAGTTTTCGCTGAATATTTATGAAGTGAAAAGCGATTTCAATAATTTCTTAAAATATGTCAGCGATTCTTACAGTAAAGAAAATTTCGCGGCCGTAAAGAAATCTTTGGTCCGCAAAGAAACCTTTGAGCTGCAGGATTTGAAGGATTTCAAAACGCATACAACTTCTTTGGAGATCAAGCCGTTGCCTTCTGGCATTTATATGGTGGAATATGTGGTTGAGAATGCTATTCAGGAACATTTTTATTTTATCGCGACACAATCGCGGCTGATTTACCACAAAAAAGATGAAAGAAAATTCTTAGAAAACCAGATGAAGCTGGTCAACCGCGAAAACGGAACATCGATTTCAAATGAAGACCTTAAAATCCTTGAATATGGTAGGGGAAAAACCGGAACCGTTGTCGCTGAGAAGACTGACGCTTCCGCTAATTTTAAATTCCCGGGAACAGCTGAGAAGGCCTATTACCGCTACTATTTGGTGCAGCAGCCTAGAACCAATGACTTTAATCTGATGCAGGTTTATGGCAATCAGTATTATGGTGAAAAAAAGATTCAGGACCGCGAACAGGCGCAGATTTTCCTTGACAGAGCCATCTACCGTCCGGGGCAAACGGTTTATTTTAAAGTGATCGCGACAGCGTTCAACGGTGAATCAAGGAAAGAAAATGTCGTTTCAAAATCTAAACTCAATGTTATTTTAAATGATGCGAATGGTGAAGAAATCTCGAAACAGCAGCTCATCACCAACGAATTTGGCTCCATCAATGGCAGTTTTATTCTTCCGCAGGGAAAATTGAACGGCCAATTCAGTATTGTAGTGGATAATGATGATGAAGATTCGGATTATCTGATTGGTGGTACTAAATATTTCCAGGTCGAGGAGTACAAACGCCCGAAATTTGAAGTCGTCATCGACCCCGTTAAAGATGAATACAGATACGGCCAAACCCTAGAAATCAAAGGAAAAGCCATGACTTTTTCCGGCATTCCGCTGAGTAATGCGACGGTGAATTACGAGATTAAAAAACGCAATATCCGATGGATGTATTTCTGGTGGTACCCACGCGGAAACGATAACGAAAACTCCATTTTAGGTGAGGTGAAAACCAATGAAAAAGGGGAGTTTGTCATTAAAGTCGAGCTTCAAAAAGACGAGACTTTAGACGGAATTCAGATCGATAATTACGAAATCAATGCTTCTGTAACCGATATCAACGGCGAAACACAGTCGGAAATGGCGAATGTGAAGGTTTCTTCGGTTTCACATTACCTAAAAGCCGATGACATCAAAGATACTTTCACGGATGAAAATATTAAGATTAAGGTTGAAACAAAAAACTACAACGACCAAAATTTAAACAAACCATATCAGGTAAAACTGTCGAAACTTAGCGGGGATGCAAGGGTTTTCAGAAGCAATTTTGAAAACGAAATTCAGGATTTGCCTAAGTTTTCAAAAACAGAATTCATCCAGAAATTTCCGCACGATTATTTTTCAGAAGATGAAAAAGATGAAAAAGAGGACAAAGTTGTTTTGGAGAAGATGCAAGAGCCCAGAAGCAAGAATCAAGATAAAAATAATGGTCCTGAATCTGATATCTTAAATCTTGGTGCTCTACCTGCCGGAAAATACAGACTGGAGTTGTACAATATCGAAGGAAAAGACACCATTAAAACCGAAAAAACCTTTGAAGTTTTCGATAAAAGGTTCCTGGTAGATACGCAGAAACCATTTCTGAAAGTCATTCAGCCAAAAAATGAATTTAAAAGAAACGAAAAAGCAAAAATTTATGTTTATTCCGCGGTTCCGAATGCTTTGGTAAATGTTTTCGTACAAAATGGAAACGGTAAAACGGCAACCGAACAGAAAACTTTCAAAAACGGCGTTTTGGAATATGAACTTGCATTTCCGAATGATGAAAGCATCGACCAGATCAATGTTCAGTTCCAATTGGTGGCTTTCAATGATGTGCAGACGGAATCGGTTAATCTGAAGATTGCGACTGACAAAAAACGTTTGCGTATTGAAACCGTGACTTTCCGCGACAAACTGCAGCCGAACTCCAAAGAAAAATGGACAGTGAAAATCCTTGGCGAGGGCAAAGAGCGCGTCAACGCCGAAGTTTTGGCGAATATGTACGATAAATCTTTGGATCAGTTTGCGATGAATTCTTACTCGTGGCAAAAACTGTATCAGCAATATTTCCGCGTGAATTCTTACGGCTTCAATGAGTATTTAGCGCAGGAAAATTACAGCAAAAGAGTAGGGTATCTCAATCAGAGAGAAATTAATATTCCGGAATTTCAATGGTTTGATGGCGGGATTTATGGATTACCTATAATTACCCGACAACTTGAAACGAGTGCAGGATTAGTAAACCAAGTTGGCGCGAAAGATGCGAACTATGCTCCACCACCGCCCTCAGTATCGAGTACTGAGGTTTATTCAGAAGTTGAAGAAATAGATGCAAAGGGGTACATTGTTAAGATAAATGGACAACCTGTGCGACCTAGAAAAAAAAGATCAGATGAAAAACAAAGTTTAGACAAAATCCCCGTCCGCCAAAATCTCAACGAAACCGCATTTTTCTACCCGAATTTAATGACGGATAAAGACGGCAATGTAACTTTCGAATTCACTTCACCAGAAGCGTTGACTCAATGGAAACTCATGTTTTTGGCGCATACAAAGGATGCCAGAGCGGCCACACTTGAAAAGGAAGTCGTGACGCAAAAAGAATTTTCAGTCACGCCAAATTATCCCAGATTTCTGCGCGAAGGTGACGAACTGAACCTACAGTCGAAACTTTCGAGCTTGGTTAATCAAAAACTCAGCGGAACCGCGCAACTACAAATCTTAGACGCCTTCACCAACGAGGATATAACCGAAAAATTCGTAGAAATTCGAAATAATTCGCGCCAATTTGCATTAAAAGAAAACGGAAATGATGTCGTAAATTGGAAGTTAAAAGTTCCGAACGATGTGTCTTCGATTATCATCAAGGTCGTAGTGCGGGCCGGAAATTTCTCCGATGGTGAACAGAAAGCCATCGCTATCCTTCCGAACCGGATGCTGGTGACCGACGCGGTTCCGATTTTCGTTAAAGAAGGCCAGACTAAGACCTTTACCCTGGAAAATTTAGCAAAAAATACGTCCTCCACCGCGAGCAATTTTTCCAACACACTCGAACTGACGACTAATCCGATCTGGGAAATTCTGTTTGCGCTGCCAAGTCTGAAAAACGACCAGAACAATTCGGCGGATGTGATCTTTAATAAATGGTTTGCGGATGTTTTGGCGTCTGAAATTTTTAGAGCAAACCCAAAACTGAAAACCGTTTTCGACGAATATCAAAGCAAAGGTTTGCTTACTTCAAATCTTGAAAAAAACCAGGAGTTGAAACAGCTTCTGCTCGAAGAAACGCCGTGGGTTTTGGACTCTAAAACTGAAACGGAACAGATGGAAAAACTCGCACGGCTTTTTGATGCCAACACGATGCGCAATTCTATTCAAACGGATTGGGCGGAACTGAAACAACTTCAGAACCCGGACGGCGGTTTCTCGTGGTATCAGGGTTATCCGAGCTCGTATTACACTTCATTATATATCCTTAAAAATTTAGGCAGGATCAACGAATGGCTGAAAGGAAATCTCGCTGATTATCAATCTTCCGAACAGAAAGAACTGGTGTCGAAACTCATTGCGTATGTTGATCAGGAAGTCAATAAATATGACAACACCGACAAAAAACTGGTGGTGAATAATTTCGTGCTCGATTATCTCGACACCCGCAGCTACTGGGAAGCACAATATCCTTTAAAAACTAAAGGAAACGCCCTCAAAAACGCGGTGATGACAAAAGCCAAAACCGAGAAAATCACCGATTTTACTTTCTTCGGACTTCACCGGTTGGCACTTCTTTTTGATAAATACGGCATGAAAACCGAGTCAAAGAAATTCCTGACGTACTTAAAGGACACTTCCACCGATACCCAAACGCAGGGCGTTTACTGGAAACAGAACCTCAACGACTGGGGTTGGTACTCAACGAAAATCGTAAACCATGCCGGTGCATTGGAAGCCTTTAACAAACTGACTCCGAACGACATCAATTTCATCGAAGAAATGAAGATCTGGCTCGTCACCCAGAAAGAAGTCAACTCCTGGGGAAGTTCGCGCGGCACCGCCGAAGTGATTTTCACGATGCTGAATTCCGGAAAATCGTGGACAACTGCAGAAAGCGATAAAGCCACAATTATTTGGGGAGGGAAGGAACTTGTAAATCCGGACACAAAAGCCACCGGCTATGTGAAATCAACTTTAAAACCAGAAAAAATCGACAAAAACTTAGGAACGGTAACCGTTACCAAACCCGGCCCGGGAATCGCTCAGGGCGGCTTATTCTGGCAGTATTACGAAGATCTGGATAATATAAAATCCTCGGAATCTTATCTTTCAATCACCAAAGAACTGTACAAAAAAGTGAAAACGGTCAATGGTGAAGAATTAATTAAAATCACAGAAAATTCACCGCTGAAAGTCGGTGACAAAGTTACGGTACGAATGATCCTGAACACCGACCGCAACATGGAGTTCATCCACCTAAAAGACATGCGCGCCGCAGGTTTCGAGCCGCTCAACGTAATTTCCGGCTACGAATGGAAAAACGGTCTCGGCTATTATCAAAGCACAAAAGACGCATCCACCAATTTCTACATCGAGTACTTGCCGAAAGGGAAATACGTGTTCGAGTATGATTACATCTGCAACGCTTCCGGAACCTTCAACAACGGTATCACGACGCTGCAAAACTACTACGCCCCGCAGATGAACGCCCACACGATGGGAGCGAGAGTGACCATTTCGGAATAATAATTCTCCGGAAATAAGCTCATAATGGGCCATACCACAAACCCCGCTTTTCAGCGGGGTTTGTGGTACCGCGCTTTCCGCTGCAAGTTCCTGCCAGTGCCTTGGCCACCGCTGGCGGAAGCTTTCCGCTGCAATCGCTTGTCCGTACCCAAGCCTGAAACACGTTTTTTGATAAATATCAAAGGAAAAGTTGAAAGGTTTTCCGAACTTTGCACCCGCAAATCATCTAGAACATGACACATTTCCGTAAAATATTTATCCACAGTTTATTATTGCTTCCGCTGTGCCTCTCGGCACAGCAGGCGCCTACGCTGCGCGAACTGGTCGATAGCGCCATGGTACAGGACGGTGCCTTGCGCAACCAGATCCTTGAAAACCGCTACACTCACCTCGATGACGAAAAGCTGCGCTCAGTTTTTCTGCCAAAACTCGAAATCAGTGGCAAGACAGGTTACACGCAGGCAAACGTTCAGTTTCAGTCCCCCGAAATCACCGTTCCTGCGGTAAAGCCGGTTTTTCCCGGGATGCAGATTCCCGCCGGGCAAATTAACGATTTGTCCGTGTCCGGTATTTCAGCCGCGGCAAAGGCCGAAGCTAGTGTACTCATTTATTCCGGTGGTAAAGTGAAATATCTGCGTGAAGCCAACCGGGAGAAAAACCTGTCGGAAAAAGTGCTTATGGAGAGAACCAAAGATGAAATCATCACTGAAATCTCGAAAGCATACGATCAGCTGGCCTTAATCCGTGAGACCGGAAAAACGCTGGCTGAAGCAGAAAAACGTCTGGCGATTAACAGGAAAACTGCGGACAAGGCTTTGTCTTACGGTTTGATCACGCCTTATGATCACAAAAAAATAGAACTTGCACAGGCCGTACTCGACTCAAAAATGGTGGAGTATGAAGGTAAAAAAGAACTGCTGATGACTCAATTGAGTTTATTAACAGGAATTGAACGGGCACGGATCAGTCAGATTTCAGCCGCTTTAGAGCCGATTGCAAACGTTGTCTCCGATTTCAGTATAGAAAACCGCTCCGAAATTCAGGCGCTGAACCACGGAATAAAAGCGACAGACTATAAAATAAAAGCCGAAGAAAGATGGTGGGTGCCAAAAGTACAGGCGCAGTCATCTTTGTCTTACCTCGGTTTATACGGCCGAAACATCAGTTCAAAAGACGAATTATTACCCGGTAGAAAACTGGATATCAATCCTTCAAATTTAAATATACTGCCGCTTTTCGAGGCCGGGATCGCTTTTAAATGGGATGTTTTCGATGGAAACGAAGGTCGGCATGCCATAGAAAAAGCAAAATTAGATCGTGAGATTCTTAACGCTAAACGGCAGGATGCTTTAAAGAAACTTCAGTTGAATTTAGCCAGTCAGCAAACCGGTTTTAAGACTGCCGGTGCGCAGGTATCGCTGAAACTAAAAGCCAAAGAAATTGCGCAAAGCGCGCTGCAGCAGGTTGAAAAAGAATTCCGCTACGGTTCCAAGACCTCTTCCGCGCTCATCGAAGCTGAAAACGATCTGCAAAACGCAGAGCTCGAACTTCAGACAGCCATCTTTAATCAGCGCCGAGCCGCCATTGAACTGATGAAAGCCACGCAAAACCTTAATATTGACGCACTTTAATTGTAAAAATACAGAACTCTAATGAAAAATCACTTTTTATCTATTTCATTTATATTGTCCTTTTTGATGCTCACCGGATGTTCCGAAACTCATGAAAAACGTGTACTAACCGAGGGAAAAGCCAAAAAGGATCTGGTCACTTTTTCTCCAAAAGTTACAGGACGCATTCTTGAAATTTATGTAGAAGAAGGCCAAATGGTTAAGGCTGGCGATACGCTGGCCAAACTCGACGTACCTGAAGTTTCGGCAAAAATTGCGCAGGCTCGCGGCGCAACTGCAGCTGCCCGCGCACAGGCGCAACTCGCCCGAAACGGTGCCACACAGGACCAACTGCGTCAACTGAATGCCAAACGAAAGGGATTGCAGGAGCAGTTTTCTTATGCACAAAAAGCCTACACCCGAGCACAGAATATGTACCGCGACAGCTTGCTTTCTCCACAGAATTATGATGAAGCTTTTGCAAAATATCAGGGCGCAAAAGCGCAGCTGGATGCCGTAAATGCGGAATTGCATGAGGTACAGCTCGGTACCCGCTATGAGAAAATTGATATGGCGCAGGGGCAGGCAGATCAGGCCGCCGGCGCGTTGCAGGAAGCCACCGTGGCCTATTCTGAACGATATGTGATCGCCACGAACGATATGGAGATTGAAACCATCAGCCTGAACAAGGGTGAACTGGCGACAGCAGGCTACGCACTTTTTTCGGGGTATATTCCTGACACTACTTATTTCCGGTTTACGGTTCCTGAAAGTAAGATCGCAGCGTATGGGAAAGGTAGGGAAGTGCAGGTGATAGTAAATTACAGCAAGAAAGAAATCCCCGGCAGAATAATCTCGTTGAAACAACTCGCAAAATATGCTGATATCACCACCGCCTTCCCCGATTATAATCCGCAGGATGCGGTGTACGAGATAAAAGTGAAACCCCTGAACAGCAAAGATGCCCAGCAGGTACTTGTTAACGCCACCGTTCTCCTGAAACAATAATCTGATGAAACAGTTACGCTATTTGCTTCGCCGCGAGTTCCGGCTCTTTTTTACCAACCGTACCATGCTTTCGGTATTTTTTCTGGCGCCGATCGTGTATGCGCTGCTGATTGGTTTCACGTATGAAAAAGGGAAGGTAGAACATATTCCGGTGATTCTTGTGAATCAGGACCAAACACCGCTTGCAGGCCAGCTGGCAGAGATGCTGGCAGATAATAAAACCATCAGTGTCCTGAATTATGCGGAAGAACCCGCCAACATTAACGATGAAGTCATCAGAACGGAAGCGGCAGCCGTGATCATCATTCCAGAAAGATTTGAGGCCGCGATGTTACAGAAAAAATATCCGGAGGTGAATGTGTACATTAACACCTCGAATGTACTGACCGCAAATTTTGCTACGAAAGCGATCCAGCAGGTATTGGGCACATTTTCAGCCGGTGCGGAAATGAAAGCGATGCAACGCAAAGGGATGTCGGCAGAAATGGCCAAAACGCAGTTTGAGCCTTTTAAAGCCAATTACATTACGCTGTTTAATACCACCAGCAATTATCTGATTTTCATGTGGCCCGCGATGATGGCCGTGGTGCTGCAACAGGTGATTCTGCTGGCGATGGCGGTGACTTTCAGTGAAGAGTTCAAGAGGGAATCTTTTAAACGGGATTTTGCGGGAAAACATAAATATGCGATACTGGTGATGACGCTGAAATGTCTGCCGGTATGGATTTTCGCGAATTTCAATATCCTGTTCTTCTATGCTTGCAGTGTGTACTTTAAAATTCCGGTGCCTGAAAACATCCTCAATTTTATATTGCTGACAGCGGGTTTTGTAGTGGCGGCTACCAATTTGGGTGTGCTGGTAAGCATCCTGATTCCGGATGCGCTGAAAGCGACACAGATTTTAATGGTGATTGCCTCACCGGCATTCATCATCAGTGGGTTTACCTGGCCGTCTTCGGCAATGCCCGCATTTATACGGTTTTTCAGTGATATTATTCCGCTTACGCCATATCTTGAAGCACTAAAAATCATGGTGGTACAGCGGGGCTCGGATGCTTTAACGCAACGCTATTTTATTCACTTATTTATTCTAGGTTGGGTATATTTTATTTTGGCCTGGGCGGCTTTGAAGATCAAGATTCATTTTCTGTTTAAAAAATATCAGATTGATGAGGCTGAGCAGGATAATGATGTGCTAAGGTGATTTTCGGTTATAAAGGCACTTGTAACCGTGTTTTTTGATGGCGGTTTTCCAGGGGAACATAATTACACTTACTTTTGTAAAAAACTAGCAGGTGCAGATTTTAGAAATCCTTGAGCGGCATATTACGGTTGATAACGAAATCCGAGAGTTCGTGCAGCACAAAACCCACACAGAAACCCATCCGAAAGGTACGCTGCTTACCCGCCAAAACCAGTACAGCCGCAAAATATACTTTATGGAAGAGGGCCTGGCCCCAAGTTTCTATTATGAAAATGGCAAAGATATCACCACTAATTTCTATACCGAAGGTAAAATCCTCGGTAATGTAGACAGTATTTTCACCGGCGTACCTACCCGTTATAATTTTGAAGTCCTCGAAGAAAGCACCCTCGTGTCGTGTAATTATCAGGAGTTGGAGGCACTTTGCGCTGTGTCTTTGCCGGCCGCCAATTTTTCGCGATACATTTTGGGCAACCTGATGACGCAGACACTCGCGCGCCTAACATCTTTGCAACACATGACCGCGAGGGAAAAATATGAACAGTTGCTGGAAGAAAACCCTGGCATCATCCTTCGGGCCCCACTTGGGATGATAGCCACTTACCTCGGTATTTCCCAAGAGACACTCAGCCGCATCCGCAGTGAGAAATGATGGGGAATCCTTTGAAAAAGCTATCTTTGTTCTTCATAAAAAATTGAACCATGCAGGATATCTTCAGTCCTCTAGATGCACAGCAATACATCGACCGAATAAACCGCCTGACACCCGAAACTCCCCGAAAATGGGGGAAAATGTCTGTAGACCAAGTCTTGGCGCACCTCAATGTGTCTTATGAAACCATTTATGAGCCGGGCAAACATCCGAAACCCGGTTTCATCGCTGCTTTTTTACTTAAGAATTTCGTGAAGAAGAAAACGGTAAATGAACTTCCTTACAAGCAGAATATCCCCACCGCACCGATGTTTATCATGAAAGGAGATAAAGATTTTGAAGCAGAGAAAAAACGGCTGATCGGGTACATACAGAAAACACAGCAACTCGGTCGCGAAGCTTTCGACGGGAAAATCTCGCATTCATTCGGGAAGTTGACCGCGCAGGAATGGAATAATATGCTTGCCAAACACCTTAATCATCATCTTGAGCAGTTTGGAGTTTAAATTGCTGTACCGGGATAAAAAATAATAAACGATGGTACGTCAAATTATCTCCGTAATCGCAGGGTTGGTAACCGTAGGCATTACAGTCGCTGCAATACAAATGCTGGGTCATTATATCATTCCGATGGCACCAGGCAGTGACCCCAATGACCCGGAAGCTGTGAAATCTTACATAGAGCAGCATCCCGCCGCCATGCTTTTTGTACTTATTTCCTATGCGGCAGGTGCATTTTTAGGTGGGTTTGTCGCTACAAAACTGGCCAAAGACCACAGCCGGTCCTCAGCCTTTATCATCGGAGCTTTGTTCGCGCTAATTTCTGTCTATATGATGCTAACCATTCCTACTCCGTTCTGGTTTTGGGTACTTGGGATTGCTGCGTGGGGACTTGTACTTACAGGCCGGAACGTAGCACGCCGTACAAACCGGCATAAAATTCAGTAAAACAGTTGGTACGTTACTAAAGATTTGATGAAGGTTTATCCTGAAGTTTATCTGTACGCAGCATTTTCTAGGATGACAGCGTAACCTTGTCCTACACCAACACACATGGTGGCTAAAGCATAGCGTTTACCGGTTTTATGTAATTCGAGCGCAGCGGAATAGGTGATCCGTGCGCCGCTCATCCCAAGTGGATGACCGAGGGCAATAGCGCCACCATTCACGTTTACGCGGGGGTCATCTGTAGCGATGCCCAGTTCGTGTAAGCAGGCGATGCTTTGTGCGGCGAAAGCTTCGTTCAATTCAATGAAATCCATATCTTCCAGAGATAATGACGCTCTTTTAAGTGCGAGTTTCGTAGCTTCTACCGGACCGATGCCCATAATCCGAGGTTCGGTTCCGGTGACTGCTGAGGTGACGATTCTGGCCAAAGGCGTAAGCTGATAAGTTTCCACCGCTTCTTCTGAGGCAATTAACAGCGCAGCTGCACCATCATTGAGACCGGAGGCATTGCCAGCAGTCACTGTACCATTTTCGGGGACAAATGCCGGACGTAATTTTGCCAGAATATCCATTGTTGTATTAGGTTTCAGGAACTCGTCGGTGTTGAAAATGATTGGGTCTCCCTTACGTTGTGGGATTTTTATGTCAACTATTTCCTCGGCTAAACGACCGGATTGTTGTGCTGTCTTTGCTTTCCGCTGTGAATTAAGTGCAAACTCATCCTGTTCGGCCCTTGAGATCTTATATGTTTCAGCAAGATTTTCTGCTGTTTTACCCATGGCTTCGGTGCCATATAGCTTTGCGATCTGCGGGTTTATAAAGCGCCAGCCAAAGCTGGTGTCATACATTTTCTGTTCCGTTCCGTAGCTGGTTTCAGCTTTCGATAGGGCATATGGAGCACGCGTCATCCCTTCCACACCACCGGCAATAAAGAGGTCACCTTCACCTGCTTTTATGGCTCTGGCAGCCTGCACTACCGCACTCATCCCCGAGGCACACAGCCGGTTTACAGTTTCCCCAGGTACCTCTACCGGCAGCCCGGCGAGCAGCGCGCCCATTCTTGCCACATTGCGGTTATCTTCGCCGGCTTGGTTGGCACAGCCTATTATTACATCGTCAATTTTATTTAGAGGTAAATTAGGATGTCTGTCACTAAGATTTTTAATGACTGATGCCAGAAGATCATCGGTACGTAGCGCAGACAGGCCACCTTTAAAGTTACCGATTGCTGAACGGACACCATCAATAATATATGCGTTTTTCATGTGATTCATTAGTGTTCGTAAATTTAATAAAATAAATAAGACTTCCCATCGGAAGCCTTAATGTCCTTTCATAAGGGTAAATATATAAATGATATGATTGCGGTAAGAACGTATTCCGCACGAAGTGTCAGCAGTGAGTGTTTTTGTATCTGTTTGATTTAAAATTAATAAAAACACCAGTAAACATCATCAATAGATAAATGATTAAATACTTTTTCTTTTAACCATATTGGCCAGGCTGCTCACCAACACCACAGCGGCAGTCACTAAGGCAAAAGTAGTGATTTCAGAATGTTGCATTTCTTCCTGCGAGATCGCTATGAAAGCCCAAACCGCGACTAAAGAAAACACCGCTGTATTTCGGCTCCAGGTCATGTATAAATGAATGATGGTCACAACGCCCAGTACAATCATAGCCCATGCCGCGCCTGAAAGTCCTAGTTGTTCCCAGCCTGTCTGTGCAAGCCAAGAGGAAGTCGCCACCGTGAGTGCCACGGTGATCCAACCCGTGTAAATCTGGAACGGGATATTGATCAGCCATTTGGCAATGCCTTCAGTGTATTTTAATACGTTGAGTAAAATTTTCAGCAGAGCAATCAGCATGATTACAAGGATCAATACAGAGGTTCCGGTAGCGCCGTATAGCCAAGCGATAATCCAGGCACAATTTGCCACACATGAGATTACAAACCACCAGCCTGCATTCTCTACGATGCCATCGTGCTGCTTAGTTTTTTTAGTGAAAAGACTTTTGCCGGTGTAAATTACAAAGCCTAACAGCAGCAAATAAATAAGTCCCCAAATGGAAAACGCATATCCTGCGGGCGTAAGCAACGTATGGTATTCATCAGAAACATTTCCGATGGTTTTCCCGTTGAAGACGCCGGTATTGCTGACGTAGTTGAAAATAATGGTGAATACCAGTGCAATTCCGTTGGCAATTTGTAATGTTCTTTTCATGATGTATGATTTAACCTTTCGAGAGGTGAAAAAATCATTCCAAAAAACATTAGTCGTAATCAAGCCACCATTTACGGTATGTCTTATTATCATCTTCCCAGGCGGCCTTTTCGCCAATGGCGGGGGTGATGATGCGTAGATTCTCGGTATTCAGTTCGGTTACTTTATTCAGTGGCTCGTTCCATGGGTGTGCAGCCAGCGTGAATTTCGATGAATGTACCGGGATCATACGTTTTGCGCGAAGGTCTTTCATGGCCTGTATGTTTTCTCCTGGCATAAAATGGATGTAGCGCCAATCTTTATTATATTGCCCGTTTTCAAGGATTGCCAAATCGAAATGGCCGTATTTCTCGCCTATTTTACTGAAGTGTCCATCATACCCGCTGTCGCCACCGATGTAAATGCACTGCCGCGGACTTTCAAGCACAAAACTGGCCCAAATCGCTTGGTCCCGCTTTAGTCCACGTCCGGAAAAGTGCCGTGCGGTTTCGCAATGTACGGTAAATCCTTCTTCTAGATTGTGTTTTTCGCCCCAATCCAACTCAATTATTTTTTTCGGGTCGTAACCCCAATACTCCAGATGTTCAGCGGTGCCTAGGCCAGTGATGACGGTTTTTACTTTAGATTTTATTTTGGTAACGGTTTCAAAATCCAGGTGATCCCAGTGATCGTGTGTAATCATCAGATAATCCAGTTCAGGCAAATCATCAGCAGAATATAGATCAGTGCCGGCGAATGCTTTATTGATAAATGAAAAAGGTGCGGCGTAGCCACTTAAAACAGGATCTACAAGAATTTTCTTGCCTTCAGTCTGTAAAAAATAAGAGGAATGTCCCATCCAAATGAATACGTTTTCGTGCCGCTGAAGATTTTTAAGGTCTGTTTTGGTGAAATTGAGTTTTGTGGCAGGTTTCAACAGCTTTTTGGTACCGAAAAGCATACGGAACATCACTTCCGGCATCGAGGTATCCTCTGCAAGCTGCGGTGTCGCATTCAGGTTATCGAAACGGCCGTTTTTATAATGCGGCGAGTTTTTGATCCTTTCGAGGCGTTTGCCCGAAGGTGCTTTGCCGAATTGGGGCTGGTTGATGATGATGAGTGTGGCGACAAGAAGCAGCACAACAACAGTGATAAAGGCAATCATTATTTTAAGGAAGATTTTCATTTATTCTACAGAAAGACAGCAAATGTAATTCAATTTTAGGGATGATGGAAATCAGGCAGTTATTTTCGGTTACCGGTAAAATTATCCTTAATTTTAATACTATAATTTAAAAATCAACACCATTATGCACGAGAATGTAATTGTAAAACAGAAACTTGCGTCACCGGCTGAAAAAGTGTGGAAAGCCTTAACCGATAAAGCCCAAATGAAGCAGTGGTATTTTGACATCCCCGATTTTGAGTTGGGTGTCCACAATGAATTCAATTTTTATGAACCCGGAACCGCGCAGAAATTTCATCATCATGCAGAAATCCTGGAAATCATTCCCGGAAAAAAACTGAAACACACATGGTCTTACCCGGAACTTTCAAAAGAAAAAACCATTGTAAAATGGCAGCTTGAAGAGGATGGGGACGCCACAATCGTTACCCTGACACATAAGGGCCTCGAAAACCTCCACCATCTCGGCAGTGAGTTCCATCGGGAAAACTTCGAGAAAAGGTGGGCTGAAATCGTGAACGTGCAGCTAAGGAAATATGTAGAATATTAAAAACACGCCTTGTGGCGTGTTTTCTATGATGTTTTAACAGGGAGCTGTTCCCTTTTCTGTAATTTTCTGAAGGTGTAGGCGCTCATCATGATACTGAATTCATATAGCAAAACCAATGGGAAGGCGGCCATCAACATACTCATCACATCGGCTGGGGTAATGATGGCTGCCACTACCATAATCAGCACAATCGCATGGCGACGGTAAGTGCGCATGAATTTTGGTGTCAGAATGCCGATGGATGTCAGGAAGTACACAATCACCGGAAACAGGAAAACAATGCCCATTCCTAAGACTACCTGTAGGAAAAGCGTGGTATAATCCGTCAGATCGAAAAGTTGTGTGATCGAATCTGAGATTTTGAAAAGTAAACCGAAATTAATCGCAAAAGGCAAAATAAGGAAGTAACCGCAAAGGATGCCCGCCAGGAAGAGTATCCATACAAAATTGATCAGAAAAACCGAATTTTTTCTTTCATTGGGATGAAGCGCGGGTGAAATAAAACGCCAGAGTTCCCACACGATATACGGAAAAGCCGCTACCAGCCCACCAAAGATGGAAACAGACATCATTACATTAAACTGCTGGAAGAGTTTTTTCTGCTGCACGGCAAACTCACCGGGAAGCACGATGCTGTCTTCGCCGATCAGCTCGCGCGAAAAATGATTTACCACCCGAAAGGTAAAAAAATCATTTCTGGTGGGCCCAAAAAAGATATGGTCCATAATCCAGTTCACATTTAGTCCTACCACAATGGCGCCAACCACAATAGCAATAAGGGAGCGGATCAGGTGCCCGCGTAACTCGCCGATGTGTCCCCAAAAAGACATTTCTTTTCTCTCGCTCACAGATATGGGTGTTTTTATGGTTAAAAAAACTGCGCAAATTTAACGTAAATTATTCAACCATCTATCAGTTGATTCCTTCATCTAAAAGACGGTGGATATCAATGATCCCATGATATCTCCCGTTAGAGGTGACAATCAGTTGACCGATGTTCTTGTCCTTTAGAATAGCCATTGCTTCCTTCGCAAGCGCTTCTTTATCAATGGATTTTGGGTTCTTGCTCATGATGTCCCGTGCGGTGACAGTGCTCAGGTCGTTTTCGCCAAGCAACATCCGGCGCAGGTCGCCATCGGTAATCACGCCGGTAATTTGTTCGCCGTCTGTCACTACCGTAATACCGTGTGTAGAAGCACTGATGGAAATGATAATCTCGCGGATGCCGGCAGTTTCGCTAACCTGTGGTTTTTGTGGTGAAAGGAACTGCTCTACCTTGGCTGTCAGGTTTTTGCCCAGACTTCCGCCCGGGTGAAAACGTGCGAAATCATGCGCGCGAAACCCGCTGAGTTCCATCAAACAAACCGCCAGCGCATCGCCAAGCGCCATCTGTACCGTGGTAGAGCTTGTCGGGGCCAGTTTAATAGGGCAGGCTTCTTTATCAACAGAGGTATCCAAAACAATGTCAGATATTTCCGCAAGTTTGGAAGTCATTTTTCCGGTCATGCCGATCAAAGCCGCCGAGTATTGCTTAAGGAAAGGCAAAAGCGTCACGATCTCAGGCGAATTCCCTGAGTTGGAGATGCAAAGGACCACATCAGTATTCTGTATCACACCCAAATCCCCGTGGATGGCCTCTGAAGCGTGCAGAAACTGCGATGGGGTACCGGTGGAATTCAGCGTGGCCACGATTTTATTACCAACGTGAGCGGATTTGCCAATGCCTACGATGATTAGTTTGCCCCTCGCTTCGTGTATGAGTTTCACTGCGCTGATGAAGGCTTCACCAAGACGGTTTTTAAGCTTTTCGAGTTCTGAAATTTCGGTTTGAAGTGCCTCGCGTGCAATTTGAAGGATATGGGCGTTTTCCATAGTATTTGGCAGAAGATTGTCGGGTAATAAATTAATTGATGAAGTTTTTACCCAAATGAGCTGCTGTATTTCTTATTTTAATATTTATTTTCTAACTTTGGGTAAAATGCAAATTTAGCAAACATTTTCAAGTATCTCATCGTATGGCGGCCAAAGCGCCCTGTGCAAGGATGTGTGCGATGTTGCATTTATAATAATTTACAATCAAAATGAAAAAAAATACTGCCGATTTATCGAAAGAACTCAAAAAATATTTCGGCTTTTCAACATTTAAAGGACAACAGGAAGAGATTATCAAAAATTTACTACAGGGTAAAGATATTTTCGTGCTGATGCCTACCGGTGGGGGAAAATCGCTTTGTTATCAGCTTCCTGCGCTGATTTCCGAAGGAACTGCCATTGTGGTTTCGCCTCTTATTGCCCTCATGAAAAATCAGGTAGATGCCGTTAACGGGCTTTCTTCTGATGAGGGTGTGGCCCATGTTCTCAATTCGTCCCTAAATAAATCGCAGACCAAACAGGTGTTTGATGACATCAAGAGTGGTAAAACCAAATTGCTGTACTTAGCCCCCGAATCCTTGATTAAAGAAGATTATCTGGAGTTTCTGCGTGAAGTGAAAATCTCTTTTGTCGCCATTGATGAAGCCCATTGTATCTCAGAATGGGGACACGATTTCCGCCCGGAATACCGAAACCTCAAACTGATTATTGATAAGATCGCCGATGTTCCCGTCATCGCACTTACCGCCACAGCGACACCGAAAGTGCAAGATGATATACAGAAAACCCTCGGGATGAGCAACGCTTTGGTGTTCAAAGAAAGCTTCAACCGCCCGAATCTCTTTTATGAGGTAAGACCAAAAGTAAATATCGACCGCGAGATTGTAAAATTCATCAATCAGCATAAAGGTAAATCTGGCATCGTGTATTGCCTCAGCCGCCGCAAGGTGGAGGAGTTCGCGCAACTGCTTCAGGTAAACGGCATCAATGCCTTACCTTATCATGCAGGTCTTGACCAGAAAACGCGCGTTGCCAACCAAGATAAGTTTTTGATGGAGGAGGCTGATGTGATCGTCGCTACCATTGCTTTCGGGATGGGGATTGATAAACCCGACGTGCGTTTCGTAATCCATTACGATATTCCAAAGTCACTCGAAAGTTATTATCAGGAAACTGGCCGTGCGGGTCGCGATGGCGGCGAAGGCTACTGCCTCGCATTTTATGATCCGAAAGACATTGAAAAACTCGAGAAGTTCCTTGCGCAAAAGCCCGTGTCAGAAAGGGAAATCGGTTTGCAACTCCTCAATGAAGTCGTAGGATATGCAGAAACCTCCATGAGTCGTCGCCAGTATATTCTTTATTATTTTGGCGAGCACTTCGATCCGGTGAATGGTGCGGGCGCGCAGATGTGCGATAATTCCGTCAATCCACCCACCCTTAAAGACGCTTCTGCGGAACTAAAACAGGTGCTGACTTTAGTGAAGGATTTTGAAGAAAAATTCAAAACCAAAGATTTGCTTGCCGTTATTGTTGGTAAAGAAAATTCGGTGACCAAATCCTATAAGCTTGATGCCAGCAAACATTTCGGTTTCGGGAAAAACCAGCCGGAGAATTTCTGGAAAACCATCATCCGTCAGGCAACAGTACAGAATTTCCTGCAAAAAGATATCGAAACTTACGGTGTGCTGAAACTTACCCCAAAAGGGTTAGAAGTAATCTCTGGCAACCATGACGAGCCGTTCATGATTGCGGAAGACAGGCAATATGATCTCGCCCAGACAAAAGCCGACAGCGGAGCGGCGCAGCCGACAGCGGGCAGCGGACTTGATGAGGTGTTGTTTACACAATTGAAGGAACTTAGGAAAAAAGTCGCTAAAACACATGGCATACCACCTTACACGGTGTTTATGGATCCCAGTTTGGAGGACATGACGGTGCAGTACCCTGTCACGATTGAAGAAATTAGCAAGATCTACGGTGTAGGCGAGGGCAAAGCAAGAAGATATGGTAAAGCTTTCGCCGATTTCATCCGCCAGTATGTGGAGGAAAACAATATCGAAAGAACCCAGGACATGGTGCTGAAACAGGTGGCGAATAAGTCCAGCCACAAAGTGTTCATCATCCAAAGCACTGATAAGAAAATTGACCTTGAAGACATTGCGAAAGCCAAAAATCTTTCGATGGATGATTTGCTTAAAGAAATGGAACGCATCGTATATCAGGGGACCAAGCTTAATATTGATTATTACATTGATGAGAATTTCGATGAGGATATTGTCGAAGAGTTCATGACCTTCATGGGAGAAAGCGAAAGCGACAGCATGAAAGTGCTGCTGGCCGAGTTTGGCGACGACCTTACGGATGAAGAGGTACGTATGCTGCGCATCAAATTTATTTCAGATGTGGCCAATTAATCCTTGGAAACTTCATCTGTCATCTGAGGCCGGAACATAGTTAAAATGGACAGAAAAACCATCATCTTCATCCTTCCAGACCTTGAAACCGGCGGTGCGGAACGCGTGGTGCTGACCCTCGCAAATCATTTGCCCCGCGATCGGTTTCTGCCCAAAATCATGCTTCTGCGCAAAGAGGGCGGCTACTTGCCCTTGTTGAAGAGCGATGTGGAAGTTGTTGATCTTAAGACGCCGCGCATCCGCCATTCCCTTTGGCCCATAGTGCGTGAAATAAAGCGACGCAAACCGGATGTCGTGTTCAGCGGATTTGGGGAAATCAATGCGTATCTGGCGATGTTCATCCCTTTTTTAGGCAAAACAAAGTTCGTGGCAAGAGAAACTAATGTGGTTTCAAAGCATGTGACGCGCCCTGAAATTCGTTTTTTTTACCGATTTTATAACCATTATCACCGCATCATTTGTCAAAGTGATGATATGCGGAATGATTTAATGGTAAATTTTAATATTAAGCCCGCCAAAACGGTAAAAATTAACAATCCGGTAGATTTTGATTTCATCCACAATCAGTTAGAAAGCGCTGAAAAGCCTGAATGTTTTAAACCAAATTTTAAAAATGTAGTTGCGATTGGAAATCTTTCGGCACGAAAAGGCTTCGATCATTTACTGAGGGTTTTTGTTCACCTTAAAGAGTACAGGATTCACCTTCATATCGTAGGCGATGGGCGCGATCGCGAAATGCTTCATCAGTTAAAAGAAGGACTGGGCCTGCGACACGTAACATTTCATGGGCAGCAGAAAAATCCTTACCGTTTCCTCAGGTTTGCGGATTTGTTCGTCCTTTCTTCGCGGTACGAGGGCTTTCCGAACGTGTTACTAGAAGCCGGCGCGTGTGGTGTGTATTCCTTGGCTAATAACTGTCCGGGAGGCATCAATGAAATCATTATACATGGTGTAAACGGTGAGATTTCTTCTGTGGAAAATCTTGATGATTTTGCGAGGCGCATTTTGAAAGCAGTGAATGAAACACATGACGCAGACAAAATTGCAAATTCGGTTAAGGCTCGGTTTTCTAAAGAGTTTATCCTCAAAAAATATGAAGATTTGTTGTCTAATTTATAAACTAAAATTGATGGTGCAATTAATATTTGTAAACTTTTCAATTGTTGATAAATTTTAACATATTGATATTCAATAATATAATCCTAAAAATTTGTAAACAATTTTTTTAATTCGGAATATCTTCTCAACTTTAATTAATTAAATTTTAAAGTATGAAAACGTTATACGCTGAAAAAAAATCTACCGTTTATTCCTATAAAGACGCTTACGAACGAACGCTTGAGTATTTTGGCGGGGATGATTTGGCTGCGAAAGTCTGGGTGAGTAAATATGCGTTAAAAGATTCCGAAGGAAATATTTATGAGCAAACGCCCGATCACATGCACCATCGCATTGCCTCGGAAATTGCGCGGATTGAAGCCAAATATCCGCATCCGCTCTCAAAAGAAGAAATCTTCGATGTCATTAAGGGTTTTAAGTATATCATCCCGCAGGGCAGCCCGATGACAGGGATTGGCAACGATTTTCAGATTGCCTCACTTTCAAATTGTTTTGTAATTGGCAACGGTACCGACAGCGATTCTTATGGCAGCATCATGAAGATTGATGAAGAGCAGGTGCAGCTTATGAAACGCCGTGGTGGTGTGGGACACGATCTTTCCCATATTCGGCCGAAAGGTTCCGCGGTTAAAAACTCTGCGCTTACTTCGACAGGCTTGGTGCCTTTTATGGAGCGGTATTCCAACTCCACGCGCGAGGTTGCGCAGGATGGCCGCCGTGGTGCGCTGATGCTTTCCGTATCGGTTAACCATCCGGATTCCGGCGACTTTATTGATGCTAAACTAGAGCAGGGGAAAATCACGGGTGCCAATATTTCGGTGCGTATTGATGATGAGTTTATGAAGGCCGTGGTGGAAAAAGACAGCTATACCCAGAAATATCCCATCCATAGTGCGCAGCCCAAATTTGAAAAAGAAGTGAAAGCGACCGAACTTTGGGATAAAATCATCCATAACGCCTGGAAATCTGCCGAACCCGGTGTACTTTTCTGGGATACCATTATTAGAGAGTCATTGCCGGATTGTTATGCCGATTTGGGCTACGAAACGGTCTCTACCAATCCCTGTGGCGAAATACCACTGTGTCCGTACGACTCTTGCAGGCTTTTAGCTATAAACCTGTTCTCTTATGTAGAGAATCCTTTTACCAAAGAAGCCAAATTTAATTTTGATCTTTTCCGTAAACACGTAGGCTATGCCCAACGTATGATGGACGATATCATTGACCTTGAAATTGAAAAGATCGACGCCATTCTTCAAAAAATTGAACAGGACCCTGAAGGGGATGATATAAAAGCAACCGAAAGAAATCTGTGGCTGAAGATCCGTAAAAAAACCATCGAAGGCAGAAGAACAGGCGTAGGCATCACAGCGGAAGGCGATATGCTGGCGGCACTTAATATACAGTACGGCAGCAAAGAAGGCAATGATTTTTCGACTTTAGTACATAAGACACTAGCACTGGCCGCATATCGTTCCTCTGTAGCATTGGCAAAAGAGCGTGGTGTCTTTGCGGTCTACAGTGCTGAAAGAGAGGCGAAAAACCCTTTTGTACAGAGAATTAAAGAAGCCAATCCGGCGCTTTATGAAGATATGCAGCAATATGGCCGCCGAAATATTGCGCTGCTCACCGTGGCGCCTACCGGAAGCACCTCGCTGATGTCGCAAACCACCTCAGGTATTGAGCCGGTGTTTTTACCCGTATATAAAAGAAGAAGGAAAGTAAACCCTAATGATAAGGATGTTCGGGTAGATTTTGTAGATGAAGTAGGCGATTCTTGGGAAGAATATCTCGTGTTCCATCACCGTTTTAAGCAGTGGATGCAGGTGCAGGGGATTGATACCGAAAAAAATTATACCCAAGAGGAGATCAATAAAATCATTGAAAAATCGCCTTATTATAAAGCAACCTCTAATGATGTCGATTGGCTGAGTAAAGTAGAAATGCAGGGCGCGATACAGAAATGGGTGGACCATTCGATTTCTGTAACCATCAACATCCCGAACGACGCCACCGAAGAACTCGTGAATCAGCTTTACATCAAAGCCTGGGAAGTGGGTTGTAAGGGCGTGACGGTGTACCGTGATGGCTCACGCTCCGGAGTATTGATTTCCAGTGAGGAGAAAAAAACCGAAGTCCAGGTTCCAGCTATTTTCCCCACCAAAAGACCACAGGTTTTAGAAGCCGAAATCGTAAGATTCCAGAATAATAAAGATAAATGGATTGCCTTTGTGGGGCTTATCGATAAAAAACCCTACGAAATTTTCACCGGTCTGGCAGATGACGAAGAAGGCATCTCTTTGCCACGTTGGGTAAATGAAGGGCTTATCATAAAAAACCGCGACGAAAACGGGAAGACACGTTATGATTTTCAGTTCAAAAACCTGCGCGGTTATAAAACAACCATCGAAGGACTGTCGCATAAATTCAATCCGGAATTCTGGAACTACGCTAAACTCATTTCAGGAACCCTCAGACATGGGATGCCCATCGAAAACGTGGTAGAACTCATCAACCGCCTCGAACTGGATTCTGAATTCATCAATAACTGGAAAGCCGGTGTTGCCAGAGCGCTCAAGAGATATGTGGCAGATGGTACCAAGGCTTCAGGCAAATGCTCAAGCTGCCATTCGGATCAGGTCGTTTATCAGGAAGGTTGTCTGATCTGCAAAAACTGCGGAAGCTCCAAATGCGGATAATTTTTAGCCATCAGAAACGTGTGGCACTCACACAAAATTTGTAGTTTTGTAAATATTAAAAATTAAACCAATAAAAGAATAAAAATGAGTCAATTCGATGTTACTGTTATCGGTTCAGGCCCCGGAGGTTACGTTGCGGCGATCCGCTGCGCACAGCTCGGAATGAAAACCGCTATTATCGAGAAATATCCCACCATGGGTGGCACCTGCCTTAACGTAGGCTGCATCCCTTCCAAAGCACTTCTGGACAGTTCCGAACACTTCGAAAACGCCAAACATAATTTTGCAAATCATGGGATTGTGATTGGTGAGCCAAAAGCAGACCTTGCCCGCATGATTGCCCGCAAAGATGAAGTGGTAGAGCAAACCACCAAAGGAATCGCCTTCCTGATGGATAAAAATAAAATCACCGTATTTGAAGGTGTCGGAAGTTTTGAATCTGCCACACAGATTAAAGTGACTAAAAATGATGGCTCCACTGAAACCATCGATTCGAAATATACCATTATCGCAACAGGTTCCAAGCCAAGCTCTCTGCCTTTCATCAGTTTAGACAAAGAGCGCATCATCACTTCAACTGAGGCGCTGGGACTTAAGGAAATCCCGAAACATCTTATTGTAATTGGCGGCGGTGTTATTGGTCTGGAATTAGGGTCGGTGTACAAAAGATTAGGTTCTGAAGTTACCGTTGTGGAGTTTATGGATAAAATTATCCCTACCATGGATGGTGCTTTGTCTAAAGAATTAAACAAAGTCCTGCGTAAGCAAGGTATCAAGTTCATGCTTTCCACCGCTGTACAGGCTGTTGAAAGAAACGGAGACACTGTGAAAGTGACTGCTAAAGACAAAAAAGGGGCAGAAGTAGTGGTTGAGGGAGATTACGTATTGGTTTCCGTGGGTAGAAGACCTTATACCGATGGCCTTGCACTTGAAAAAGCCGGAGTGGATCTTGATGAAAGAGGCCGCGTAAAAACCAATGAACAGCTTCAGACCAATGTTTCTAACATCTATGCGATTGGTGATGTGGTAGCCGGTGCCATGTTGGCACACAAAGCTTCCGAAGAAGGCGTATTGGTAGCAGAACAGCTTGCCGGGCAAAAACCCCACATCAACTATAACTTGATCCCGGGCGTAGTTTATACCTGGCCAGAGGTAGCGGCTGTCGGCAAAACCGAAGAACAATTGAAAGCCGAAGGTGTGGCCATTAAAATCGGTAACTTCCCGATGAGAGCCTTGGGCCGAAGCCGTGCCTCAGGTGATACTGACGGATTCATCAAGATCATCGCCAACGAAAAGACCGATGAGGTACTAGGCGTGCACATGATCGGCGCCAGAGCCGCTGATATGATTGCCGCAGCCGTAACCGCAATGGAGTTTCGGGCAAGCGCTGAAGATATCGCAAGAATGTCCCACGCACACCCAACATTTGCGGAAGCCATTAAAGAAGCCGCTTTGGATGCGACCGGGAAGATTGCCATCCACATGTAAGATTTAAAGTTAATAACCGAAGAGTCCGTTTCCGTGTGAAACGGATTCTTTTTTTTTCTCCCATTTTTTCAGCGTTGTTAGCGCTCAAAGCGCTAACAACGCTCCTTAATCCCTTTTCACATACCGAAAGTTCGGTTTGATGTTTTTATTCAGAAAATTTCCTTTTGAATATGCTTCCCGGAACGCATCGAACACCGCTTGTGGCACATCAAGGTAATGATATACCGCACCGGAGACATACACGATGGTAAGCAGCTCCCGTTCAGGTTTATAATAATATTTGGCAATGACAGAAGAGGGCATGCCGTGGTTGTGCAATTTCTGTTCCTTTAGATTTCTTACCTTTGCAGCTAAATATACCATCTGTATGAACATCGGCAAAACCCAACTATTAAAAATCGCTGAAAAAAACTATTCCGGATTTTTTCTGGAAGATGAAAACGGGGAACGCGCTTTCCTACCCAAAATTTTTGCCACCGAAAGTGCCGAAATTGGTGATGAAATGGAAGTCTTCGTCTATCAGGATGATGACCGCCTGAAAGCTACTACCGAGAAACCCAATGCCGAAGTAGGCCAGTTTGCCGTGATGTCTTGTGTACAAAGCTTGCCCAGCGGTGCCTTTATGGACTGGGGAATCATCAAGGATCTCTTTATCCCGTACAAACAACAAAAACAGAAGATTGTAGAAGGCAAAAGGTATCTTGTACATGTATATTTTGATGAAAGTGTAGGTTTGATTACCGGTACCACCAGATTCAAACGTAACCCAACTTATGAAGACTTGCCCTTCCGCAAAGGTGATAAAGTACAACTGATCTTGATGGGTGAGGGAGAACTCGGGTGGAATGTCGTTATCAACCAACAGTATATTGGCTTGGTTTACGGCTCTGATGTGTATAAAAAACTCTTCCCGCTGTCAGAAGAAGTTGGGTACATCAAAGCCATCCGCGAGGACGGTAAAATCGATGTATCATTACAGCCGGAAGGTTACGAGAATAATGATGAATTTCAGCAAATCATCCTTGATAGGCTTGAGCAGAACTATGGGTTGCTGTACCTTTCAGATAAATCGGAGCCCGAGGAAATCAAACAAGAACTTCAGATGAGCAAGAAAAACTTTAAGAAAGCCATTGGCGGACTGTACCGCGATAAGAAAATTGAGATTTTAGACGACAAAATCCGTTTGATCACCGAAGATTAACGGAAGTCTGTCTTCCTATCGAACATCCTGTAAGATTGGGTTTCAATAACAAGCTGAAAATCATTATGAAAATCATCGATACCGAAACCTGGAACCGAAAGGAACATTTTGAGTTTTTCTCTAAAATGGCCAGCCCATTTTTCGGCATCACCGCTGAGGTAGATTGTACGGAGACGTACCGTAATGCAAAAGAAAGGAACCAATCTTTCTTTGCCACTTATCTACACAAATCAATGTTGGCGGTAAATACCGTAGAAGAGCTGAAACTGCGCATCGCCGATAATCAGGTTGTGCTTTATGATTCGGTAGATGCCGGCGCGACCATTGCACGGGCAGACGGTACTTTTGCTTTTATTTTCGTGAAGTTTTCAGCAGACTTCCAGACTTTTGCCAAAGAACTGCGGAGAGAGATTGCGGAAGTGCAGAACTCTACTGGCTTAAGATTGAATGATGACGACACAAAAACCGGGCTGATACGCCATTCTACCTTGCCCTGGCTTTCGTTCACCGCTATTCTGCATCCCACTAATTTTAATAGGAATGATGCTGTCCCGAAGATTACCTTCGGAAAGATCGTTGATAGGGAAGGCCGAAAGTTCCTGCCGGTTTCGGTGGAGGCCCATCATGGGTTGGCAGATGGCTACCATATCGCAAAATATTTTGCGGCATTTCAACGTCAACTGGATATTAATTAGGCTTAAAGCATTTAAAGCTATTGAAGGGATCAAAAAGCCAGATTCGGGTAATATCTTCTAAATTGCAGGAAACGCTGAGCCGAAACATAATAAAAGAGCAGTTCATCAAACTGCTCTTTTTTCGTCGGGATGACTGGATTCGAACCAGCGACCCCTTGCACCCCATGCAAGTACGCTACCGGGCTGCGCTACATCCCGCGCGGTGCAAAAGTATTAAATAGTTTGGCAATCTCAAAATGATTTTCAGTGTTGGGCACAGATACAGATATACATCGCCGCAGCCTGCTCAATCCTTCCGCACCAGCAAGATCCAATCATCTTCCAGGTATTTATAACCAATATCATACACGAAGCGGTATTCGGCGCCGTTTTTATAGACTTTCAGGCTTGTAAAATAGCTGAAATCAAAACCCTCGGCCATGAGTTTATTGCGGGTAGTTTTGGCTTTGCCTTCAATGAATTTCTGTTCAGAAAGGATGCGGTGATTCTTGCGCAGCTTATTGTTGATGTTGCGCATCAGGTTAGTGGAATCTTTGTTGTGTTTGTTGTTGTAGGCGTTCCGGCAACCGTCGTTACAGAATTTCTTATCGCTGCGACCGATGATTTTCTCGCCACATTCCAGGCAGTCTTGCATAGCGATCATTTGATTTTCAAATATATAAATTTATTCTTTTACAGACGGGAATAATCAATATTTGCTAAGGAATTTATCTAATTATCATTAAAATTGTTGCAGGTCTGCTTTGACTTTTCCGGAACACCGGAAAGCCTGTTACACGCGTGTTTGGCGTTTTCGGGGACACCCGAAAGGTTGTTGCAGGGGTGCGTGGAGTTTTCGGGAACACCCGAAAGGTTGTTGCAGGGGTGCTTTAAACTTTCGGGTGATTAAAGAGGTTGTTTTTTTTTGAATTTTCAGAGTTTGCTGTAATTTGAGGTTGCGCGACGGTCACCCTTGTTAGCGGCTGCTTTTGTCGGTTTATATCTTCAATTCATTGAGTTCAGTTTCAAGTTTTCGCTTAGTCTGAATATAGCTTTTTAGGTCAATTTTTTCTTCGTCTTTGTCCTTTTTAATTTTTTTAAGCGCTTTGTAGATTTCAGTTATTCTCATTCCCTTTTCAGTAGGTTCTGCTCGTTGATAAAGTATATCGAGCTCTTCTTCTATGTTTATGGTCTTGCTTAAAACCTCTTCTAAAGTCCGGCCAAGGACAACTGAACTTTCATATTCTAAGTCGCCGGCTCCAACTGCTACAATTTTAATGTCTGTTAAGTCTCTGAAATCGTAAGCGTAAAATGTCCCTCCACCATTAAATGCAATTGGTAAAAAATAGGGTGTCGACAATGGAAAACCGTAGGCGAAATAATAATAGCGAATATCTTGCAAGGAAAAATATCCAAATTCTCTGTCTCCGTTTATTATTCCACCGCCATTTGAGTATTCCAAAAGCTCACGAAATTCCGTTGTCAATGTGAGGTTTTTAGGAATTATGAGTTTCTCGTAATCTAGGAATTCTGGATAAAGTTTTTTAATGTCAGGATACAGTTTAATTTCTTCTTCAGTCACATATTCAGAGAAATAACTGGCGATCGGAACTTCCTTGAGTCCGTCTTGTTTGTTGGAAAAAGCAAATTTGTTATACCACATTTTATTGTGTTGGGTGTGACTGTAAAGTTGCAACTAACGGTTTGGAGCTTTGCGAGGGAGCGGATTTTAGCACCAAAGTTTAAAAGAAGTGCGAATGCTTAAATTTACTAAAAAGTTTTATACGAAGCACTTAAACTGCTCTTTTGCAAAATCCTGGTTACAGTCTGGCGTTCTTGTTTTTCGTGTTGGTTATGTTTTTACTGTAGTGCATTTTATGGTTTTTCAGAATTAATCGTAAAAATCTTAACTTTTCTCGTTGCAGTTTTGATGATTTTAAGTATCTTTGTCAAAGATGATAACCAAAGAGCAAATAAAAAATACTGGTGCGACCTTTACACCGAAAGAACTTGCAGTTTTTTTGGCTGACAGAATTGCGTTGTATGCTCAACCAATAAATAACCGTATTCTTGACCCTGCTTGTGGAGAAGGGGAATTATTAATTGCAATGGGAGAAGCCCTGAATGAAAAAGCAATTGATTTTTCGCTAACTGGTTATGATGCAAATGAACAGTATTTGAGTTTTGCCAAAGACCGTTTATTTTGTTTTGGAAAGGATAAATCTGATTTAGTTCACAAAGATTTTTTACTATCTGTTGATGTGCCGAGTTCACAAAATACTCCGTCATTATTTCATGAATGTACATCTTCTGTTAATAATTCATTTGATATTGTAATTGCGAATCCGCCTTAAAGAATCTGATGTCGAAAAACTTTTCTTGATTCAAGGAATTGCCAATTCAAAACTAATGACAAAATACCACGATTTGGTGTTTAACAACAAATTATATTCGGGCAGAAGAAGATACTTTACTCAGTATGTAGAGAAATACACGTTACCCGATTTTAATTCAGAGGTTGCGAAGGGAATAATTGCTATCGTCAAAGAGTTAAATCAATTTAACGATAAAACAGTCATTTCTGATTTGGAAAATCAGTTAGAAATTGCTGTTGCCAAATCGTTTGGAGTTGAACCTGTTTTTACTTTGGATTAAAAACGGATTTTCCATTTTGACTTTTAAAAAACGACATTGGTATTGCTCGCTGACATTTGTAACTTTCTGCACTCACATAAGAAAATAATTCCCCTAATTTCTCGCCGGGCGAAAGTATAATTCCTTCGATTATTTCTGTTTTTGGGTTTGTCAATGCTATCAAATAACGGACATCAAAGGTTGTCAAGCCTGAATCCTCAATAACAATCTCCTCTTTTTCCGGCGAAAATTTACCTAAATCTACGGTTGGACTATCCTGAACTTTAACTTCCAAAAGTCGATTTCGAATATCAGGAAAAGCTCCATACAAAAGGTCGTTTTCATTCACTTCGTAACCTAACAATTCAAGAACTTTTTTTCTAATGCTTGTCCTCTATTTTTGGTAGCCGCTGCATCTAATTTGAAACCAATTAGTTTTTCAGCAACCATTTTCTTCAATAAACTAATAGAAAACAAATTTTTAATACTCGGTTCTTCTACCATTCCCGATTTTGGTGGTTCGTATTCTTGTCGAATTTGATAGGAGAGTTTTTTAGAATCTGGAAATGAAAGGATTTTATCTTCTCGCTCGTAAATTTCTTTTCTTACTTTGCTCGAAATTAAAAGTTGGTGTTTAATTGTAGGTTTACCAAACTTGCCAAACTTCTGTTCAATGTATTGAGGAGTAAGAATAATAACCGAAGCAATTTTGTTATTTTCCGTATCAATTGTCACAAAAACAAAACGAACATCAGTACATTTCAGACTTTCGCCCGATTCGTATTTTACCAATAATGTTTCCGTTGCTGGAATTCTATTCCAAACTTACAGGTTATATGATGCTCCACTTGTAACAATATAGGAGTCGATAAATTCACGAGTAATTTTAGGGACGCCTTTCGCTTTTGGTGGACAATTTCAAATTGTCCTGGTTCGGCTAATTCGGGTAATGGATGTTTTTCTAAAGTCGAAGCGATCAATTTACGAATATTTGAGCCGTCTGTTCTCGTTTTACCGGTTAAGGTGAATGGTTGTCCAACTAATTCAGAAAAGTATTTTGCTAATGTGTCTGATTTAGTCAGTATTGCAACTGACTTTGGTGGAATTTTAAGTTCTTTATTCATTCTTCAATATTCAATAAAACGGGAACTTTTATTTTTAAGGCTTTTGCGATTTTTCGTAGATTGATGACGGAGATATTCCTTTCGCCTCTCTCAACAGAACCGATATATGTTCTATCAAGCTCGCATTCAAAAGCTAATTTTTCTTGAGATAAGTAGGCTTTAGTACGAAGCTCTCGTATTTGGTTTCCTATTCGTTCTAAATAGGCTTTCTCATCTTTAGAATATGTTGTAGCCATTCACAATTATTTGGGTCAAATTTCCGAAATAGATGTAAATAAGTCCACGGACTATGAGTATCAAGTATAGAATGTTCAAAATAGACTGTTTTGAAACTTTTTAGGAGAAAGAAATAGTTAGGCTACAGCGAAACTGTCTTTTTTGCCTTAAATGTTGAGGTGGTAATGGTCATCCCACATTTGCCTGTAACAGTTCGGTATTTTTGTTGGCGAGGAATATCTCAAGGAACGGTCATCTTGCATATAAGTCCAATATAAGTCCAATGAAAATCCATTATAAATCTAATAAGCTATTGGAGTTATAATGCTGTGATGTTGTAGAAATAATTGAGTTGAATCGAACTACGGGCGATGCCTGTGTTGAAAGTGAGAAGCGCAGTGCAATAATCTTCGTTGATAGCCGCAAAACCGCTAACGTTATAATAGTATAGTTAATTAAATCTGCGCATAAACACCGCAAGGGCCCTTAATCCTTCTCACTTACCATATACTCCGGATCTTCAGCGATGTTCACCTCGATGATGGCGTCGGCGTTTTTCAGGAGTTTGATGGAGTCGGGGCTGAGGTGTTGCAGTCGCACGGTTTTTCCCAGCTTGCTGTAGCGGCGGGAGAGGCTGTTCAGCGCTTCAATGGCCGACATATCTACCACGCGGCTATCTTTAAAATCAATAACAATTTCCGCAGGGTCACCGGCAGGATCAAACTTCTCCGCAAAACCCGCCACAGAACCGAAAAACAGCGGGCCGTATATTTCGTAATGCTTCACGCCGTTTTCATCCACATGCTTTCTCGCACGGATTCTTTTGGCGTTGTCCCACGCGAAAACCAATGCGGAAATAATCACACCAATCAGCACCGCCAGTGCCAGATTGTGAAGGAAAACCGTGATCAAAGTCACCACGATCATCACAAAAATATCCGATTTTGGCATCCGTTTGAAAATCCTAAGGCTGGTCCATTCAAAAGTGCCGATGGCCACCATGATCATCACGCCGGTCAGAGCCGCCATCGGCAGTTTCCCGATCACTGGGGCGCCAACCAGGATGATGGCCAGAATGGTGAGTGCCGCCACAATTCCTGAAAGCCTTGCGCGCGAACCTGCGGAAAGATTCACCAAAGTTTGCGCGATCATCGGGCAGCCGCCCATTCCGTAGAAAAATCCGTTCAGGATATTGGCGCCGCCCTGCGCGACACATTCGCGGTTCGAATTGCCTTTGGTTCCGGTGATTTCATCGACGAGATTCAATGTTAGAAGTCCTTCCGTTAAACCTACTGCTGCCATAATCGCGGCATACGGAAAAATCACCTGCAGCGTCTCGAACGTGAACGGGATATTCGGGATATGGAATGGCGGCAGGCTGCCGCTTACCGAGGCGATGTCTTCCACGCGTTTGGTGTCGATATTAAAGATCATCACCAGCGCGAAAACCACCATGATGGCCACCAGTGAAGCCGGAATCTTTTTGGTAAATTTCGGCCACAGCACCACGATGACAATGGTGAGCGCGACGAGTCCGGACATGATTAGAAACGGTGTTCCGGTAAGCCATTCGGTGTGTCCGTTCGTGGAGACTTTAAATTGCTCGAACTGCGACATAAAGATGACGATCGCCAGACCATTTACAAAACCGAACATCACGGGTTGTGGCACCAGCCTTACAAATTTGCCGAGTTTGAACAAGCCGACAAGGATCTGCAGCACGCCCGCCAGGGCGATAGCGCCAAAAACATACTCAAGGCCGTGGGATTTCATCAGCGCGATCAGTACGATCACGGTGGCACCCGCGCCGCCGGATATGAGTCCGGGCCTTCCACCAAAAATAGCCGTTACCAACCCCATGATAAAAGCGCCGTACAAACCCACCAAGGGCGGAAAGCCCGCCAGTATCGCGAACGACAGCGATTCCGGAATCATGGTCATCGCCACGGTAAGCCCGGCCAGGATTTCAGTGCGGTAATTTACTTTCTGGGAAAAATCGAAGAGGTTGAGTAAGGTTTTAGTCTGCGCCATAGGACTGCAAAAATAACGCTTTGGAGAGCAAAAACGCACACAGACTTTGCACTTTAAAGCATTAATTTTTTAAGGCTACTCAGTATTTTCAGCGGCATCTTTAAACATCATTCAGCGAGTTAATGCCATCACGCAGAAGCTGGGCAATGCCTTCTTTCATTTTCTGCACCTGAGCGTGGGGATGCGACGTGGCTTATCCTGAAGCGTTCTATGACTGAGAAAGAACGGGAGATTTATTAATTAGTATATCAAGTGATTTTGTCATCCATTTTAATTAATAATAGTCATCATCACTTCAAAAAAAACACGGTCTGTAAACCGTGCTTTCATTTTAGGCTTCGTGGCCATACATTTTGTTGTAAAGCTTGATGTACCGCTCTTTCAGTGCCTTTCTCTTTAGCTTCAGCGTGGGTGTTAATACGCCCTGTTCGATCGTCCAGGCTTCAGGCGTCAGCTCGAATTTCTTGATCTGCTCCCAGTTGCCAAGTTTGGTATTCAGATAATCGATTTCTTTTGCGATTCTTTCTCTAAGCTCTTTGCTATTAGCCATTTCAGCAGGTGTGGTACCGATGTTATAGCTTTTTCTTTCGGCCCAGTGACTGGCAAAATTAAAGTCGGGCTGTACAAGCGCGCATGGCATCTTCTCACCATCGCCTACGATCATAATTTGCTCTATGAATTTTGATGCTTTTGCCATATTTTCAATAACCTGTGGCGCCACATATTTCCCACCGGATGTTTTGAACATCTCTTTCTTACGGTCGGTGATGTGTAAATAACCCTCATCGTCAATATGGCCAATGTCACCAGTTTTGAAGTAGCCGTCTTCGGTAAAGGCCTCTTTGGTCATTTCCTCATTTCTGAAATAACCTTTGAAAACTGAAGGTCCTTTTACGGTAATTTCGCCGTCCTCCTGAATTTTAACATCAAGGTTTTCAAGTACGTGGCCCACCGTTCCGATTTTTATTTTACCGAAACTGTTCACCGAGATCACCGGGGAGGTTTCCGTAAGGCCATAACCTTCTAAAATTGGGATTCCGGCATTTTGGAACATTTTGTTTAGACGAGGCTGAAGGGCTGCGGAACCGGAAACCAGCGTGATGATATTGCCACCCAGTCCTTCGCGCCATTTGCTGAATACCAGTTTGTCTGCGATGATCTCTTGTAGTCCGCTGGGTTTGCCTATATGTTGCTTGGCTTTATTCACGCCGAGTGCCCAGTGGAAGATCCTCGATTTCAGACCGCCTGCGCTGCTGCCTTTGTCGTAGATCTTGTCATATACCTTTTCGATAAGGCGTGGTACCACCGTCATGATATGCGGTTTTACCTCTTTGATGTTGTCCCCCATCTTGTCAATACTTTCCGCGAATGTGACCGAATAACCGTTGTATTGATAAAGATAGAAGAGCATCCGTTCGAAGATATGGCAGATGGGCAGGAAACTGAGGATTTTGATGTCGTTGTACTCCAAGCCTTTTACACGCGGAATTCTGGAGTTGGACGCCAGTACGTTTGAGACAATATTTTGATGTGTCAGCATCACACCTTTTGGCCTTCCGGTGGTGCCAGATGTGTAGATGATGGTGGCCAGGTCTTCGGTATTGATGCTGTTGGCCAGGTCGGTCACTTCGGATTGGTTATCGTGGCTGTTCCCCAAATCCAGCACTTCATTCCAGTTAGCCGCTCCTTCCACCTGGTCAAAGGTGAAGATCCCCTGCAGGCTTGGTACGCTGGCTTTTATTTTAAGCACTTTTGCGAGCAAATCTGCATCCGAGACAAAACAGTACTTCACTTCCGCATTGTTAAAGATAAACTCATAATCTTCCGCTGAAATTGTAGGATACACGGGTACGGATACAGCGCCAATTTGCGAAATACCGAAATCCATTACCGCCCATTCCGTACGGCTGTTAGTGGTAATAAGCGAGATTTTGTCGCCTGGTTTAATGCCGAGTTTCAGTAAACCACGTGAAATCCTGTTCCCTAACTGGTGAAATTCCTGGGTAGAAGTTTTTTCCCAAACGCCATTGTATTTGGTTACAAACATATCCTCGCGAGGATATGTTTCAAGGGCATTTTGGGAAAAATCAAAGATTCTCTTTATTGTCATAGTCATTTATTTAGCTGGGTTTTGTTTTTAGAAAATTTAACCGGCGATAAATGTAAAAATATTATTTTTATTTTAAACAACAAAAAAAGAAATGTGGTATCTGTTTGTCAATGAAATAATGGCCTTATTGTTAAATTATTTTCCTCTGGTAGTGTGTTTCGCTAATCTTTTAAACAACTTTTGCCGGTTTTTGGTTTTTCAGAAAAATTGTAGATTTACAGACTAACAATTATATTTTTTATGAATTTTAATTTATCTGAAGAACAATTGATGATTCAGCAGGCAGCAAGAGATTTCGCACAGAATGAACTTTTGCCGGGCGTTATAGAGAGAGACAATGAACAGAAGTTTCCGCACGAACAGGTGAAGAAAATGGGAGAACTCGGTTTTCTTGGGATGATGGTAGATCCGCGCTATGGCGGTGCCGGGATGGACAGCGTTTCCTACGTACTCGCCATGGAGGAGATTGCCAAGGTAGATGCTTCCGCAGCCGTAGTGATGTCGGTAAACAACTCCCTGGTTTGCGCAGGTCTTGAAAAATACGCAAGCGAGGAGCAGAAAATGAAATACCTGAAACCACTCGCTAGTGGTGAGGTGATTGGCGCATTCGCACTTTCTGAGCCGGAAGCCGGTTCTGATGCCACTTCACAGAAAACTACCGCTGTAGATATGGGTGACCATTATCTGCTGAACGGTACCAAGAATTGGATTACCAACGGTGGAAACGCTACTTATTATATCGTGATCGCACAAACAGATCCTGAAAAAAAACACAAAGGCATCAACGCATTTATCGTAGAAAGAGGCTGGGAAGGTTTTGAAATTGGGCCAAAGGAAGATAAACTCGGTATCCGCGGAAGCGATACACATTCTTTACTTTTCACCGACGTAAAAGTACCGAAAGAAAACAGAATCGGGGCCGACGGTTTCGGGTTCAATTTTGCCATGGCGGTACTTAACGGTGGCCGTATCGGGATTGCCTCACAGGCATTAGGGATTGCTTCAGGCGCTTATGAACTGGCTTTGAAGTATGCGAAGACCAGAAAAGCGTTCCGTACAGAAATCATTAATCACCAGGCGATTGCCTTTAAATTAGCTGACATGGCTACGCAGATCACCGCGGCAAGAATGTTGTGCTATAAAGCTGCGACCGAGAAAGATGAAGGTAAGGACATCTCTGAAATCGGTGCGATGGCGAAACTCTACGCTTCACAAGTCGCGATGGATATTACTGTAGAAGCGGTACAGATACACGGTGGATATGGTTATGTAAAAGAATATCATGTGGAAAGAATGATGCGTGATGCCAAGATCACCCAAATCTATGAAGGTACTTCAGAAATCCAGAAGATTGTAATTTCCCGAAGTATCGCCAAATAAACCACTTAATTATTCGCTATGAAAAGATATCTGTGGATTACAATCGTTGCTGTACTGTTGCTGCTTATCGGCCTTGTGTATTACAAATACTATTTTGTATTCGGTGAAGGCGTAAAATCCGGCGTACTGAATTATGCCGTGAAAAAAGGCAACCTTTTCAAGACCTATGAGGGCAAACTCATTCAGCAAGGTTTCGGCTCTAATCCCCGTACGGGCAGCCTGACGAGTTACGAATTCGAGTTTTCTATTGAAGACGAAGCCATCTTCAAACAGCTTGAAGTAAATAATGGCAAAACTTTCGACCTGCACTATAAAGAATATCATGGCGTACTGCCATGGCGCGGCAATACCCGCTATGTCGTCGACCGCGTAGTGAATATGAAGTAAGAATGAAGCCTCCCGCCATGCAATGGGAGGCTTTTTAGTTATTTCTTTGGCAGATATTTACTGTAATCACTGTCGGGTGTCGTATGATTCTGTTGATCCCCCAACGGTTCTGTAGAAGTTTGGTTTTCTGTCGGATATTCCTCAGTTTGAAGCTGTGGTGTTTGCTGCTCGTGCATTTCGCGTGCTTTTTTCTTTTTATTTCTGCTGATGAAATACCATACAGTTGCTCCGATTAAAAAGAGTGGCCAGAACGGTAACAGAAATATAAACGTTTTTTCAAGATAATCCAGGCCTTTCAAGAACGCCCCTTTGGCACCGGTCGCCTCGCCTTCAGATTCATCAGGGTTTTGAGCAAAATTATCCTGCTGAAGCAATGTTACCTCCACCTCGCAGATTTGTGAAGCATCATAATCACGGCCTTCGGAAGCCATACTTTTTGACTGTATGTCCCCAAGATTTCCCGATAGATCGTTCACTAACTGATCGAAATACGATAACGGAACACGCGCCGTGTAATATTCACGTTTAATCCCCTCGTTCTGACTAAAATTCTCATCGACGAGTTCTGCGTTGTTTTCCCTTATTTTTTGCCTTAACAAAGTTTTTGAGGCAGATAAATCATCTACGGCAATTTCAAGGCGGGCGGTTTTCACCAGAGGGTCTCGCGTGGCCGT